>NZ_JBEOSB010000011.1:0-284838 GCF_040302705.1 Streptomyces sp. NPDC097640
CCCCACTAGGCAAGATTCCGTTGCCCCCAAGGACTTCGGAACCGAACAGCGAATCGCTCTTGACCTTCGGGGGCCGGGAGTCGTGCGACAGCCTCTACAGCTCCTCAAGGTGGTCATAGAACCTCATCCGGGCTGCTCCTATCGTGCGACGCGTCAGGGGGCGACGCGTGCAGCGGTTCTACCAACGGCGGCTGACAACGCGCAGGTGAACCGCGGGTATTGAGGCCGGCCGCCGACAGTCGTCCGATCGCCCGGCCTCCGGCATCGCGCCGCGGCCACCCGCTAGGCCACCCTCGACATCGACACGCTTTATGCCGACGGGCAGAACACCGATTTGAGGGCGTCGGTGATGTGTGACGGCGTGTTCATGCGCTCGGCATCGTCCCCCGATAGCGTCATGGACACGGCGAACTGGAGGCGGCCGTCGGAAGAACTGGCGGTCGAGGCGACGAAGCCGGGGGCGGTGCCCAGGGATCCTGGAGCGAACTCGGGGTCGCCGGCGCACGGGCCGCCGTCGGTCCGCGGCGGCATGCCGGGCGGCGGGCCGGTGAGCAGCTTGCTCAGCGACTCCGGCAGGAGCCTGCCCTGGCGGAGAGCGCGACTGAAGGCGCTGACGTCGCGCGCGGTGGAGACCACGCCGCCGGCGCCGAGCATGATGGTGGCGTTGATCTTGTCGGCATCGTGCAGCGTGCCCGTCTCGTCCATGGCGTAGCCATGCCCGTGCGGGCCCTTGATGCCCTCCCACGGCTTTGTGGGCAGGTAGGTAGCGCGCATTCCGAGCGGGGCGAAGAGCCTCCTGTTGAATTCGGCCGCCAGTGGCCTTCCGGACAGTTTCTCGATGATCATGCCGAGCAGGATGTAGTCGGTGTTGGAGTGGTTGGGGGTCCCGACCTCCACCGGCCGAGGGTTCTTGCGCGAGGCCGCCAGCAGGTCGGTCGGGCTGTAGTTGCGATCGGGGTCCATGGGGTCCGGGCCGAGGAACTCCGGGATGCCCGAGGTCATCTGGATCAGGTTGAGCACCGTGATCTCGTCGGCCCGCTCCACCAGATCCTTTTCCGCCACCTCCGGCAGGACCGCGCTGAGCTTGTCGTCCAGGCTCAACTTGCCCTCATTGACGAGTTGCAGCACCACGGCAGCGGTCATGATCTTCGTCTGCGAGCCGATCCGATAGCGGGCGTTCGACGGGATCGCGCCGCCCTTACCGTCGAGCAGGCGCGACCCGGCCGATCCCTTCCCGATCAGCTTGCCGTCCAGGTACACCTCGCCGATGGCGCCCACCACGTGGCCCGACTTCAGCAAGTCTTCCATCGCCTTCTGCACGCTCCCGACAGTGACGTGGTCGGCGGGCGCCGAGGCGCTGGCAGGCGCGGCCACGCTCAGAGCCAGCGCGGCGCACGCCACCGAGGCGATGCCGACCACGGCCGATCGACGTGAAAACATGAAGTCTCCCTCTGCGGAAGTCCGAAGAACCTGATGTCGAGCCACAGTTCTAGGGCGGCACGTGTTTCCCCGGTGTTAGCCCGACCACGCGGCTACGGCGTGGAGGCTTCGGTCCTGCGCGACGGCCACGTGTCTGCGCCTCAGCCCTGGGCATATCAGTGCAGCGACCACGCGAATCTGGTCCACAGCTGGTCCACACGCGCTGGTCAACGGTGGGATTCGGGCGGCCGGAGCGAGACACCGCCAACGCAGAAGGGGCGCCCTCTCCACGAGGGGCGCCCCTTCTGACCTGGTCGTTCTCTCACCTGGGCGGAGGCTGAGGGATTTGAACCCTCGGTGACATCGCTGCCACGACGGTTTTCAAGACCGTTCCCTTAGGCCGCTCGGGCAAGCCTCCTCGCGCCGGCCCGCCTGGGGTGGCGCGGGGATCAGCCTAGCGCGTCAGCTGTCACCCTTGCGCTGTCCGAGGGTGACCTGGGTGGTGGACTGTTTGCCGTCTCGCTTGTAGGTGATGGTGACCTTGTCGCCCGGCTTGTGGGTCCAGATCTCGCTGATCAGGGTGGGGCCGCTGTCGATCACGGTGTCGTTCAGCTTGACGATGACGTCGCCGGCCTTCAGGCCCGCCTTGGCGGCCGGGCCGCCGGGGACGACCGCCTGGCTGCCGCCGGCGCCGTTGCCTGCGATGGTGGCGCCGTTGCCGGTGTCCTTCATGTTGACCGTGGCCTCGATGACGGGGTAGACGGGCTCGCCGGTCCTTATCAGCTGCTGGGCGACGTTCCTGGCCTGGTTGATGGGGATGGCGAAGCCGAGGCCGATGCTGCCGGACTGCTGGGTCTCGCCGCCGAGGCCGCCGCCGTTGCCCGCGGACTGGATGGCGGAGTTGATGCCGATGACGCCGCCGTCCGCGTTCAGCAGCGGGCCGCCGGAGTTGCCGGGGTTGATGGAGGCGTCGGTCTGTAGTGCGCTCATGTAGGAGGCGTTGCCCCCGCCGCCGTCGCTGGAGGCGACCGGGCGGTTCTTGGCGCTGACGATGCCGGTGGTGACGGTGCCGGAGAGGCCGAAGGGCGCGCCGATGGCGACGGTGGCATCGCCGACGACGACCTTGTCGGAGTCGCCGAGCGGGAGGGGGGTGAGCTTGGCGCCGGAGGCGTTCTTCAGCTTGATGACGGCGACGTCGTAGCCCTGGGCCCGGCCGACGACCTCGGCGGTGTACCGCTTGCCGTTGGAGAAGGTGGCGGTGAGCTTGCCGTTGTCGGCGGCGGAGGCGACGACGTGGTTGTTGGTGAGGATGTGGCCCTGCTTGTCGTAGACGAAGCCGGTGCCGGTGCCGCCCTCGCCGTTGCTGCTCTCGGCTTCGATGGTGACCACGCTCGGCAGGGCCTTGCCCGCGATGTCGGACACCGAGCCGGGGGCGCGGCTGTCCGCCTTCGGGTTGCCGAGGGCCGAGATGGTGGTGGAGTCGCCGCTGTCCTGCCGGTCGGCGGCCCAGTAGCCGATGCCGCCGCCGATGCCTCCGGCGACCAGCACGGCGGCCAGGAGGGCGGCCACGAGCCCGCCGGAGCGCTTGCTGGACGGGGGGTCGGACGGCAGGGCGGGAGTGTCCCCCCAGGGAGCGCCGGGGGCGCCGGGGGCGCCCGGCCCGCCGGGGGCGCCGTCCTGCGCCTTGCCGGCGTCTTCGGGCCACCAGGCCGCGTCGGGGAGGGGCCGGTCGGCCCCGGAGGCGTCGGCGACGGCCGGAGGCGTGGCGGGCGGTGGCGCGACGGTCGGCGTCGCGGGCAGGTTGGCCCCGGCCGCCGGCTCCCCCGGCGGGCCTATGGGCGCGTCCGGGGCGGCCGGGGCGGCGCCCACCGCCGGCTTGAAGTCGGGCGCCGGGGGCACGGCGGGGTCGGGGTGCGGCGCCGGAGGGGCCGGACGCGGCCCGGCCTCAGGCGGAATGGCAGCGCCCTCGTTCTCGGTGCTCACAGCTCTCTCCTCATGTGCACGACAGTTTTCTTCGACGGCCCACGCTTGCGGATGTGCGACGTAAGCTTTTCCCACCGCGCGTCAGACCGCTGTAAGGAGCGGAGACCCCGTGGGCTACCACCCTTTATCCCGGACAAAACGAACCGCCGCCAATCCGCACGGCGGCGGACGGGACCTCCCGCGACGCCCGAAGCCAGGCGGTGGCACCATAACGCGGTGACCTATGAGCGCCCGGACCGGGACATCCGCCCCGGTCCGCACACCCCCGCCGTCGTGGCCCACCGCGGCGCCTCCCAGGACGCCCCCGAGCACACCCTGGCGGCATACCGCCGGGCCATCGAGGACGGCGCCGACGCGCTCGAATGCGATGTCCGGATGACCGCGGACGGGCACCTGGTCTGCGTCCACGACCGCCGCGTCAACCGCACCTCCAACGGCCGGGGCGCCGTCTCCGCGCTCGAGCTGGCCGATCTCGCCGCCCTGGACTTCGGCTCCTGGAAAGGGCAGGCGGGCGACAAGGAGGCGCCGGACCGCGACAGCCGCGACAGCACCGCGGTCCTCACCCTCGAACGGCTCCTGGAACTCGTCGCCGACGCCGGGCGCCGCGTCGAGCTGGCCATCGAGACCAAGCACCCGACCCGGTGGGCCGGGCAGATCGAGGAGCGGCTGCTCACCCTGCTCCGCCGCTACGGCCTGGACGCCCCGCCGCCCGGCGAGCCCCCGTCCGTGCGCGTCATGAGCTTCTCGGCGCGCTCGCTGCACCGGGTGCGCGCCGCGGCGCCCGCGGTCCCCACCGTCTATCTGATGCAGTTCCTGCTGCCGCGCCACCGGGACGGCGCGCTGCCGCGCGGAGTGCGCATCGCGGGACCGAGCATCCGGATCGTACGCAATCACCCCGACTATGTGGCACGGCTGCACCGCGCGGGGCACCGAGTGCACGTATGGACCGTGGACGATCCGGCGGACGTCGAGCTGTGCGCCCGCCTGGGGGTCGACGCCGTGATTACGAACCGCCCCAAACAGGTACTGTCGCAACTCGGACGCTCATAATGGGCATTACAAGGCGTGCACCGGCGCGTTCGGTACGTATTCGATCGTGACGAGTGCGTCACCAGATGCCACATGGCCTGTTTCTGCTCCAGCCCCGCGGGGCATCCATCCCGTGGCGTGGGGCTAAGGAGGTCTCGGGGGTGGCGTTGGTGGTGGCACGGCAGGTGCCGACGTCTTCGACCATGGCCGTACCCCATGGTCCTGCGGGCGTAGGTGCGGCACGGCACCGGATGCGTGACGAGTTGAGCAGGACTGGGGTACCGGATTCGGTCACAGACGACGCGGTGCTGATTCTCTCGGAATTGCTCAGCAACGCGTGGCGGCATGGCCGGCCGCTGCGCTCCGACCATGGCCATGAGACCGTCCGGGTGGCCTGGCATATCGACGAGTACGCCCGGCTGACCGTCGAAGTGACCGACGGCGGTGGCCCGACAAGGCCAGTTCCGGCCAATCCCTCCATCACCGCGCGCGGCGGTCGCGGGCTCAACATCATCACGTCGCTCGCCGAGGACTGGGGGGTGCGGGACGGCACCGGGGAAGTGACCGTATGGGCGTCGCTGCCCGCCCATGAGGATCTCCGCAGGCGCGTCACCCTCCTCTCGGGGCTCGACCCCGACCCCGAGCTTGATCCCGACCTCGATCCGAACCTCGATCCCGACCTCGACCGCGGCCTCGGTTCCGACCTCGGCTTCGCCGATCTGGACGAGCGCGCCTAGGGCGCGCGACCGGCCTCGCCGACGGGGTTCGCCGACTGGGTTCGGCCAAAGGGCTAGGCTCCCGCCCGTACCAGTCGTACGGGCCGTGCGGAGCGACCGCGGCCCTGCGAGAAGCACCGCGGCCGTGACCACGAAGCGACGCGCCGCACGATCGGGAGACTGCCACGCCATGGGCAAGAAGCGCCGCCCCCAGACGACGAAGGCCGGACCGCGGGTCACGAGCGCGGAGATCCCCGTGGTGGGGGCGCGCGAGCCCTGCCCGTGCGGCTCCGGCCGCCGCTACAAGGCCTGCCACGGCCGGGAGGCGGCGCACGCCGTCACCGAGCTGGTGCACCGCCCCTTCGAGGGGCTGCCCGGCGAGTGCGACTGGGTCGCGCTGCGCGAGCTCGTCCCCGCCGCGACCATCGAGCTCAAGCTCGCCGAAGGGCTGCCCGAGGACGTCCCGTCCGTGACCCTCGCGACCGTGCTGCCCATGGCCTGGCCGGCGCTGCGCCGCGACAACGGCGCCGTCATGCTCGGCCTCCAGAACGACACGGCCTCCGGCGACATCAGCCGCGACCTGGCCGACACCCTCCAGCGCGCCCTGACCGCCGAGCCGGGGACGCCGGTGGCCGCCGAACGGGTCTCCGGCGAGGGTCCGCGGCTCCAGGATCTACTCGATCCGAAGGGCGGTTTTTCGCCGACCCTGCACGAGGGGTTCGAGTTCTGGCTCGAGGACGCCGCGAGCGCCACCGGTGAGGTCGCCGCATCCCTCGAACGGGCCAACGCCGCCGCCATCCCGACCGCCCGGCTCGCCGGCGTCGAGGCCGCCTACTGGTGCCGGACGCCGGAGAAGAACCACCTGCGCTGGGTGATGTCCCACCCGGAGGAGCAGCTGCTCGACGCCCTGGCGCGGCTGCACGCCGCGGGCGCCTCCTCCCTCGGTGAAGGCACCCGGCTGGTCGGCTCCTTCCGGGCGCACGGCCTCACGGTCCCGGTGTGGGACCTGCCCGGCGAGATGGGCGCGGAGGACGTGGAGAAGCCCGCCGAGGCGTTCGCGGAGCGGCTCGCCGAGGCGCTGGCCTCGGACGCTCCGCTGACCGCCGAGCAGCGGCGGGCGCGCGGCGGGCTCACCAACCGTCAGGTGACGCTCAGCTGACGGTCATACCGGGCTCAAATGCGGGGAACCGTACGCGTGACACTGCTCACAACTCACCGCTACGCCCTGCAATTACGCGTCCGGAAATCCGCGATCGAATTTGCGAACCGCCGATCTCTTGTTACGGTTTTAAAAGCCCGGTCGCTGGTGCATCCCCCGTCGCCAGCGACCGGGCGCTTCCATGTCCGCCCCGCATCCGCCCCGCACCCGCGTCCCGTACGGGCCGGGCGGCGTACGGGCAGGGCGAGGGTGAGGGTTCCGCCGAGGGCGGCCAACGCACCCCGCGGTCTACGAAGTTGAGTCCCCTGCGCGGGGCCGCCGCAGACCGTCCCCGTCGCAACCGCAACCGCCACGAAGGCACACACGGCCGTCTCCGCGCCGTGGGCGGCCTCCAGGCCACCGGGACCCCAGGGCGGGCGTGCACGGCGCCCCACGGCCCTCTCCCGCGATCTGAGGGCAGCCGCGGAGCCGGGGGCACCGGACCCAACACGCCGACACCCGCCCCCAACGCGTCGGGGCCCGCGGCGCACGTCACGCGCCGGGGCCCCGCACACACGCCTCCGCGAGGTCAGTAGGCCAGCCTGCTGCCTCCGTCGGGCGCGCTGGTGCTCGCCTCGACCAGCGCGTCCACCACTGTGGAGACCTCGGGCAGCCACGGCCGCCCGCCGCGGCGCAGCGGGGCCCGCTCCCAGCGCACCCCGCCCGAGCCGAGCTGCGAGGGGGGCAGCGCCAGATAGCCGCCCTCGCCGTGGAACCGCAGCGAGCTGGGCACCCAGTCCTGGTGGTAGAGCAGGTCGCCGAGTTCTTCGAGGGAGTACGGAGCCACCAGCAGCGCCCAGCGGGTGGACGTGGCGATCACTGGGCCGAGCCGCACGCCGGACCGCTCACAGGCGGCCAGCGCCCGCATGCCGGCGACCGCGGGCAGGCTCACCGCACACGGGCCGCGCCCTCCGGTGGCGAGCAGGACGGGCGCGGTCGGGCGGTTCGCCCACCACCAGCGCACCATGCGCGGGTCGGTGGTCGCCGCGAGGAGGACCGGGTCGAAGGGGTGGCCGCCGGGCACCGCGCAGTCCGGCTGCGGGCATCCGCACGCACGCGGCCGTCCGCCGCCGGGCGTCAGGCCCACGCCGGGGAGTACGGGCCACTGCCACTCGGTGGCGCAGGTGAGCGCCGCACGGAGCAGCGGCGACCGCGCACCGCGCCGCAGCGAGAACTTGCGTCGCCTTCCGAGGATCTCGCGCATGAGCGCTCGTTCCTTTCCGTTAACGCCGAGGGCTGTTCCGTCGCACTACATGGACATGGCACTTCGCATGGCACTACGTGGCGCTGTCCGGCATTGTTCGGCCCGTCACACCACGTGGATCACAAGTCACTGCGCGTACAAGGCAGCGCATCACGCCGCAGGCCGAGCGTGGAACGTGGCGAGGGGTGGCGCGCACATGGCGCTTGCCGCCTTCTTTAGTGCGCTTCCTCGCCACTCGGGGATGGGCGCCGGCCGTTGCCGTCTATGACGCCTGGACCGGCCACGGGGTTCCGGGGCGGTCCCAACTGCCCCTGCCCTTCTCCGAATGTGTACCCGCCGCGATGGAGACGACGCGCTGTCGAATGACGCCAGTCGACCCTAAATCGGCAACGCAACTACCTCTTTTCAGCCAAGTTCAATTCCGCACAGACACCAACAAGACCACCGGGACAATGCTGGACATCGCCTCTCCGGTGCGTGTACATGTGGAGACAGTAGCGGCACCTTAGCGGCGCAGCACGACAGGGGGTTTGCGATGCGATCGAGCAAGCCGGAGGCCGCGTGCGAAGGCGGCGGGCCATGAGCTCGCCCCACCTGCCGAAAGTGGCCGGAATCGATCCTTCACTACCCGCCCCCACACACACTTCCGACCCCGTCACGCCGCCCACCGCCTCCGAATCCGCCACCGCCGCCGTCTCCGGTCCCGCCCTTCAGGACCATCTCGCCCGGTGGGTCTCGGACCTGACCACCCTCCACGAACTCACCGAGCGGCTCGCCCTCACGGGCACGCTGGACGACGCGCTGCACGAACTCCTGCGCGCCGGAGCCGCGCTCGTGGGCGCCCGGCGCGGGCTGGTCGCACTGGAACCGGCCGACGGGCTCGGCCCGGTCACCACCGTCGGCCTCGGCCTCGGGCGCGCCGACCTCGGCCATATCGAGACACTCCCGCGCGGTTCCGCGTCGGCCGGCCACCTCCTGGACGGGCTGCCCGAGCCGGACGGCGAGCCGCGGCCCGGCGTCGCGCACCCCGACATCCCGGGCGAGGCCGAACTCGACCCGCGCCACCGCGAAGTCGCCGCCCGCCTCGGCTACTCCGCGAGCTACGCCGTGGCGCTCGACCCGCTCGCCGGCCCCGGCACCGCCTCGAAGAGCCCCACGGGCGCCGGGGGACCCACCGGACGGCTCGGCGCGGCGGCCTGGCTGTACGACGAACCGGCCGAGCCCGCCGAGCGCCAGCGCCACCTGGTGGGCCTGTACTGCCGCTACGCCGCCGCGCACATCGCCCGGCTGGTCGAGCTCACCCGCGCCCGCGCCACCGTCGCCACCGTTCAGGAGGAGCTGCTGCCCACGCGGCTGCCCCGGATCCCCGGGGTCCGCCTCGCCGTGCGCCACCGCGCGGCTCCCCTCGGGGGCGGAGACTGGTACGACGCGCTGCCGCTGCCCGACGGCGCGCTCGGCCTCTCCGTCGGCGGGGTGACCGGTTCCGGACCCAGCGCGATCGCCGCCATGGGGCGGCTGCGGGCCTCCCTGCGCGCGTACGCCGTGATGGAGGGCGAGGATCCGGTGGCCGTGCTCTCCGACCTCGAACTGCTGCTGCGGCTGACCGAGCCCGCCCGCTCCGCGACCGCCCTCTTCGCCTACTACGAGCCCCTGCCGCGCAAGGTCGTCATGGCCGGGGCCGGCCACTGCCCGCCGCTGATCACCGGCGAGCGGCGCACCGAGTTCGTGGAGACCGCCCTGTCCGCGCCGCTGGGCATGCTCTCCTGCTGGGAGGCGCCCAGCGTGGAGCTCGAACCCGCCCATGGAGAAACGCTCCTCTTCTACAGCGACGGGCTGCTCCACCGCACGGGAGAGCCCATGGACCGGGCCTTCGCGCGGCTGCACACGGCCGCCGCGAGCGCCCCCAGGGCCGTACGGCACGATCCGGACGGCTTCGCGGACCACGTGCTGCGCACGGTCCTCCCCGGAGCTGGAGCCGGAGCCAGAGCCGGAAGCGGGGCCGGAGCCGGAAGCGGGGCGGGCGGGGGCGCGAGCGCCGCCGACGACTGCGCGGAGGACGTCGTCCTGCTCGTCGCCCACTTCGACTGACCGCGCGTGAACGGCGATGAACGGCGATGAATCCCGAGAACTCCGACCGGTCATCGAGTGACAAAAAGACTGAAATCCTCTTTGACCGGCAATCGACGGTAGATCAGGCACGTCCCGGCCGTCATACCCCGCGCCTACCATGGACACGGTCCAACGCGAGGAGGATGACGTGACCGAGGAGCCCACCTCCGAGGCCCTGGAGACCCCAGAGGCCGCGGAGCAGCCCATCAAGCAGCGGAAGAACGGCCTTTACTCAGGCGTTTCCGACGAGCTGGCCGAGAACATGCAGTCGGGCTGGGCCGACACCGAGCTGCACGGCCTGGAGCCCATCGAGCAGGCGCCCCACACCGCCCGCCGCCGCGCCGCGCTCTCCGCGCGGTTCCCCGGCGAGCGGCTGGTCATTCCCGCGGGCAACCTCCGCACCCGCTCCAACGACACCGAGTACGACTTCCGGGCCGCCACGGAGTACGCGTACCTCACCGGCGACCAGACGCATGACGGCGTCCTGGTCCTGGAGCCGGACGGCCCCGGGGGCCACACCGCGACCATCTATCTGCTGCCCCGCTCCAACCGGGAGAACGGCGAGTTCTGGCTGGACGGCCAGGGCGAGCTGTGGGTCGGCCGCCGCCACAGCCTCGCCGAGGCCGAGCAGCTGCTGGGCCTGCCCGCCAAGGACGTGCGCAAGCTCGCCGACGAGCTGCGGGCCGCGACCGGCCCGGTGCGCATCGTGCGCGGCCACGACGCCGGTCTCGAGGCGGCCCTGACGGACAAGGTCACCGCCGAGCGCGACGCGGAGCTGCGCACGTTCCTCAGCGAGCAGCGGCTGGTCAAGGACGAGTTCGAGATCGGCCAGCTCCAGGCGGCCGTCGACTCGACCGTGCGCGGCTTCGAGGACGTGGTCAAGGTCCTCGACAAGGCCGAGGCCACCTCCGAGCGCTACATCGAGGGCACGTTCTTCCTGCGCGCCCGCGTCGAGGGCAACCACGTCGGCTACGCCTCCATCTGCGCCGCCGGCCCGCACGCCACCACGCTCCACTGGGTGCGCAACGACGGCCCCGTCCGCTCCGGGGAGCTGCTGCTCCTTGACGCGGGTGTGGAGACCCCCACCCTCTACACCGCCGACGTGACCCGCACGATGCCGGTCAGCGGCCGCTTCACGCCGCTTCAGCGCAAGATCTACGACGCGGTGTACGAGGCGCAGGAGGCGGGCATCGCGGCGGTCAAGCCGGGCGCGAAATACCTCGACTTCCATGACGCCGCCCAGCGGGTCCTCACCGCGAGGCTGGTCGAGTGGGGCCTGATCGAGGGCCCGGTCGAGCGCGTCCTGGAGCTCGGCCTCCAGCGCCGCTGGACGCTGCACGGCACCGGCCACATGCTCGGCATGGACGTCCACGACTGCGCCGTGGCCCGCCGGGAGGCGTACGCGGAGGGCACCCTGGAGCCCGGCATGTGCCTCACGGTCGAGCCCGGCCTGTACTTCCAGGCCGACGACCTGACGGTCCCCGAGGAGTACCGGGGCATCGGGGTCCGCATCGAGGACGACATCCTCGTCACGGAGGACGGCAACCGGAACCTCTCGGCCGCGCTTCCCCGCACCTCCGACGACGTCGAGGCGTGGATGGCGGCGCTTCTTTAGGCCGTTCTTCAGGCGCTTCTTCAGGCCCTTCTTCAGGCCCTGAAGAGCCGAGCTTGGGAGAAGAGACCCGGGGTATCGTCGGTCGCCGTGGCGGAATCCTGGGTCAATCCGGCGGCGGCCCTCGGCAGTGATCTCCATCTGGAGCCGGCCAAGGCGGGCAGCCGCCGGGCGGCGTTGGCGGGGGCGCTGCGCGAGGCCATCCGCGACGGCCGGCTCGCCCCCGGCACCCGGCTGCCGCCGTACCGGTCCCTCGCCGCCGACCTCGGCCTGGCGCGCAACACCGTGGCCGGCGCCTACGCCGAGCTGGTCGCCGAGGGCTGGCTCACCGCCCGCCAGGGCTCCGGCACCCGCGTCGCGCCCCGGGCCGCACCGCCCCCGCCCAGGCGGACCAAGCCTCAAAAAGAGGGCGGCGCCCGGGGGCGGGGCGGGGGCCGCGCGGCCGTGGGCTTCGGCTCGGCGCCCGTGCGGCGCGCCCGGAGCGCGCCCGCGCGTCCTCCCGAGCCCGTCCACAATCTGCTGCAAGGCCAGCCCGACGCCGCGTCCTTCCCCCGTTCCGCCTGGCTGGCCTCCGCCCGCCGCGCCCTGACCGCCGCGCCCAACGAGGCCTTCGGCCCCGGCGATCCGCACGGCCGCCCGGAGCTGCGCCGCGCGCTGGCCGGCTATCTGGCCCGCGCCCGGGGCGTGCGCACCGACGCGGACCGGATCGTCATCTGCTCCGGGTACGCCCACGCGCTGCGGCTGCTGGCCGGGACGGCGGCGGTGCGCGGCACGGCGGCCGTGGAGGCGTACGGCCTCGGCTTCCACCGCTCGCTGCTCGCCGCCGCCGGGATCCGTACCGTGCCGCTGTCGCTGGACGCGGACGGCGCCCGCACCGAGGAGCTGGCCTCGCTCCAGGGCGTACGGACCGTCCTGCTCACGCCCGCCCACCAGTTCCCCACCGGCGGGCCCCTGCACCCCCTGCGGCGGGCGGCCGCCGTCGACTGGGCGCGCGCCCGCGGCGGGCTGGTCCTGGAGGACGACTACGACGGCGAGTTCCGCTACGACCGCAAGCCCGTGGGCGCCGTCCAGGGCCTGGACCCCGGGCATGTCCTCTACGTGGGGTCGGTCAGCAAGAGCCTGACCCCGGCCCTGCGGCTGGGCTGGATGGTGCTGCCCGACCACCTCGTGGACGAGGTCCTGGCCGCCAAGGGGGAGCGGGAGGCGTGGGTGAGCGCGCTCGACCAGCTCACCCTCGCCGACTTCATCGAGTCGGGCGGATACGACCGGCACATCCGCACCATGCGCCAGCGCTACCGGCGCCGCCGGGACCAGCTGGTCGCCGCCCTCGCCGAACGCGCCCCGCACATCCGCGTCAGCGGCGTCGCGGCGGGACTGCACGCGGTGCTGGAGCTGCCGGAGGGCACCGAGCGGTCCGCCGTCCAGGCCGCCGCCTGGCAGGGGCTCGCCCTGGAGGGCCTGGCCGGCTACCGCCATCCGGACGCGGCGGGACCGCCCCGCGACGGCCTGGTCGTCGGCTACGCCACCCCGCCCGACCACGCCTTCGCGGGCGCGCTGGACGCGCTGTGCCGCGGGCTGCCGCCCGACCTCTCGGCCAACCTGGAGGGGGCTGTCACACCCCCGTCAGGGAGTCCTCGCGCCACTTGAGGATCTTGTCGAAGCTGACCACCACGCCGCCGCGCCCCGGGCGGTCGCGGTAGCGGACGTGGTCGGTCAGCGCCTCGATCAAAAAGAGCCCTCGCCCGTGCTCTGCCTGGGCGGGGGCCGGCTGTCTCGCGGCGGGGTGGGGCTGCGGGGCCTTGGCCCAGTCCCCCGGACCGGCGGGGACGGGGCGGCGGTGGAAGCCCGGCCCGGAGTCGGTGACCTCGATGCGGCAGGTGTCGCCGTCGATGAAGGTCGTGACTCTGTAGTCCCCGTCGGCGCCGTCCGCGCCGCCGTGCTCGACCGCGTTGGCGCAGGCCTCGGAGAGGGCGACCGACAGGTCGTAGGAGATCTCGGGATCGACCCCGGCCGTCTCCATGGTGCCGAGGAGCAGGCGCCGGGCGAGCGGAACGCTCGCCGCCTCACGCGGCAGATGGAGTGACCACCAAATGCTCATACTCCAGCCTCCCGGCCACGGCTCGACATACCGTTACGTATTGCCTGCGTCCATGGTCCGTAAGCGTCCGATTGACGTGACTCCCCTCATTCGGCGGAAGCGCATATTCCATATCGCGGTGTATGGAGCGGCGCATGGAGCTGTCCAGGTGTGCGGCGGTACGCCCCACCCGCCGTGGGGGAATTCGGGGCCCAGTGGGATGATGGCGCGGCCATGTCTGCCCCCCACGGACGCGCCGGAGCCGATCTGCGGATACTGCGGGCCGCGGTGTTCACCGCGGTCTGCGTCGTGCTGTCCGCGGGCGGACACATGCTCGGCTCCTGCACGACCGTGCCGCTGTGGACGCTCGGCGCGGGCTGCGCGGTGCTGTTCGCGACGGTGGCGCCGCTGGCCGGGCGGGAGCGGTCGCTGCCCGGGATCGCCGTGGTCCTGGGCGTGGGCCAGCTCGCGCT
Source organism: Streptomyces sp. NPDC097640 (assembly GCF_040302705.1). Lineage (NCBI taxonomy): Bacteria > Bacillati > Actinomycetota > Actinomycetes > Kitasatosporales > Streptomycetaceae > Streptomyces > Streptomyces sp. NPDC097640. Next base: position 13,821 of record NZ_JBEOSB010000011.1, read on the forward strand.
CCACGCCGTCTTCGCGCTCGGGCAGCGCACCACCCAGCAGACCCCGGCAACGGGCGGCTCCGAGGGCGGGGTGACCGCCATGGCCGGCCGGCTGCTGTGCGGCTCGGGCCCCGTCCGGCTGGACGCCGCCACGGCGCACCGGATCGTCACCCACGCCGGGATCGACCCCGCCACGGTGGGCTCCGCGCCGTCCCGGCCGGGCCCCGGGGCCATGCACCTGGACACCCTGCTGCCGTCGCTGCCGATGGCGCTGGGGCATCTGCTCGCCGCCCTCGCCGTCGGCTGGCTGCTGCGCCGCGGCGAGGTGGCCGTGTGGCGGGCGGTGCGGCTGTCGGCGGACGGGGCGCGCGGGGTCGCGGAAGCCGCGCTCGTACGGGCGCTGCGCGCCGCGCTGCGGCTGATCCGGGCGCTGCGCGCCGGCCAGGACGAGCCGCTCGGCGCCTCCGTGCGCCGGCCGCGCACACCCGAACGGGACGAGTGCGCGGCCGAGACCCTCGTACTCCAGCACAGTGTGATCAGGCGGGGCCCGCCGCGCTTCGACCTCGCGGCCTGACCGACGCGGCGCACTCCGGCGGGACCGGGGGCGTTCGCGCTGTCGCCGCACGCGCGCCACCCCCAAATCCCGATTCATTCCTGCCATGGAGTGTTTTGTCATGAACGCCATGCGTCTTCGCCGTCTCCGCCGTCTTCCGATGGCCTGCGGCATCGCCGCCGGAGCACTGGTGCTGTTCGCCGCCACCCCCGCCTTCGCGCACGTCAGCGTGCAGCCGGGCCAGGCCGAGCAGGGCGGCTACAGCACGATCGCCTTCAAGGTGCCCAACGAGAAGGACGACGCCTCGACCGTCAAGCTCGAGGTCACCCTGCCCGCCGACCACCCGCTGGCCTCGGTGATGGCGCAGCCGGTGCCCGGCTGGGACGTGAAGCTCACCAAGACCAAGCTCGCCAAGCCGGTCGAGGTGCACGGCGAGAAGGTCACCGAGGCGGTCACCAAGGTCACCTGGAGCGGCGGCAAGATCGAGCCGGGCACCTTCCAGCAGTTCCCGCTGTCGGTCGGCGCACTGCCCGACGACGCCGACCAACTGGTCTTCAAGGCCCTCCAGACGTACGACGACAAGGAGGTCGTGCGCTGGATCGAGGCGCCCAAGGAGGGTGCGCCGGAGCCCGAGAACCCGGCGCCCGTCCTCAAGCTCGTCAAGCCGGCCGAGGGCTCCGACGGCCATGGCGGCGGCACCCAGAACGCGAAGGCCGAGGCCGACGGCGCCACCGAGAAGACCGCCTCCGCGTCGAGCGATGACGGCGGCGACAACAGCGACACCACCGCCCGTGTGCTGGGCATCGTGGGCATCGTCGTCGGCGTCGCCGGCGTGGCTTTCGGCGTGCTCGCCGGCCGCCGTCGCAACGCCTGATCCCGACCCCGCACCGAGGGGCCCGAGGGGGTGGTGGGCGCGCATGCCCGCCACCCCCGCACCACCGATCCACCCGCATCTTTTGGAGAACGACTCCATGCGCAGCACCACATACCTGGGCGCGGCCCTCGTCACCGCCACCGCTCTCACCCTGACCGCCTGCGGCGGCTCCGGCGGCGACGGCGACCAGACCGAGAAGGCCGCCGATGTCTCCGGCGGCAGCAAGCCCGGCCAGGCGATCGTCCTCGACGAGCCCAAGGCCAAGCCCGATCTCGTCCTGACCGACACGGACGGCAAGAAGTACGACCTGCTGAAGGAGACCAAGGGCAAGCCCACCCTGATCTACTTCGGCTACACCTACTGCCCGGACGTCTGCTCGCTGGTCATGAGCAACATCGGCCTCGCGGAGCAGAAGCTCCCCAAGGCCGAGCGCGACAAGCTCCAGGTCGTCTTCGTCACCACCGACCCCGAGCGGGACACCCCCAAGCGCATGCGCTCCTGGCTGGACGGCCAGGGCGGTCAGGACTTCACCGCGCTGACCGGCGACTTCGACACCATCCAGGCCGCCGCGCGGCCGCTGGGCATCCTCGTCGAGAAGCCGAAGAAGGAGAAGGACGGCAGCATCACCGTCAACCACGGCGCCGAGGTGATCGCCTTCTCCCCCAAGGACGACAAGAACCACTGGCTCTACACCACCGAGACCACGGCCGACCAGTACGTCAAGGACCTGCCGAAGATCATCAAGGGGCAGAACCCGTGACCGGGACGGCGACCGGCGCGCGGCGGACGGCCGCCGCCGCGCTGGTCCTCACCCTGTCCGCCGCCCTCGCGGCCTGCGGCGGCAAGGACGGTGGTGGCGGCGGCGACCGGCCGAAGCTGTCGGTCAGCGGCGCGTACGTGCCCCAGCCCCCGACCCGGGACATGGCCGCGGGCTATGTGACGGTGACCAACAAGGGCGGCGGCGCCGACGAGCTGACCTCCGTCACCACTTCGCTCGCCGGCGAAGTCACCATGCACACCACCACCGGCACCCGGATGAAGCAGGTGCGGTCGCTGAAGATCCCGGCCAATGGCGAGCTGCGGCTGGCCACCGGCGGAGATCATCTGATGCTGACAAATCTGACCCGCAAGCCGAACGTCGGTGACAAGGTCGGTTTCACCCTGCATTTCGCCTCTTCCGACCCCATCGAGATCAAGGTCCCGGTCGAGCCGACGACGTACCGCCCCAAGGACTGACGCCCGATGCCCTCGCTGCCCCCCTCCCTGATCAGGACGACCAGGCTGACCGGGCCGTCCAGGCCGACCGCCAGGCGACTGCTGTCGGTCTTCGGCGCCCTGCTCGCCGCGCTGCTGTGCGCGCTCAGCTTCGGCGCGTCCTCCGCGTCGGCGCACGCCGCGCTCACGGAGACCGACCCCGCGGACGGCGCGGTGGTCAAGGCCGCGCCGTCGGTGGTGCGGCTCACCTTCTCGGAGGGGGTGCTGCTGTCCGGCGACTCCGTGCGCGTCCTGGACCCGAAGGGCAATCGGGTGGACACCGGCAAACCCGCCCATGTGGGCGGCAAGTCGTCCACGGCCGGCGTCGCGCTGCACGCCGGGCTGCCCGACGGCACGTTCACGGTGGCCTGGAAGGTGGTCTCGGAGGACAGCCACCCGGTGGCCGGGGCGTTCACCTTCTCCATCGGCGCGCCGTCCAAGACGAAGGCCAAGGTGCCCTCGGCGGCGGGCCCCGACGAGACGGTCGAGACGCTGTACGACATCGGGCGGTACGTCGCCTACGGCGGCTTCACGGTGCTGGTCGGCGGCTGTGTCTTCGCCGGGCTGTGCCGCTCCTCGCGGCCGGTCCAGAAGCTCACCGTCGGCGGCTGGGTGGCCCTCTTCTCCGCGACCCTGCTGCTGTTGCTGCTGCGCGGCCCGTACACCGACGGCAAGGGCATCGGCGGGGTCTTCGACCTCGGCGGCCTGAGCGATGTGCTGTCCACCAAGGCGGGCGCGGCGCTGCTGTCGCGGCTGATGCTGCTCGGGGCGGCGGCGCTCTTCCTGGCCGTGCTCTTCGGCTCGTACGCGCGCCGCGCGGCGGACGAGGACCAGGGGCGGCGCCAGGACCTGGCCTTCGGGCTCGCCTTCGGCGGCACCGTCGTCTCGGTGGGCATCGCCGCGACCTGGGCGATGGCCGAGCACGCCTCGGTCGGCATCCAGTCCACCGTCGCGATGCCGGTCGACGTGGTCCACCTGCTCGCCGTGGGCGTGTGGCTGGGCGGCCTGGCGGCGCTCGTGGCCACGCTGCGCGCGGGGGAGCCGATCGGGCGGACGGCCGTGCGCCGCTTCTCGCGGCTGGCCTTCGGCTCGGTCGTCGTACTGACCCTCACCGGCCTCTACCAGTCGTGGCGGCAGGTCGGCTCCTGGGACGCGCTGACCGGCACCGAGTACGGGCGCTGGCTGCTCGTCAAGGTCGGCCTCGTGGCGGTGCTCGTCGCCATCGCCTCCGTCTCGCGCCGCTGGACGGGCCGCCTCACGGACGAGGAGGCGACGGCGAGCGGTGACGAAGCCGAGGCCGAGGAAGAGAAAGAAGAGGAAGAGGCCAAGGACACGGAAGAGGCTGCCGCCGCCGACCCCGTGCGCACCGCCCAGCTCGCCCGCCAGAAGGCGGCGGTCTCCAAAGCCGCCACCCTCCGCAAGCGCCACGGCGACCTCACACGCGGCTCGCTCTACCGCTCCGTACTCGCGGAGACGGTCGTGGCCGTCGTGCTGCTCGCCGTCGCCACGGTGCTCAGCACGACCCAGCCCGGCCGGGCCGCGAGCGCCGTCGCGAGCGCGAAGTCCGGCGGCGCGGCCGTGGACACCACCCCGGCCGTCGACCCGATCAGCGTCGAGATCCCGTACAACACGGGGCCCAAGAGCGGCCGCGGCAAGGCGATCTTCATGCTGGACCCGGCCCTCCCCGGCGACAACCTGATCCATGTCTTCACCTTCGACCTGGCCGACCGGCCTGTGGACGCGGAGGAGGCGAAGGTGACCCTGACGCTCCCGAAGGAGAACATCGGCCCGCTGACCGTGCCGCTGGAGCACGTCGCCACCGGCCACTGGAGCGCGAAGAGCTTCCAGCTGCCCATGGGCGGCACCTGGCGGCTCGCCCTGACCGTACGGACCTCCGACATCGACCAGGTGACGGAGACCAGGACCCTGAAGATCGGCCAATGAGCACGACCCCGAAAACCCAGCACACCCCCGGCACCCAGCCGGAACCCTCGTCCCCGATCTCCCGGCGCCGCCTGCTGGGCACGGCCGGCGCCGTCGGCGCGGCCGGGCTCGTCGCGGGCGGCGCGGCCGGGGCGTACGCCGGCGAGTCGGTACGCACCGACCCCGACCCGCTCAGCTCCGTCGGCTCGACCACCGTGCCCTTCCACGGCGAGCGCCAGGCCGGCATCACCACCCCCCTCCAGGCGCACGGCCATGTGGTCGCCCTCGACCTGGCGCCCGGCGCGAACCGCAAGGCGGCCGCCGCGCTGCTGCGCCGCTGGTCGAAGACGGCCGAGGAGCTGACCGCGGGCAAGGCCCCGGCGAACGACACGGGCATCGCGCTGGACGCGGGCCCGGCGTCGCTCACCGTCACCTTCGGCTTCGGCCGTACCTTCTTCGGCAAGGTGGGGCTGGGCGACCGGCTGCCGGAGGCGCTGGCCCCGCTCCCCGACTTCTCCGCAGACGTGCTCGACCCGAAGCGCAGCAACGGCGATCTGTGGCTCCAGATCGGCGCGAACGACGGGCTGGTCGCCTTCCACGCGCTGCGCGCGCTCCAGCGCGAGGCCGGGGAGACGGCCCGGGTGCGCTGGCAGATGAACGGCTTCAACCGGACGCCCGGCGCGACCTCCCGCCCCATGACCGCCCGCAACCTCATGGGGCAGGTCGACGGCACCAACAACCCCAAGCCCACGGACGACGACTTCGACCAGCGGATCTTCGTCTCCGCGCAGGGGAAGCCGGACTGGATGGCGGGCGGCTCGTACGCGGTGGTGCGGCGGATCCGGATGCTCCTCGACTCCTGGGACCACCTCTCCCCGGAGCGGCAGGAGCGGGTGATAGGCCGCCGCAAGTCGGACGGGGCCCCGCTGTCCGGCGGCACCGAGACCACACCGGTCCAGCTGGACAAGGTGAACGCGGACGGGTCGCTGGCCATCGCCGGCGACGCGCACGTACGGGTCGCCGCGCCCGTCTCGAACCAGGGCGCTGCGATGCTGCGCCGCCCGTTCTCGTACCACGACGGCTTCCGCGCGGACGGCGCGCCGGACGCGGGGCTGCTGTTCATCGCCTGGCAGGCGGATCCGATGAAGGGCTTCGTACCGGTGCAGCGGAAGCTGGACCGGGGCGACGGGCTGTCGCGCTTTCTGCGGCACGAGGCGAGCGCGCTTTTCGCGGTGCCGGGCGGCTGCGCCCCGGGCGAGTACGTCGGTCAGGCACTCTTGGAAGGGTGAACCACGGCGTCAGGGGCCGGACGCTGGGTATCGTTGCGGTTCTCGTCCGTTCCAGGGAGTCAGCGTGATGTCGGCCAGTGTTTATACCTACCTCGGTCCCGAAGGCACGTTCACGGAGGCCGCCCTGCGGTCGCTGCCCGAGGCCGCCACGCGCGAGCTGACCCCCATGGTCTCGGTGCCGACGACGCTGGACGCCGTGCGGTCGGGCGCGGCGGCGGCCGCGCTGGTCCCCATCGAGAACTCGGTGGAGGGCGGCGTGACCATCACGCTCGACGAGCTCGCCACCGGCGAACCGCTGATGATCTACCGCGAGGTGCTGCTGCCGATCGCCTTCGCGCTGTTGGTACGGCCGGGCACCCAGCTCTCCGATGTGAAGACGGTGACCGGCCATCCGGTGTCCCAGCCACAGGTCAGGAAGTGGCTGGCGGCCAATCTGCCGGACGCGGTGTGGGAGTCGGCCGCCTCCAACGGGGACGGGGCGCGGCTGGTGCAGGAGGGGCGCTACGACGCGGCGTTCGCCGGTGAGTTCGCGGCGGCGACGTACGGGCTCACGCCCCTGGTGAGCGGCATCCATGACGCGCAGAACGCGGTGACCCGCTTTGTGCTGGTCGGCCGCCCGGCGCGGCCCGCCGCCCGGACGGGCGCGGACAAGACGACCGTGGCGATCTGGCTCGGCGACGACCACCCGGGTGCGCTGCTGGAGCTGCTCCAGGAGTTCGCGGCGCGCGGGGTCAACCTGGTGCGCATCGAGTCGCGCCCGACGGGCCAGGGCATCGGCCGCTACTTCTTCTCGGTGGACCTCGAGGGGCACATCACGGACCGGCGGGTCGCCTCGGCCCTGATGGGGCTGAAGCGGATCTGCCCGAATGTGCGGTTCCTGGGCTCCTACCCGCGGGCGGGCTTCGAGCCGTCGGACATGTCCCCGCTGCGGTACGGGACCGAGGACGAGGACTTCTCGGCGGCGGACGAGTGGCTGGCCCGCTGCCAGGACGGCCGGGCCTGACGGAGTTATCCACAGGCAGGGGGCGCGGGCTGGGGACAAGTCGACACATCAACCCGACGTAATCGACACATCACCCAGCTCGCACCAACCCACCTATCGCCACACCTATCACTCACGTCACCCCATTTCTCTTGACCAACTCTCCGGAGTGAGCAAATCCCACCCGAAAGAGTGTGTGAGCGAGGTTTGATCGGGGAATCCATCGCCGAGCACTTCGCGTACCAGATGATCAGCCCGACATCCACAGAACTCACACACAGCCTGTGGATAACTTTGGACGCCACCACCCCACCCTGTGGACAACGCGAGGGCCAACTCCCCGTTCGCACAAGGGAACCCGATCACCCATAGCCGCCCCTTCACTCCATTTCAGGGAATGGGCGCTTTCATCGCCAAGGCACGCGGATGCACAGACGGGCGAATTCTCAAGAATCCATACCATCTCAAACATGGACAAAGCGCACCGCAAGGGAATATCGGGTCGAGCACCGGATGTGGGCACACCGGTAACCTGGTGACGTGATTGACCTTCGTCTGCTCCGTGAGGACCCCGACCGTGTGCGCGCCTCCCAGCGCGCCCGTGGAGAGGACGTCGACGTCGTCGACGCGCTGCTCTCCGCCGACGAGCGGCGCAGGTCGTCCAGCGTCCGCTTCGACGAGCTGCGCTCCGAGCAGAAGGCGCTCGGCAAGCTCATCCCCAAGGCCTCCGGCGACGAGAAGGCGGAGCTGCTGAAGAAGGCGGGCGAGCTGTCCGCCGCGGTGAAGGCCGCCGACGCCGAGCAGGACGAGGCCGCGGAGGAGACCCAGCGGCTGCTGCTCCGGCTCGGCAATCTGGTCCACCCCGACGTGCCGATCGGCGGCGAGGACGATTTCGCCATCCTGGAGACGGTCGGCACCCCGCGCGACTTCGCGGCCGAGGGCATCACCCCCAAGGACCACCTGGCCCTCGGCGAGCTGCTCGGCGCGATCGACACCGAGCGCGGCGCCAAGGTCTCCGGCTCGCGCTTCTACTACCTGACGGGCGTCGGCGCGCTGCTCGAGCTCGCGCTGGTGAACGCCGCGATGGCGCAGGCCACCGCCGCGGGCTTCACCCCCGTCCTCACCCCGGCCCTGGTCAAGCCCCGGGCCATGGAGGGCACCGGCTTCCTCGGCCAGGCCGCGGACGACGTCTACCACCTCGACAAGGACGACCTCTTCCTGGTCGGCACCTCCGAGGTGCCGCTGGCCGCGTACCACATGGACGAGATCCTGGACGCGGGCCAGCTGCCGCGCCGCTACGCCGGGTTCTCCTCCTGCTTCCGCCGTGAGGCCGGCTCGTACGGCAAGGACACCCGTGGCATCTTCCGGGTGCACCAGTTCGACAAGGTCGAGATGTTCGTCTACACGACGCCGGAGGAGGCGGAGGCCGAGCACCAGCGGCTGCTGGAGTGGGAGAAGCAGTGGCTGACCTCGCTCGAGCTGCCGTTCCGGGTGATCGACCTGGCCTCGGGCGACCTGGGCTCCTCGGCGACGCGGAAGTTCGACTGTGAGGCGTGGATCCCGACCCAGGGCAAGTACCGCGAGCTGACCTCGACCTCCAACACGACCGAGTTCCAGTCGCGCCGGCTGTCGATCCGGATGCGCGAGGACAAGCGGGTACGGCCGCTGGCGACGCTGAACGGCACGCTGTGCGCGGTCACGCGCACCATCGTCGCGCTGCTGGAGAACCACCAGCAGGCCGATGGATCGGTGCGGGTGCCCGAGGTCCTGCGTCCGTATCTGGGCGGACGCGAGGTCCTGGAGCCGGTCGCCCGATGAGCGACGGCCCCTCGCTGCCCTACCGCCTCATCGCCACCGACCTCGACGGCACCCTGCTGCGCGGCGACCACCGGGTCTCCGAGCGCACCCGGGCGGCGCTCGCCGCGGCCACCGCGGCGGGCGCGGCGCACATCGTGGTCACCGGGCGGACGGTTCCGGTGGCCCGGCACATACTCGACGACCTCGACTACCACGGGCTCGCGGTGTGCGGGCAGGGCGCGCAGCTCTACCACGCGGGCGAGCACCGGCTGCTGACCTCCGTGACGCTGGACCGGCAGCTGGGCGCGCTGGCGCTGGAGAAGATCGAGTCGGAGGTCGGCCCGCTGTTCCTGGCCGTGGCCCGTGACGGTCTGGACGGCCAGGTGCTGTACGGGGAGGGCTATCGGGTGCACCCCGCGGAGCGGGCGGCCCGGTCGCTGGACGACCGGGCCGACCTGTGGTCCGCCCCCGTCAGCAAGCTCTACATCCAGCACGCCCGGCTGGGGGACGACGCGCTGGCCGAGGCGGCGCGCACGGCCGCCGGGGGGCTGGTCGGGGTGACCGTGGCGGGCGAGGGCCTGGTGGAGCTGTTGCCGCTGGGGCTGACCAAGGCGACGGGCCTCTCGCTGGCCGCCCGGCGCCTCGGGATGACCGCGGAGGACACCATCGCCTTTGGAGACATGCCCAACGACACGGCGATGCTCCGGTGGGCGGCCCACGGCGTGGCGATGGCCAATGCCCACGAGGAGCTCAAGGCCGTCGCCGACGAGATCACCGCGTCCAACGAGGAGGAGGGCATCGCCCTCGTCCTGGAGCGGCTTTTCAGCCCAGGGCCTTGACCGCCTGGTAGTACGTCCAGGCGGTGCTGTTACAGGCGGTCTTCGACACCCCGCTGTAGCCGTTGCACACCCGCTTGAGGTCCTCGTAGAAGGCGCTGTCCAGGCGGGCCTTGTTCGCGCTGAAGGCACCTATGGCCTTGTAGTTGCGATAGCCGAAGTCATGGCGGGCGCAGGCGGTCTTGAAGGGGAAACCGAAGGGGTTGTCGGGGGACTTGCTGCAATAGTCGGTCGACCAGTCGAACTGGTACGCCGACCAGGCGCCCTGGTTGTTGCGCGCCGCGAGCCACGCGTTGTAGCTGCTCGCGCTCGTCTGGGTCCAGCTGGAAAGCACCTGCGGCTTGTCCGCGGGGGCGGCTTGGGCGGGCCCGGCGAGGGCCACGGCGGTGGCCGCGGCGACCGCGGTGGCGGCGAGACTCGTGGCAAGACGACGCATCGGTTCCTCCGATGTCTCTGACGGTCCTTCATAAAAGGCCGTAGGGAAGGGAACTGGAACGACTACGAGGGCAGTGCGTTGGCGCACGCCAAGGGTTCGACAGGTCCCTGACAATCGTCAAGATTTATTGGGTCGTCTGCTTGAACAGAGTTCAACCACCGGGAGTTGGGAGCTTCCTCCAAGTGCCGCCCTGGCCAGGGGATTTGACCGCGGTACGGCGGCAGGTGCGGCGGTACGTCAGGGGGCGCGCCGCGCCCCACCACGCGGCGACAGCAGCAGCGGCCCCGGGCCCTTGACCCGGCGGATCATCGGGGAGCTCTCCATGCTCCGTACATCCGGTAGCGCGGCCACACGCGTGGTCAGATAGTCGTACAGATGCCGGACATCCCGGCACACCACGACCGCCAGCAGATTGTGCGGCCCGGTGGTCGCGCAGGCGAAGGCCACCTCCGGGTGTTCTGCCACCGCCCGCCCGGTGGCGGCGAGCTCGCTCGGCAGCACGGACAGCCACACCGCGGCCGTGGCGCCCTGCCTGAACAGCCGGTGGTCGTAGTCGACATCGAAATAGAGCGTGCCGTCGGAGCGCAGCTCCGCCAGTCGGCGGCGCACCGTCGACTGCGACCAGCCCGTGGCGGCCACCAGCTCGGCCAGCCCCGCACGCCCGTCGCGCGCCAGCACGTCCAGCAGCTTCCGGTCGCCCTCCTCCAGCGCGGCGCGGTAGCCCTGCGGTCTGTCGGTCACCGGATAGGTCAGCCGCTCGATCTGCCGTGGCGTCAGCATGCCCGACTTGTTGACCAGGCCCTGCGCACCGCCGAAGTACTCATGCAGCACGCACTGCGCGGCCACCCCCACCACCCGCGGGGTGCGCGGCAGCGTGCGCAGCAGCAGCGCGTCGCTGTCCTCGCGGGACGCCGCCCGCGTGATGGCGGAGACCTCTGTGCCGCCGGATATCACGCACACCCATGAGGTGTCGGGGCGGCGGGCCAGCGCCTCGGCCACCGGCACGGCGGCGTCCGGGGTGCACTGCACCCGCACCAGCCAGACGGCTTCGCCCAGCGCGGCAGGGTCGGTGAGCCCCACCACCCGGGCGGTCCCCGCCGTGCGCATCCGGGTGTAGCGGCGCGCCACGGTCTGGTCGGAGACGCCGAGCACATCGGCGATGCGGCTGAACGGGGCTCGGCCGTCGAGCTGAAGGGCCTGGACGAGCCGGCGGTCCACATCGTCGTACGTGTCGGAATCCACCGCAGAAGGCTAGCCGTTGTCGGATGGCGCCGCGGAGGCCGGACCGGCTGGAAGGCACGGGGTCCGCTGACGGAACTTGGGGATCACGGGGGGTACGGCGTCGGGCCGGGCCCCACTCTCTGTGGACTCGGAGTTCGTCATGCGGAGCAAATGGTGGCCGCTCGTGGCCATCACCCTCGGCAATTTCATGCTGCTGATCGACGTCACCATCGTGAACACGGCGCTGCCGCAGGTGGCGCAGGGGCTGGACGCCTCCTTCACCTCGCTCCAGTGGGTGATGGACATCTACGCGCTGGCGCTCGCCGCCCTGCTGATGGCCGCCGGTTCGGCGGCCGACGTCTTCGGCCGGCGGCGGCTGTATCTGCTCGGCCTCGCCGTCTTCGCGCTCTCCTCGCTGGCCTGCGGTCTTGCCCCGGACAGCGGGCTGCTGATCGCCGCCCGCGGGGTGCAGGGCATCGGGGCGGCGGCGATGTTCGCCACCAACACCCCGCTGCTGATGGCCACCTACACCGGGCGGGACCGCGGCATCGCCTTCGGCGTATGGGGCGGGACCAGCGGGGCGGCCGCGGCGGTCGGCCCGGTGCTGGGCGGGCTGCTCACCGAGTACGCCGACTGGCGGGCGATCTTCCTGGTCAATCTGCCGCTGACGGCGCTCGCGGTGTGGATCACGATCCGTACGGTCGGCGAGTCGCGCGGCGCGCCCGGCGCGCGGATCGACTGGCCGGGCGCCGCCCTCTTCACGCTGTGCGCCGGGGCGCTGACGTACGGGCTGATACGGGGCGGCGAGGAGGGCTGGTCCGAGGGCGGCACGGTCGCCTCGCTGGTGGTCTCCGCCCTCGCGCTGGGCGTGTTCGTCCTGGTGGAGCGCGGGAAGCGACAGCCGCTGCTGGATCTGGGACTGATGCGCCGTCCGTCCTTCGCGGTGCTGATGGTCGCGGCCCTGCTGCTCCAGGCGGCGGCCTTCCCGTACCTCACCTACGCGGGGATGTGGCTCCAGTCGGTGCTCGGGCTCAGCCCGGTGGAGGCCGGCCTGGCGGTGACCCCGATGGCGGGGGTGGCGCTGGTCGTCGGCGCGGCGGGCGGACGGCTGCTGGGGCGGGTCGCCCCGGGGCGCGCGCTCGGCGGCGGGCTGCTGCTGGTGGGCGCCGCGGCCCTGGTCACCGCCGTGCGGCTGACGGCCGACTCGGACTGGACGGCCTTTGTCCCCGGGCTGATGCTCGGCGGGCTCGGCATCGGTCTGGCCATGCCCGTCCTGGTGTCGGCGGCGCTCGGCGCGGCGCCGCCGGAGCGCGCCGGGATGGCCAGCGGCGCGGTGAACACCTTCCGGCAGCTGGGGTACGCGCTCGGGATCGCGGTCCTGGGCACGGTGTTCGCGGCGCGGGTGCGCGATGTCGTCGAGGACAGCGGATCCGTCCCGGCGCGCGCCGCCGGGCAGGCGGCCGAGGCGATCAGCGGCGGGCACGCGGACGCGGTGATCGCCGCCGCCCCGGCGGGGCGGGCGCAGGCGGCGAAGGCGCTGGTGCACGAGTCCTTTGTGGCGGGTCTGGACCGGATCTGTGTGATCTCCGGGGTCACCGCGCTGGTGGCGGGCCTGCTGGTGCTGGCCGTCGTCCGCGGCGGCCCGGGCGCGGCGGCGGGGTCCGGCGCCCCCGAGAAGACCGCGCCCGAGGCCGAACCGGCCCGCACCTGAGCCGGGCCCGGTCCACAGCTGCCTCGTAGGTGACGTAGGGCTGATCGACAACTCCGCCCGTCAGGATCGCCTCATCGGCACCGACGAGGATCGGAGGACGGCATGAGCGGCACGGCGGTTGTGGGGCGTACGTCGGGGTGGGTGCGGATGCTGCGGGCACCGTGGACGGTGGCCTGTGTGGCGGCGACCGTGCTGCTCGGCTCGTCCGCCACGGTGGCCTCGGCCCTGGACCGGGCCAACGCCGCCCCCGGGCACCGGACGGCGGCGGTGGCCGCGCCGAGCGCGGCGGCCACCGCCGAGACCGGCGGCCGCTTCACCGCCGTCCCGGCTCGCTGGCGCCCGTAGGGCCTGTCGTCGAAGGGGTCACCCCTCGCCCGCGGTCACCCCTCGCGCGCGGTCACTCCTCGCCCGCGAGGGTCAGGGTCCGCAGCTTCCGGCCCGCGAACCAGATGGCGGCCACGGTCACGACGAGCAGCAGCACCACGCCGGTGGACAGGCTGACGACCGAGGTGACCGGCCCGCTGTCGGAGACCTTCTGGGCCAGCGCGAGCGACCACTGCTGGACACTGAGCGTGCGGGCCCCGGGGACCAGGCTGCCGAACAGCGACTCCCACACCAGGGCGTAGACCAGGCCCACGATCACCGCGTGCCGGGTGACGGTGCCCAGCAGCAGGAACATCGCGCTGTAGGCGACCGAGGCGACGGTCGCGGCGAGGGCGTAGGCGACCGCCAGCTGCTGGCCGTTGCCGTTGAGGATGAAGCCCGCCAGCAGGGTGGGCACCGCCGAGAAGAGAATCGTGACGCCGGTCGCGACGACGAACTTGGTGAAGATGATCGTGGGCCGCTTGACGGGCTTGGCCAGCAGATAGAGGACCGAGCCGTCGTCGATCTCCGGGCCGATCGCCCCCGTACCGGCGATCACCCCGATCAGCGGGACCATCGTGGCCAGGGCGAAGCCGCCGAGGACGGAGTCGGCGGTGCCGTCGTCGACACCGGCCAGCGCCCGCACGGCCACCGAGATGGCCAGCAGCAGCGCGGGCAGGATGAACAGGATCAGCGCACGGCGGCGGCCGAGCAGGGCCCGGTAGGTGAGCCGGGCGACGGTGGGGTGGTAGAGCGAGGACATCGCTTCTGGGCTCCTTTCCGGCCGCTCAGGCCGCGACGAGGTAGGAGAACACGCTCTCCAGGGACTCGTCGGAAGGCGAGACCGTGAGGAGCCGGATGCCCAGATCGCGGGCGACGCGGGGCAGCAGTTCGGTGAACCGGGCGAAGTCGACCGCCTGGATGTGCAGGCCGGCTTCGGGTCCGCCGCTCGTGTCCACCTCGATGCCGGTGGTGGAGTGGTCGGCGATGAGGGCGGCGGCGAGCGCGCGGTCGTCGCTGGAGCACACCAGATAGCGGTGCGGACGGTCGGTCATCAGGCGGCGGATCTTGCGGAAGTCCCCGGAGGCCGCGTGCCGGCCCGCGACGATCACCTCGATGTGCGCGGCGAGCTGCTCGACCTCCTCCAGGATGTGCGAGGAGAACAGGACGGTGCGGCCCTCGTCCCCCATGCGCCGCAGCAGATCCATGAGTTGCATCCGCTGGCGCGGGTCCATGCCGTTGAACGGCTCGTCGAGCAGCAGCACCGACGGCTCGTGGACCAGCGCGGAGGCCATCTTCACCCGCTGGCGCATGCCCTTGCTGTACGTGGCGATGCGGCGGGAGCCCGCGAAGTCCATCTCGACGGTCTCCAGCGCCTTGCGGGCGGCGGCGCGCGGGTCGGGCAGCCCGTGCAGCTCGGCGTTGGCGATGACGAACTCGCGGCCGGTGAGGAAGTCGTACATCCCCTCGCGCTCGGGCACGATGCCGATCCGGCGGTACGCCTGCTCATTGCGCCAGATGGTGGCCCCGTCCAGGGTGACGGAGCCGGTGGAGGGCGCCAGAAAGCCGCCCATCATGCTGATGAGGGTGGACTTGCCCGCGCCGTTGGGGCCGAGGAGGCCGGTGACACCGGGGCCGATGGCCATGGTCACGTCGTTGACGGCGACCACGTTCCCGAACCAGCGGGAGACATTGTCGATGGCGATCGTGGTCACAGCCCGACCTTTCGGTAGCGGCGCAGGAGCAGGCCGTAGGAGCCGGCGATCAGGCCGAGGAGGACGAGGAGGAAGAGGAGTCCCGCCTTGGCATCGGGCCCGAATCCGCCGGGGTAGGCGGAGGTGGCGCCGAGGAAGGCCGTCTGGACGCCGTCGATGATCGTGATCGGCGAGAACAGCCCGATCCAGCTGACCGCGCCGGTGTTGCCCTGGTCCCACGCGATGGCCTGAAGGGTGGACACCGCGCCGTAGGAGATGGTCAGCAGGGCGATGACGCCCGCCACGCCGAAGCCCCGGCGGGGGGTGAGCGCGGCGACGACCAGGCTGATGCCGGCAAAGAGGAGGGAGAGCAGAGCCACGGAGACCAGTCCTTGCGCGAAGGCCTTCGTCTGGTCGGCGAAGTCCAGCTTGGCGAGCAGGGCACCCACGTAAAGGATCACCAGGGGAACGCCGGTGAGGGCGAACAGGGCGGACGCCATGGCGCCGAACTTGGCCGTCACATAGTCCGCCGCCTCTATGGGGCGGGAGAAGTAGAGCGGGATGGTCTTGAAGCGCAGGTCCCGGGAGACGGACTGGGGCGCCTGGGCCGCGGTGAAGAGGCCGATGACGGCCTGCATGATGACCGCGTAGCGCGTGTACTCGACGGGGAGGCTGTTCTGCTTGGTCACCACGGTGACCGCGACGAGGATCAGGGCGGGCACGCACATCACGGCGGCCAGCAGCATCGGCGCGACCTTGGACTTGGCGGAGCGGCCGAGGCCATAGGCGCCGCGCAGGCTCTGGGAGAACAGCGAGCGGCGGGCGTAGGCGCGGCCGAGGCGAGCGCCGTCGTAGTGGCGGTAGCCGATGTTGTGGATTTCGGCCCGCTGCTGGGTGTTGGTCTCAGGCGGCATCGGCGGCACCTCCGTTCGTGGTCTTTCCGCCGGACGTTCCGTCAGGTGCGTCGTCGTGCTCGTCGTCGTCGCGGAAGATCTCCGCCATGCGGTGGCGGCGCTGCTCCATGCGGATCAGGCCGAGGCCCAGCTGGGCGATGGCGTCCCGGACCGCGTCGTAGGTCTCGTCTCCGTCGACGTCCACGAGCAGCAGATGCTCGGAGGCGGACGCGGCCCCGTCGCCGGAACGGCCCGCGGTCCGGACCGTGAGCCCGGCCTCGGCGAGGGCGGCGCGCAGCGCGGCCGTGCCGTCCGGGTGCGCGGCGGTGTCGGTCACCTCGACCGCGAGCGAGGCTGTGGCCTGGGTGAACTCGCGGGTGGAGCTGGAGCGCAGCAGCCGGCCGCCGTCGATGACGACGACGTGGTCGCAGGTGCGCTCCAGCTCGCCCAGCAGATGCGAGGTGACCAGGACCGAGATGCCGAAGTCGGTGTGCACCCGGCGGATCAGGCCGAGCATCTCGTCGCGGCCCGCCGGGTCGAGGCCGTTGGTGGGCTCGTCGAGAAGGACCAGCCGCGGGTCGTGGACCAGCGCCTGGGCGAGCTTGACGCGCTGCTTCATGCCGGTGGAGTAGCCGCCCATGGGGCGGTACCGCTCCTCGTAGAGCCCCACATGGCGCAGGGTGTCGGCGGTCCGCTCGCGGGCGGCGGTGGGCGGCAGCCCCGACATGCGCGCCATATGGACGACGAACTCGGTCGCCGAGACATCGGGCGGCAGGCAGTCGTGCTCGGGCATATAGCCCACCCGCTCGCGGATGGCGCTGCCGTCCTTGGCCACATCGAGGCCGAGGACGGAGGCGCGGCCCTCACTGGCGGGGGACAGCCCCAGCAGGATCTTGATCAGGGTGGACTTACCGGCCCCGTTGGCACCTACCAGGCCGGTGACGCCCGGCGTGATGTCAACGGAGAGCCGGTCAAGCGCGGTAACCCGGGGGAACCGCTTGCTCAGGCTTTCGGTGGCGATCACAGTCACGTCTTCGACCGTAGTGGTGTGGGACACACCGGACGTCAGTCCAGACGGCTGGATTTCCCTAGTTCTCGGGTCTGACAGTCCCGTAGGGGGCCGGCACTTTCGGCAGGACCGGCCCTCGGGACCGTGTCGGAGTGGCGGTTGCGAAGAGCGGCGTGTCAGTCACCCATGGTGTCGGTCACCTGTGTGAAGATAGCCCTCATGTTTGGGGGAGGGAACACCAGACCGCCTGGTCAAGGCGGCAAAACAAGCCTGGCCGACCTGGTACGCCAGGAGACCGCCGCGCAGATGACGGAGCAGGAGAAGTGGGCGGCGCTGCGCCAGGCGCGGCTGTACTTCCAGCGCCCCGAGAACCCCGGCTTCCTCGTCTCGGAGACGGCGGAGGCGGGCCCGCTCGTGCCGGTGTTCACCTCGTTGGAGGGCCTTGCGCGTTTCGCGGGGGCGTGCGGGTGGGCGTCGACGACGGCTGAGGACCTGGTGGGTCTGCTGCCCGAGGGCGTGAGGGCGTTGGTGGACCCGCTGGGCAAGCGCCCGTTCCTGCTGGACGCACAGACACTGCGCGAGGCGGACGACCAGAAGGAGGGGGCTGACGATGGCGGATCCTGACGCCAGGAATGCGAACCAGGCCCCCAGCGAGGGTGGCCCGGACGGCAAGTACGGCGGCAACGAAGGCGCCGACGGCTACAAGCTTGAGATCGCTGCGGTGAAGGCGCAGATCGTCCCGCTGGAGGAGTCGGTGGTCGCGGCCAAGGCGGTCAAGAACGGCCAGGAGAAGCTGACGGCCTATCTCCAGCACTGCGGCTCGCCCGAACTCCTGGAGTCGGGAAAGGCGTTCGTCAAGGAGTGGGGCTTCGGCATGGGTGAGCTCGCGGACCATGCGGATGCGGTGGTGGAGCGGCTGTACGAGGCGGTGGCCGGGTACATGCTGGCGGATCTGATGCGGGTGAAGGACTTCTGGCCCTCGGACGCGAACATGGCCAAGCTCCCGTCGGGCGCGGCCGGTAAGTGGTCCTGGGAGCACGTGGGGGCGCCGGAGATGGAGAAGCGGCCGGAGGACACGGCGTTGGCGAAGCTCACGCGCAAGGCGCTGACCGAGTACGCGGATGAGTCCTGATGGCTGACCCGGATGCGGTGCGGCCGCCGCAGATACGGATACCGGCGGGCGCCAAGCCCAAGGACCTGATCCCCGGAAACCCGGGCGATGTCGACGACCTGGTGCTGGAGCTGCGCGCGTATGCGGGCGCCTTCCAGGACGGCAAGGACAAGCTGCGGCCGCTGGACCTGGAGGACTGGCAGGGCAGGGGCGCGGGCGAGTTCCGGAGGGCCGTCGACCGGCTTCCGAAGGAACTGACCTCGGGCCACGACCAGTTCACGCACGCGGCCAGCGCGCTGGCGGCGTACGCGACGAAGCTGCGGTCGGTGCAGAAGCGGTGTGAGCCGATCATCGAGGACGCGGACGCGGCACGGTCTGCCTCCAAGGCGCACAACAAGAAGGTCGTCGCCTACAACGACGCGGTGACGCGGGGCGATGAGCAGCTGCCGGAGAAGCCTGCGGAGACCGATCCGGGCATCGCGGCGATGGAGGACTGTGTCGGCCGGCTGGACAAGCTGATCGAGGAGCTGCGGTTAGTCGCCGAGGCGTCGAAGAAGAAGATCGACAAAGCGGCGGAGAAGGCGCCGAACAAGCCGAGCAACTGGCAGAAGGCCGGGGAAAGCCTCAAGGACGGGCTGTGGAAGGCCCACTACGCCATCCTCGACCTTGGCAGCATCCCCGCCGCGCTCCTCGAAGGCGACGGCGCAGGGTTCTCGATGCTGCTGGCCGGCATGGTGGACGGCGCGGCGTACGCGGTGGACCACCCGAAGGAGTTCATCAAGGCGGCCACCAACTGGGAGATGTGGTCGAAGGATCCGATCCGCGCGGCTGGCGAGATCACCCCGTCACTGCTGCTGGCCCTGACCACGGGCGGAGCGAGCGCGCTGCGCAAGGAGCTGAACGCGGGCAAGAACGCCGCCGAGCGGCTGGCGCTGCGCAAGAAGGCGCTCGGCCGGGACGGAGAGGCGCACGACCGGGCCGACAGTGAGGGCACCCACGACCGGTGCGGACCCGAGAAAAAGTGCGCAGGCGAGCCGATCGACGTGGCGACCGGCGAGATGGTCATGTCGGCCACGGATGTATCCCTGCCCGGCGCACTGCCGCTGGTTCTTGAGCGCAACTTCGTCTCCGGCCACACCTGCGGCGGCTGGTTCGGCCGCACCTGGTCCGGCACCCTGGACCAGCGTCTGGAGCTTGACGCGGACGGGATCGTGTTCGTCGCGGCCGACGGCATGGTGCTGCGCTACGGGGTGCCTCATCCTGAGGAGGACACGTACCCGGTGCGGGGACCGCGCTGGCCGCTGCGCTGGGACGGCACGGCGGGCGGCACGATGCGGATCGAGATCCCCGAGCAGGCCCGCACCCTGCACTTCACCCCCCTGGGCGCCGACGTCAACGAACTTCCGCTCCAGATGATCGAGGACCGCAACGGCCGGTCCATCACCTTCGCCTACGACGCCGAAGGCACCCCGCTCGAGGTGGTGCACTCCGGCGGCTACCGCATCGCGGTCGACACCGACCCGGAGCTGCTGCGCATCACCGCCCTGCGCCTACTCGGCGTCGGAGACGCCGAGACGGGCACCACGCTGGTCTCCTACGGCTACAACGGCGCGGGCGACCTCACCGAGGTCTTCAACTCCGCCGATGAACCGCTGCGGTTCACCTACGACGACGAGCACCGCATCACGTCCTGGACCGACCGCAACGGCACCAGCTTCGGATACGTCTACGACCACCGGGGCCGCGTGCTGCGCACCATCGGCTCGGACAACATGATGACCGGCCGCTTCCACTACGACGAAGCGTCCCGCACCACCGTCTACACCGACTCACGGGGCAACCGGTCCACCTACGTCTACAACGAGGCGTACAAGGTGGTCACCGAGACCGATCCGCTGGGCCACACCACCCAGACCCAGTGGGATCCGCAGAACAACCGCCTCCCGCTGTCGGTGACCGACCCACTGGGCCACACCACGCGCTACGCGTACGACAACAACCACAACCTCATACGGGTCGACCGCCCGGACGGCACGACGGCCACTGCCACCTACAACGCGCACGGCCAGCCACTGGAGGTCCGCGAACCCGACGGCGCGGCCTGGCTCCACACATACGACGACCGGGGCAACCGGGTCCGGACGGCGGACCCCACGGGCGCGGAGACCCACTACACGTACGACGAGGCAGGCAACCTGACCTCCGTCACCGACCCGCTCGGCCACACCACCCACGTCATGTGCGACGAGGCAGGCCTGCCGGTCGAGGTCACCGACGCCCTGGGCAACACGACCACCGTCCGCCGGGGCACCCATGGCCGCATCACGCGCATCACCGACCCCCTGGGCCACGTCACCCGCCAGGGCTGGACCATCGAGGGCAAACCCTCCTGGCGCACCCGCCCCGACGGCACCCGCGAAACCTGGACCTGGGACGCCGAGGGCAACCTCGCCGAACACACCGACCCGGTCGGCAACACCACCCGCCACACCCACACCTACTTCGACCTCCCCGCGACGCGTACGGACCCGGACGGCGCGAGCTACGCCTTTGCGTACGACACCGAGCTTCGCCTGACGACGGTCACGAACCCCCAGGGCCGGACGTGGACCTACACCTACAACGGGGCGGGGCAGGTCACGGCGGAGACGGACTTCAACGGCCGCACGCTCAGGTACGAGCACGACGTGGCGGGCCGCCTGATATCCCGGGAGAACGGCGCAGGCGAAACTCTGGCTTACACGCGCGACGCGTTGGGCCGCACGATCACGACGCGCACGGCGGACGGCACGGAGACGACGTTCGCGTACGACGCGGCAAGCCGCCTGGCACAGGCGACGAACCCGGACACGGAACTGCGCCGCACGTATGACGCACGGAGCAGAGTCCTCACCGAAACAATCAACAACCGCACGACGACATACGCATACGACCAGGCGGGCAACCGCACCGAGCGAACCACCCCGAGCGGCCTGCGCTCGGAATGGACATACGACGCGACGGGCCGCCCCACAACCCTCAGCACGGCGGACAACTCCCTGCACTTCGGCTACGACGCGGCAGGCCGCGAGACGTCACGCACCTTCGGCGACGACGTAAGCCTGACCCAGACCTGGGACAGCCTGGACCGCCTGACGACCCAGGCCCTCACCCACGGCAACACGTCCACGCTGCTCCAGCACCGGGCATACGCCTACCGCCCGGACGACCACCTCACCGAAATCCGCGAACTGACCTCCGGCACCCGCCGCTTCGACCTCGACCAGGTCGGCCGCGTCAGGGCGGTCCACGCCCACGGCTGGACCGAGACGTACGCCTACGACAGCGCGGGCAACCTCACCCACGCCACCGCCCCCGACCACGATGCCTCCGGCGAGCGCGAGTTCACCGGCACGATCATCCACCGCGCCGGCCGCACCACCTACGAACACGACGCCCAAGGCCGCCTCGCCCGCCGCACCCGCAAACTCCTCAACGGCCAGACCCGCACCTGGACCTACACCTGGAACGCGGAAGACCGCCTCACCAAGGCCACCACCCCCAATGGCGAGGAGTGGACCTACACGTACGACCCGCTCGGCCGCCGCATCACCAAACAACGCTTGGCGGAGGACGGCACAGCCGCCGACCGAATCCGCTTCACCTGGGACGGCACCCGCCTGGCCGAACAAACCACGTCAGACGGCGTGGCCACAACCTGGGACTACGCCCCAGGAACCCACCGCCCCATATCCCAAACCGAGCGCCACACTCCGCCGGAGCCGATGGACGGAACGTCATCCATCCTCCAGCAGGGGTACGACGCCCGCTTCCACGCCATCATCACCGACCTCGTCGGCACCCCCACCGAACTGGTCACCCCCGACGGCACCCTCGCCTGGCAACACCGCACCACCCTCTGGGGAACCCCCCTCCCCACCCCACCCGGCACAGCCGACTGCCCCCTCCGCTTCCCCGGCCAATACGCCGACCCCGAAACCGGCCTCCACTACAACTACTTCCGCCACTACGACCCCGAAACCGCCCGCTACACCTCACCCGACCCGTTGGGCCTGGATCCGGCACCCAATCCCACTGCCTACGTACCCAACCCTCTCGGTTGGCTCGATCCCCTAGGCCTTAACGCGTGCCCTGAGCGCCCTGGGCTTGACGACGAATCCGAAAAATACATTCGCAGTAAGCACATGCCCGGCGGGAATCTTGCGAAGAGTGACAAGAGCGTGTTCAAGGAGGATATTGACCTAGATGAGCTGGTCGAGGCATCCAGTAGCGTAAAGGCACGCGGCCCGAACGAAAGCGGGTTCTACGAGCGCGATGTCGACGCAGGACGTGATATCGGAAATGTTTCACAAGATGCAGGCGGTCTCCCGACAACTTGGTATCGAGTGGTGCAAGACAAATATGGTGGCGTGATAACCATGCACCCGATACCAAAGCCAGTAAGTTAAGATATGCCGAGCGGGCTAGATCGCACACCTATTGCCCGATTAGCTAGCCCTTCGGGGTAGAGTCAAGGGATACCAGATGGGACTTGCCGTTTATGTCGAAAACCAGGTACATGATCGCTCCTATGCAGGGCCAGAACCAGGTAGGTGGCTGACCAGCCTTCTACCTTTCGCGGCAAAAGGCGGACTGTTGTCCTGCATTTCTGAGTACGGGGACACCATGTTCAATATTCTCCAGATGCGTCGACTTCTCGGCGAAATCGAGACAATCTCAGCTTCGGTACCCAGGATGGCGCCGACTGTAGATAGCCTGGAGGAACTGATCCATGAGGCAATCAGAAAGCGTGGATATCTCTGGATCTCCGGAGACTGACAACCTCTAACACCCCGAGGTCGGCGACTCCTGCTCTCCCGGTGATCGCAACGCGTGCACGGCGCCGGAGCATGCCGAGTTCGGCACGTGACGCCCTGCATCGGGCCCGCGTCATCGCCTCAGAGTCGCGGGAATTAAACGCACTCGTGCCGTATGAAATCGATCCATCCTTCTCGCACTTGCCGCTGCGCGCGCTCGCCGACAGCGGCGTGACGGACACGGAGCAAGACCGCGCGTCCGAGGGCACACGCATCTCCACGACGGAGAGATGGATGGGGCTTTCCGGTGTGACGGGGCGATGGTCAGCTGACATTGACTACACCAGCGCCTCGCCGCCCGCCCGCCCGCCGGACGGAGATCAGATGCTCAGCGAGCGGAGCTTTACGCGGCCTCCGCAGACAACGGTCCATATGCCGACGTCACTCCCGCCTTAGCCCGTCATAGACGTCGGGGTGCTTCTTCGCCTCCTCCGGGAACTTGACGTTTCCGGAGTCAGTCATCCATTCCCGTCCACCTTCGGCCGGGCGCAGGAACGCGACGCGGGGCCCCGGCATCCTGTGGTCGAAGATGAGATCGTCAACGTGACAGACGGCTTGGAGGACACCGACGCGCCCCGAAGCAGCGTCGTACGCTTCCTCGCCCACCTCCGGGCCCCTGTTCCGCGGCGGCCGGCTCATGCGGGCAGCCCCCAACGGGCCGTACGGCTCGGCATCTCGTGGGACGGGTGACGGCGGCGCAAGGTCTCGTACGTGGCCGCCTTGTCGTAATCCCCGTCCTGCTTGGCCTTCTCGCGCAACGCTGTGTACTCCTTGCACTTCGCGCAGACTCCGGTTCCAGTGGTCACGCCCCACACCGACCTCACCGCCGCCTCCCCCGCCCCAAGTGCTTGCGGATCGCCTTGCCCAGAGCCTCCGCGCGCTTCTCCAACTCCTTGAGAGTGGGGCGCGGGCCGGAACCCTCTGGCGTCTCTGGTGGAGGCACTCCCGCGCTCACCTCGCCACTCCCAACGCTCGCTCCTGCTCGTACCGGAGGACGTACGGCCCCACAGGGTCGAAGTCCCAGAGAATCGGGAAGCGCTCAGCAGCGGGAATGCGCGGGAGGACGAGCGTCGGCGGGTCCTCGTAGCAGACAGCGGAAGGGGCGGAGGCCTCGACGGCAACGGGCATCGAAGGCGTTACGGGAGTGCGGACGGGGCAAGCCGCCAGATACGCCGCGCTATGCCGACCCCGGCCGGTCGCGATGACTCGCCGCAGCAGCCCCCGGGTCGCACTCGCCGTGCGGCACTTCACCGACCTCCACCCCGCTCGCAGCGCTTCGAGCGACCAAAGTGCGTGCTGTGGCCGGGAAGCTCTACGGACAGACACAGATTCGCTGATCTGTTCGGGGGAAACCATCATCAGGAAGCCTTCTCTCATCTGGCGCTCCTGCTCGTGGCCAATGACCACCTTGCGCGGTAACAGCCTGTCGCCTCACGCGTACGATCTGAAGTCATTGATGTCCCAACCGGCCCATCGGGAAATGAGGTTGCTCGATGCCAGCTCGGCCACGCGCGCTGACGCCAGATCGATCCGCCCGCCACCTGTTCGGTTCGGAGATGCGGCGGTTACGTGAAGCGGCAGGGATGTCCCTTGAGGCCCTGGCCGAGATCACCAAGTTCAGCAAGAGTTCGCTGGCGCGGTTCGAGACGGCAGAATCCATGATCCCGCCGGAACTGCCGCCCATGCTCGACGTGGCGTTTGGAACGGATGGCATCTTCGACAAGCTTTACGCGCTTGCTCGTCACGAGATCCATCCGGACAAGTTCCGACGGCGCATGGAGCTGGAGGCCCGAGCCATCCGGATCAGGGAGTACTCACCTCAGATCGTTCCTGGCTTGCTACAGACTCCGTCGTACGCCGAGGCTCAGTTCCGCGTACACCTGCCGGACGCCTCCGACGATGAGGTTGAAAAACTGCTCACGGCCCGCCTCAGCCGTCAGGAGCTGCTCTCGAAGGAGCCCCAGCCCCACTACGCGGCGATCTTGGATGAGGGGGTTCTACTGCGTCGGTACGGCAGTTGGGCCGTGATGAGGGAACAGTTCGCCCGGTTAGCTGATTTGGCGCTCACCGCTGCCTCGTTCGTCCAGGTGCTTCCCTTTGAACACGGAGGCCATGCCCTTGCTGGCGGAGCGCTGTCCCTGCTGACGCTCGATGATGACTCCCCCGTCGCCTATGAAGAGGCCACTACCACTGGGACACTCGTCGAAGAAAAGAAGGAGGTCCGGGCCCGCATCCAGGCCTACGATCTGCTGAGCGCCTCGGCGCTGTCCCCTGAGAAGTCGGCTGACTTCATCCGCTCCGCTTTGGAGGCACTTCCTGATGAGCACAAGCCCTGACCTCACCGGTGCTCGGTGGATCAAGTCCTCGTTCTCCGGCAACGGAGGGGCGCAGTGCGTTGAGTGGGCCCCTGACGTTGCTTCCGCCTCCGGCATGGTTCCTGTCCGGGACTCCAAGGCCCCCGACGGCCCGGCGCTCATATTCGAGGCCGCCGCCTGGTCGTCGTTCGTCGCCTTCGCCAAGACGCGCGACGTCTGACCCTCGTAGAGGCAAGCGCGCGCTCAGCCGGCCATTCCGGGGGCGCCCCACACCGGGAACCAGCGGCCCAGGTCCTCTTCGACCCGCAGGTCGTCGCCGAGCAGCCCCCGCACCTGAATCTCGAGCGCGTTGTCGCGCTTCTCGGCGCGGCCGCGCAGCGGCGCGAAGGGGTAGAACGTGCCGCGCTTGTACAGATAAACCAGCGCGAGCGGCCGACCCTCCGCGTCCCGGAAGCCGACCAGCGAGCACAGCAGCTGGGGGCCGAAACCGGCCTCCTGGAGCAGGGTGTTGACCGCGTGCAGATCGCTCACCAGGGCCGCCAGGTCGTCCCGCGGCTGGCGGGCCAGCAGCCAGGTGTAGCCGTACTCGTCCCGGCTGAACTCGACGGGCACCCCGCCGCGCTCGGTGTCCGCGTCCAGCAGGTCCCGCACGTCCGCCTGGAGCCGGTCGAAGGCGCCGCCCTCGACGCTCGCGAAGCACACCGAGCCCAGCCCGGTGGGGGTGAACCCCGCCCCCGCCTCCAGCGTCACCGCTGCCGACGGCAGCGCGAAGAGCTGGTCGAGGTCGGGGCGCGCGGGCTTGCTGCGGCCGAGGACCGCGTCCCAGAAACCCATGGCCGCTCAGCCCCTCTCCGCCTGGCCGAGCTGCGCGGAGACGCGGGCCAGCTGGTCGAGGCGCTGCTCCAGCGTGGGGTGCGAGGCGAACAGCCGGGTCAGGCTCTCCCCGCTCAGCGCCGGGGCGAAGAAGAAGGCGTTGAACGGCTCCGCCCGGCGCAGATCGCTCGTCGGGATGCGGGCCATCTGCCCGGTCACCTTGGTCAGCGCGGCGGCCAGCGCCGAGGGCCGGCCGGTCAGCAGCGCTCCGGCGCGGTCGGCGCTCAGCTCCCGGTAGCGGGACAGCAGCCGGGTGAGCAGGAAGCTGATCGTGTAGACCACGGCGCTCACCAGCGGGATGATCAGCATCGCGATGGCGGTGTTGCTGTCCCGGCTGCTGCGGCTGGTCAGCCCGCCCCACAGGGCGATGCGGGTCATCATGCCGGCCAGCACGCCCAGGAACGAGGCGATGGTCATGACCGCCACATCGCGGTGGGCGACGTGGGACAGCTCGTGCGCGAGCACGCCCTCCAGCTCCTCCGGCTCCAGCCTGCGCAGCAGCCCCGTGGTCGCGCACACCATGGCGTTGCGCTGGTTGCGGCCGGTCGCGAAGGCGTTCGGCACATCGCTGTCGGCGATGGCCACCTTCGGCTTGGGCATGTCGGCGAGCGCGCACAGCCGGTCGACCGCGCCGTGCAGCTCGGGCGCCTGCTCGGGGGTGACCTCCCGGGCGCCCATGGAGTACGCCGCGATCCGGTCGCTGAACCAGAACTGCGCCACGAACAGCCCGCCCGCGAGCAGCACGATCAGCGGCCAGGCCCCGCGCAGCAGGGCCAGCAGCACGCCGACGAAGACCACATACAGCAGACCGATGAAGAACATCGTGGTCACCATGCGGGTGGTCAGCCCTCGATCGGGGGCATAGCGGGTACGTGGCATGGGTGCCTCCCCAGCGACGGTCACGGCCGGAGTCTCTACACCCGATTCTGCGCCTTCTGCCCGTCTTGCCGGAGTAAAGGCGCCTTGCCGGGTGAATCCCGTATACACCCGGCTACCTGTCGGCTACCCGTCGGCTACCCGTCGAGCTGTGCCAGACCCTCCGCGGCGATCTTCTCGAAGACGGCGAGGTCCGCGGCGAAGACCGAGTCGGGGATCGGCCAGTGCAGCACGATCTCGTCGATGCCCAGCCGCGCGTGCTCCCCGGCGAAGTCGACGAAGGCGTCGAGGGAGGACAGCGGCCGCCCCGGGTCCGGGGTGAAGCCGGTGAGCAGGACCTTGCCCAGTTCGGCCGCGTCCCGCCCGGCCTCGGCGCACGCCTCGCCCAGCCGGTCGATCTGGCGGCCGATGGCGGCCACCGACTCGGCCGGAGTGCCCGTCTCGTAGATCTTCGGGTCGCCCGTGGTCACCCACGCCTGCCCGTAGCGGGCCGCGAGCCGCAGCCCGCGCGGGCCGGTCGCGGCGACGGCGAAGGGCAGCCGGGGCCGCTGGACGCAGCCGGGGATGTTGCGCACCTCCCGGGCGCTGTAGTGCCGGCCCTCGTACGTCACCGCGTCCTCGGTCAGCAGCCGGTCCAGCAGCGCCACGAACTCACCGAAGCGATCCGCCCGCTCACGCGGCGTCCACGCCTGCTCGGCGCCGCCCAGCAGCGCCGTCGCGTCAAAGCCGGAGCCGCCCGCCCCGATGCCCAGGGTGATCCGGCCGCCGGAGATGTCGTCCAGGGAGATCAGCTCCTTGGCGAGCGTGACCGGGTGGCGGAAGTTCGGGGAGGTGACCAGGGTGCCGAGGCGCAGCCGGGACGTCGCCGCGGCCGCCGCCGTGAGCGTCGGTATCGCCCCGAACCAGGGGCCGTCGCGGAAGCTCCGCCACGACAGGTGATCATAGGTGTACGCGGTGTGGAAACCCAGGTCCTCGGCGCGCTGCCACAACTCTCGGCCGCCGCCGGACCAGCGGTGCACGGGCAGGATCACGGTGCTCAAACGCATACCGTCGAGCCTAAGGGCATATGCCGTCGAGCCTGACGGCACTCGTGTCCGGCATATGCGGGAGGATGGTTGCCGTGACCCCAGCAACCGAGCAGTCCGAGCCCCCGGCCGCGCCCAGACCCGTTCCCGCCACCCCCCGGCCCCGGCTGATCGCCACCGACCTCGACGGCACCCTGTTGCGCAACGACAAATCCGTCTCGGACCGCACCGTCGCCGCGCTCGCCGCGGCGGAGCGGGCGGGTATCGAGGTGTTCTTCGTCACCGGCCGGCCGGCCCGCTGGATGGACGTGGTCAGCGCCCATGTGCACGGCCACGGCCT
Source organism: Streptomyces sp. NPDC097640 (assembly GCF_040302705.1). Classification (NCBI taxonomy): domain Bacteria; kingdom Bacillati; phylum Actinomycetota; class Actinomycetes; order Kitasatosporales; family Streptomycetaceae; genus Streptomyces; species Streptomyces sp. NPDC097640. Next base: position 42,031 of record NZ_JBEOSB010000011.1, read on the forward strand.
GGCCATCTGCGCCAACGGCGCGGCCGTCGTCGATCTGCACGACGGCGGCCGGCTGCTCGACGCGCGCCCGCTGCCCGGCGAGCGGGCGGTGGCCGTCGTGGAGGCGCTGCGCGGCGCGGCCCCCGGCACCTCCTTCGCGGTCGAGCGCACCGGCGGGATCGCCTACGAGCCGGAGTACCCGCCCTTCAACCGCGACCCGAGCGCCGTGATCGCCCCCGCCGAGAAGCTGCTCGCCGACGGCGGGGAGTGCGACGGCATGCCGATCCTCAAGCTGCTCGCCCACCACCCCACTCTGGCGCCCGACGCCTTCCTGGAGCTGGGCCGCACGGTGGCGGGCGCGCATGGCGACTTCACCCGCTCCAGCCCGACCGCCCTGCTGGAGATCAGCGGGCGGGGGGTGAGCAAGGCGAGCACCCTGGCCCGGTGCTGCGCTCAGCGGGGCATCGCCCCCGAGGAGGTCGTGGCGTTCGGCGACATGCCCAACGACCTGGAGATGCTGGCCTGGGCGGGCACCTCGTACGCGATGGCCAACGCCCACCCGGAGGTGCTGGCATCGACCACCGGCCTCACCGCGAGCAATGAGGAGGACGGCGTCGCGGCCGTCATCGAGCGGATCCTGGGGGACGGCCGGGAGGACTGAGGCCCGGGGCATACCGCGGAACCGCCCTCCGGCCCGGCGACCGGAGGGCGGTTCCGTGAGCCCGGGATCGGTATCACCAGAAGAAGACGACGTATCCGTGACCGCCGGGCTTGCCCGCGGTGCCGGTCGTATTGGGGCCGCCGCCGGGCCCCCCGTCGCCGCCGTCGCTGTCGCCCGAGGGCGGCTCGACGATGCCGTCGACCGCGTCGCCGCCCCCGTCTCCGGTCCCCCCACCCTGTCCGGTCTGGTTGACACCTCCCGTGATGCACGAGCCCGCGCCGCCCGCACCGGCTGCTCCGGTGCCGGTGATGGGCCCGGCCTGGCCTCCGCCGCCACCGCCACCGCCGGTGGCGTTGAGGAAGACGGTGCTGTTGGGGTCGGTCACGTTGGTGGTGCCTCCGGCTCCACCGGGGCCACCGTTGCTGGCGACGAGCCCGGCGCCACCGACGCCACCGCCGTCGCCCAGGGTCACCGTGTAGCTCTGGAGGGCCTGGACCGGGATGACGCACCAGGTGAAGCCGCCGGCGCCACCGCCACCGCCGTTGCCGCCGGTGCCGGTGGCGGTCGAGGCCGCGGAGCCACCGCCACCGCCGCCACCGCCGCCACCGCCGCCCCATGCCTGGACATGCACCGTGGTCACACCCGGGGGAGGCGTGAAGATCCCGCTCGCGTTGAACTCCCGCACCCCGTGCAGCACGGCGGGGTAGTCCGGCGGCCCGAAACCGGGGTCACCGCCGCCCAGAGGGCCCTCGTCGGCGATGGCGGCGGGGGCCGCGGTCAGCAGCTGGCTGCTCAGGGCCACCACCGCCGCGGCGGCGGCCAGCACGGCCCGATGGCGCGTCCGGAATCGTTTGGAGGTTGCGCTCTGGCTGTTCACGTGACGACTTCCTTCCCCGCGTCGGGCCAACGACTGTCGCGGAGTGCGATAGGGCGATAGGGCGATAAGGGGCAAAGCTGACCAAGTGGCCCGCGAAGCTCATCCCACTGCCCGCCCTGGGGGTGCGCATGCTGACGCCGCAATAGTTGGCCCGCCCAGGTGAGGAGTTGCCCTGACCGGGCTAACTCCCGGCCGGCGGCGGCCTCATCCGGGTTGCCGGGGCCGCCGCGTAAACCGTCCGCCGTGAAAAGTCACCTGGGCAGGGCCGCGGCCCCCGCCAGGGGAGATGGCGCCAGGGTGGAGCCCTCCTGGGCCTCCCGCTCCAGCATCCGCCGGAACGGACCCTCCGCCGCCGCGAGTTGGCCGTACGTCCCGCGCTGCACGGCCCGGCCGCCGTCGAGCACGATCACCTCGTCGACCGCCTCCAGTCCCGCCAGCCGATGGGTGATCAGCACGGTCGTGCGCCCTCGTGTGGCCGACAGCAGATCGGCCGTCAGCGCGTCGGCCGTCGGCAGGTCCAGGTGCTCGGCGGGCTCGTCGAGCACCAGCACCGGGAAGTCGGCGAGCAGCGCGCGGGCCAGCGCGAGCCGCTGCCGCTGCCCGCCGGACAGCCGCGCTCCCGACTCGCCGACCAGCGTGTCCAGGCCGTCCGGCAGCCCGTCCACCCACTCCAGCAGCCGGGCCGCGGCCAGCGCCTCGCGCAGCTCGCCGTCGCTCGCGCCGGTGCGGGCCAGGCGGAGGTTCTCGCGCAGCGAGCTGTCGAAGATGTGCGCGTCCTGGGCGCACAGCCCCACCAACCGCCGTACCGCGTCGGGGTCCATGGCCGCGGTGTCGCGGCCCGCGAGGGTGTACGTGCCCGCCCGCGGGTCCAGGAAGCGGAGCAGCACATGGGCGAGGGTCGTCTTGCCCGAGCCGGACGGGCCGACCACCGCGACCCGGCGGCCCGGGCGCAGCTCCAGGTCGAACTCGTCCAGGGCGCGCTCGCGCCGCCCCGGGTACCGGGCGGATATCCCGCTCAGGACCAGTGGATACGTCCCTTGTGGGGTCTCCGTGGCCGCCGGGGCGGGGCCCGGCCCCTCGGGCGCGCCGTCCACGACGTCGTACACCCGCAGGGCGGCCCGCCGCACCCGCTGCCGGTGCTGCACCGCGAGCGGCAGCCCCACGACCGCCTCGAACGCGGCGAGCGGCATGAGCACCACCACGGCCAGCCACACCCCGTCGAGCCGGCCGTCGGCCACCGCCCGCACACCGACCCAGGCCGAGGCGGCCACGGTCAGCCCGCAGGCCAGTGCGGACAGTCCGGCGCCCACGCCGGTGGCGGCGGCCGCCCGCCGGGCGATCCGGGTGAGCACACCGTCGGCGCGGCGCACCTCGTCCAGCCGGCGCGGCAGCGCACCGGCGACGGTCAACTCGGCGGTGCCCGTGAGCAGATCGACGACCTGTGCCGACAGCGCGCCGCGGGCCGGGGCCAGCCGGCGCTCCGCGTGGCGGGCCAGCGCCCCGGAGACGAGCGGCGCCACGACCCCCGCCACCAGAAGTCCGGCCGCCAGCACGGCGCCCGCCTCCGGCAGCAGCCACCAGGTGAAGCCGGCCGAGGCCGCCCCCACGGCCAGCGCGGCGCCGACGGGCAGCAGCCAGCGCAGGAAGTAGTCCTGGAGGGCGTCCACATCGGCGACCAGCCGGGAGAGCAGATCGCCGCGCCGGGTGTCCTTCAGCCCCACCGGCGCCAGCCGCTCCAGCCTGCGGTACACGGCGACCCGCAGCTCGGCGAGCACCCGGAGCACGGCGTCGTGCGAGACCAGGCGCTCGGCGTAGCGGAAGACGGCCCGGCCGATCCCGAACGCCCGGGTCGCGGTGACCGCCACCATCAGATAGAGCACGGGGGGCTGCTGCGACGCGCGCGAGATCAGCCATCCGGAGACGGCCATCAGCCCGACGGCGCTGCCCAGCGCGAGGGTGCCGAGCAGCAGCGCGAGCGCGAACCGGCCCCGCCAGGCCCGCGCCGATGCCCGCACCCACGCGAGCGCGGAGCGGCGCTCCCGGTGCGCTTCCGGCGCCTGCGGGGCGTCGGGCCCCGCCGCCTCGCGGTCCGCCGACGCGTCGCGTGCGTCGTGTGCGACGTGTGCGTCCTGTGTGCCGTTGGTGCCGTTCATGGGGACGGCCCGAGGGGCCGGGACGCGGGGGGCTGCGGTGGGGCCGGGCAGCCGCACCACGCGGTCGGCGACGGACAGCAGGGCCGGGCGGTGGACGACCAGCAGGACCGTACGGCCCTCGGCCAGCCGCCGTACCGCCTCGACGACCGCCGCCTCCGTCTCCCCGTCCAGATTGGCGGTCGGCTCGTCCAGCAGCAGCACCGGCCGGTCGGCCAGGAACGCACGGGCCAGCGCGAGCCGCTGCCGCTGCCCGGCGGACAGCCCCGCGCCCATCTCGCCGAGGGGCGTGTCGGCCCCGAGCGGCAGCGCGTCGACGAAGCCGAGCGCACCCGCGTCCCGCAGCGCGGCCCGCACCGCGGCGTCATCCGCGTCCGGGCGGGCCAGCCGTACGTTCTCGGCGATCGTCCCGGCGAACAGATACGGGCGCTGCGGCACCCAGGCGACCTGGGCGCGCCAGCCGTCGAGGTCGAGCGACGCCAGGTCCCGCCCGCCGATCAGCACCCGGCCCTCGGCCGGCTCGGCGAACCCCAGCAGGACGTTCAGCAGCGTGCTCTTGCCCGCCCCGCTGGGGCCGACCACGGCCACCGTCTCCCCCGGGAGGATCTCGAACGAGGTGGCGGCCAGGGAGGGTTCGGCGCGGCCCGGGTGGCGGACCACCAGCCCCTCCACGCTCAGCGCCGCGCCCCGCGCGTCGGGAGCGGGATCGCCACCCGGCGCCCTGGGCTCGCGTTCGAGGACCGCGAAGACCTCGTCCGCGGCCGCCAGTCCTTCCGCCGCCGCGTGGTAGTGCGTGCCCACCTGCCGCAGCGGCAGATACGCCTCGGGGGCCAGGACGAGCACCACCAGCCCCGTGTACAGGTCCAGCTCGCCGTGGACCAGCCGCATCCCGATGCCGACCGCGACGAGGGCGACCGACACGGTGGAGAGGAGTTCGAGCGCGAAGGAGGAGAGAAAGGCCAGCCGCAGGGTGCGCAGCGTCGCCCGCCGGTAGTCGGCGGTGATGGCGCGGATGGACGCGGCCTGGGCCTTGGCGCGGCCGAAGACCTTGAGGGTCGGAAGTCCGGCGACGACGTCCAGGAAGTGCCCGGACAGCCGGGACAGCAGCCGCCACTGACGGTCCATCCGCGACTGGGTGGCCCAGCCGATGAGAATCATGAAGAGCGGGATCAGCGGCAGGGTGACGGCGATGATCAGCGCCGAGACCCAGTCGGCGGTGACGATGCGGGCCAGCACCACCACCGGCACCACCACCGCCAGGCCCAGCTGCGGCAGATAGCGGGCGAAGTAGTCGTCCAGGGCGTCGATGCCCCGGGTGGCGAGGGTGGTGAGCTCGCCCGTGCCCCTCGCCTCCCGCCCGTCAGTCTTCCGCGCGCCCATCCGCTCGGGTCCCAGCCGGGCCGCATGCGCGAGCAGCCGCAGCCGCAGCTCGGACTTGACGGCCGCACCGGCCCGGTGGGCGGCCAGCTCGGTCAGCCAGGCGACCGCGGCGCGGCCGGCGGCGACGGCCGCCAGCAGCGCCAGCGGGCGCACCAGGTCTCCGGGCGCCGTCCCATGGACGAAGGCGGCGACCACCACCTCGGCGATCAGCATGGCCTGCGCCACCACAAGCCCCGCCGCGACCAGCCCCAACGCCACGGACGCGGCGAGGAACAGACGGGTCGCCCGGGCGTGACGCAGCAGCCGGGGGTCGACTGGTTTCACGTGAAACACACCACCCGTGGGGTCAGTGACCGGTCGGCTCGGGAATGTGCTGGGTGCCGATCCGCTTGCGGAAGACCCAGTACGTCCAGGCCTGATAGGCCATCACCAGCGGGGTCATCACGGCCGCGACCCAGGTCATGATCTTCAGGGTGTACGGGCTGGACGCCGAGTCCGCCACGGTCAGGCTCCACCGCGGGTCCAGCGTGGAGGGCATGACGTCCGGGAAGAGCGCGAGGAAGAGCATCGCGACCGCCGCGGCGATGGTCACCCCGGACAGGGCGAACGCCCAGCCCTCCCGGCCGCGCCGGTTCATCACCAGCGCCGCGAGCAGCGCGACCACCGAGACCAGCAGCGCGGCCAGCGACCGCCCGTTGCCGCTGTCGTGCTGCGTCCAGCCGAGGAAGGCCACCGCGAGCAGGGCGGCGACCGGGCCCAGTACCGCCGCGTACCGCCGCGCCCGGGTCCGGATGTCCCCCACCGTCTTGAGCGAGGCGAACACGGCGCCGTGGAAGGTGAACAGCACCAGGGTGAGCACCCCGCCGAGCAGGGCGTACGGGTTGGCCAGGTCGAGGAGGTCGCCGGCGTAGTTCTTGTCCGGTCCGATCGGCACCCCGCGCACCATGTTGGCGAAGATCGCTCCCCACAGGAACGCGGGCAGCAGCGAGCACCAGAAGATCACGTTCTCCCAGTTGCGCTGCCAGCGCTCCTCGGGGCGCTTGTGCCGGTACTCGAAGGCGACACCGCGCAGGATCAGACAGACCAGGATGACCAGCAGCGGGAGATAGAAGCCGCTGAAGAGCGTCGCGTACCAGTCGGGGAAGGCCGCGAAGGTCGCGCCGGCCGCCGTGATCAGCCAGACCTCGTTGCCGTCCCAGACCGGGCCGATGGTGTTGATCAGCACCCGGCGCTCCGTACGGTCCCGGGCCAGCGGCTTGGTCAGCACGCCGATCCCGAAGTCGAAGCCCTCGAGGAAGAAGTAGCCGGTCCACAGGACGGCGATCAGCACGAACCAGACGTCGTGAAGGTGCAGTGACATGGCTCTCTCCGGCTCAGTACGCGAAGGTCAGCGGCTTGTCGGCGTCGTCGGTGCCGGTGGCGTCGCCCCCGGTGGCCGACCCGGCGCCCGGTCCGCCGGGTCCGCCGGAGGGCAGCCGCAGCCGGGGGTCCTTGGCCGGCGGCTTCTCGTCGGTGTCCGGCCCGGCCTTGGCGTACTTGGTCAGCAGCTTCACCTCGACCACCGCGAGCGCGCCGTACAGCAGCGTGAAGACGCCCAGGGATATGAGGACCTCGGTCCGGCTGACGCCGGGGGAGACCGCGTCGGCGGTCTTCATCAGCCCGTAGACCACCCACGGCTGACGCCCCATCTCGGTGAAGATCCAGCCGAAGGAGTTGGCGATCAGCGGGAAGCCCATGGTCAGGATCCCGATCCGCCAGGACCACTTGGTCAGCAGGGGGCTCATCTCGCGGTTCTTGGTGAGCATGAGCCGCGGCACCTCGTCCTCCCCGGTGCGGAACGCGGGGGAGAGCCACTTCTTGCGCCGGGTCGTCCACAGCCCGATGAGCGCGGCGACGAACGAGGTCATCCCGAAGCCGATCATCAGCCGGAAGCCCCAGTAGGTCATGAAGATGCTGGGGATGTAGTCCTCGGGCTGCCCGCCGTAGGCGGCGGCCTCCCGCGCGGCCACGTCGTTGATGCCGGGGACGGAGTCGGTGAAGTTGCTGTGCGAGAGGAACGACAGCATCCCGGGGATCTCCAGCTCGACGCTGTTGTGCCCCTTGCCGACATCGCCGACGGCGAAGATCGAGAAGGGCGCGGGCGCCTGGGTGTCCCAGAGCGCCTCGGCCGAGGCCATCTTCATCGGCTGCTGCTCGAACATCACCTTGCCGAGCTGGTCGCCGCTGACCGCGGACCCCAGGCCCGCGATCACGGCGACCACCAGCCCGACGCGCAGCGACGCGCGCATCGCCGGGATCTGCTTCTTCTGCTTCTCGCCGAGCTCCTCGCCGCGGTCCTGGCGGCGCTTGGCCCGCCAGAGGTGGAAGGAGGCGATGCCCACCATGAAGGCGGCGCCGGTGAGGAAGGCGGCGGTGAGGGTGTGGAAGACCACGACCAGGGTGGTGTTCTGGGTCAGCACCGCCCAGATGTCGGTGAGCCGCGCCTTGCCGGTGGCCTTGTCGATGGCGTAGCCGACCGGGTGCTGCATCCACGAGTTCGCGGCGAGGATGAAGTACGAGGACAGGATGGTGCCCAGCGCCACGATCCAGATGCAGGCGCAGTGGATCTTCTTCGGCAGCTTGTCCCAGCCGAAGATCCACAGTCCGATGAAGGTGGACTCGAAGAAGAAGGCGAGCAGCGCCTCCATGGCGAGCGGGGCGCCGAAGACATCGCCGACGAAGCGGGAGTAGTCCGACCAGTTCATGCCGAACTGGAACTCCTGGACGAGGCCGGTGACCACGCCCATCGCGATGTTGATCAGGAAGAGCTTTCCCCAGAACTTGGTCGCGTGGAAGTACTTCTCCTTACCGGTGCGGACCCAGGCCGTCTCCAGACCGGCGGTCATGGCCGCGAGAGAGATCGTGAGCGGGACGAAGAGGTAGTGGTAGACGGTGGTGATGCCGAACTGCCATCGCGCCAGCGTCTCCGGCGCCAGAGCCAGATCCACGGGAATCTCTCCTTACGGTCTTGCCCGGTTGTGCCCGGTCTTGCGTGCAGGGTTCGCCTGCGCCCCAAGGGAGCTTGTGAAAGTATTCACATTCACAAGCACATCATACGCACACACATTTACGCCCCTTCTCACCGGGGGGTGGAAGGGGCGTAAGCGCAACGTATCGGTATGCTTCTGCCTTTACGACCGGTCGGCGTGGACGCCGGTTCGAGCGTGGACGCCGGTTCGAGCGTGGACGCCGGTTCGAGCGTGGACGCCGGATCGAGCGGGGCCGCCGCGCGTCACAGCGCCTTGCGGAACTCTTCGGTGACCCGCAGGAAGATGTCGTTCGCCTCCCGCTCGCCGACCGTCACCCGCACCCCCTCGCCCGGGAACGGGCGCACCACCACACCGGCCGCCTCGCATGCCGCCGCGAAGTCCAGCGTGCGCTCCCCCAGCCGCAGCCACACGAAGTTCGCCTGCGACTCGGGCACCGTCCACCCCTGCCCGGCCAGCGCCCCGCTCACCCGCGCCCGCTCCGCGACCAGCGCCTCCACCCGCTCGCGCAGCGCGTCCTCGCTGCGCAGCGAGGCCACCGCCGCGTCCTGCGCCAACTGGCTGACCCCGAAGGGCACCGCCGTCTTGCGCAGCGCCGCCGCCACCGGCTCATGCGCGATCGCGAAGCCGATGCGCAGCCCGGCCAGGCCGTACGCCTTGGAGAAGGTGCGCAGCACGCACACATTGGGCCGCTCCCGGTACAGCTCGATGCCGTTCGGCACCCGCTCGTCCCGGATGAACTCGATGTACGCCTCGTCCAGCACCACCAGCACCTCGGCGGGCACCCGGTCCAGGAAGCGGGTCAGCGCCTCCCGGCCCACCACCGTGCCCGTCGGATTGTTCGGGTTGCAGACGAAAATCAGCCGGGTGCGCTCGGTGATCGCGTCCGCCATCGCGTCCAGGTCGTGCACCTCGCCGCCGGTCAGCGGCACCTGTACCGGCGTCGCCCCGGAGATCTGGGTGATGATCGGATAGGCCTCGAAGGACCGCCAGGCGTAGATGACCTCGTCGCCCGGCCCGGCCGTGGACTGCACCAGCTGCTGCGCCACGCCGACCGAGCCGGTGCCGGTGGCCAGGTGCTCCGGTGGTACGTCGAAGCGGCGGGCCAGCTCGGCCGTCAGGGCGGTGCAGGCCAGGTCGGGGTAGCGGTTGAAGGAGGCGGCGGCCGATATCGCGGTCTCCAGCACCCCGGCGAGCGGCGGATAGGGGTTCTCGTTCGAGGACAGCTTGAAGGCGGCGGGGCCGCTCGCCGCGGCCGGCTTGCCGGGCTTGTACGTCGGAATGCCGTCCAGCGCTCCACGCAGCTTGGGGCTCTTCTCAGTCACCGCGGCTCCTCCTCGACCGTCCCGTCCGTGCGCGACCGCCCGCACACGTCGATACCTCTCACCTTATGAGGCATCCTGGCCCCGGCGTACCGGCGAGCGAGCCCCGGGGCACGGGCGGCGGGAACCGGGCGCGGGGGCGGCCGGGGCCGGCGCGGAGGCGGCTGGGGCCCGGCGCGGGGATGGCACACAGATGAGGGGGAGCGATTCCGCTTCCGCCGTGCGCCGGTGGCGAGCGCCCTGGCGCGCATCGCCCATGAAGGTGAGTTGAGACCTCTTCGAGACAACGACCAATCGGCAGGCGTGGATATGCCAGAGGCGACTACTGACCCGCGAGAACCCCCAACTATCTTGATTTCCAAGGGAATTGGGCGAAGCGCTCATGCAGAAACGTGCCTTCGCCAAGCCGAACGCACCCCCGCGCGGAGGGGCCACCCTCGCCCTACTATCGGCTCGCCATGACAGCAGCAGGGAAGCACCAGGTGAGCCGGTCGACCGGCCGCCGGCTGACACGAGCGGGCATCCGGGACGTGGCCGCCGCAGCCGGGGTCTCGATCACGACCGTCTCCGACGCGCTCAACGGCAAGGGCCGGCTCCCGGACGCCACCCGCCGCCATGTCCGCGAGGTCGCCGACCGGCTGGGCTACCGCCCCTCCGCCGCGGCCCGCACGCTCCGTACCGGCAAGTCGGGCCTCATCGGCCTGACCGTGACCACATACGGGGATGAACCTTTCACCTTCACCGAATTCGCGTACTTCGCGGAGATGGCGCGCGCCGCCACCTCCGCCGCGTTAGCACGGGGCTACGCCCTGGTCATCCTCCCCGCCACCTCCCGCCACGACGTGTGGTCCAACGTCGCCCTCGACGGCACCGTCGTCATCGACCCCTCCGACCACGACCCGGTCGTCACCGAGCTGCTGCGCCAGGGCATCCCCGTGGTCAGCGACGGCCGCCCGGCCGGCACCCTCCCCGTCACCGCCTGGGTGGACAACGACCACGAGGCCGCCGTCCTCGGCCTGCTCGACCACCTCACCGACTCCGGCGCCCGCCGCGTCGGACTGCTCACCGGCACCACCACCGACACCTACACCCGGCTGTCCACCACCGCGTATCTGCACTGGTGCGAGCGGGTCGGACAGGAGCCGGTATACGAGGAGTACCCGGCCCACGACCCATGCGCCGGGGCCGTCGCCGCCGACCGCCTCCTGGCCCGCCCCGACCGCCCCGACGCCGTCTACGGCCTGTTCGACCCCAACGGCACCGACCTTCTGGCCGCCGCCCGCCGCCACGGCCTGCGCGTCCCCGAGGATCTGCTGCTGGTGTGCTGTAGCGAGTCCGCGATCTACCGCACCACCGAACCCCCCGTCACCACCCTCTCCCTCAAGCCCCGCCGGATCGGCACCGCCGCCGTACAGCTGCTGATCGACGCCATCGAGGGGCCCTGCGCCGACCACCCCGTCGAGCGGGTGATACCCACCGAACTGATCGTGCGGACGTCCTCCCAACGGCGCCCGCCACGCACCACGGTCAGCGCGCCGCGCAGCCGTGCCGGAGGCTGACGGCCCGGGGTGCGGCCGTAACCTGAGGAAGACTTGAGGATGACGCGACACGCACCGGAGCCCGATCCGCTGCTCCTACCGGGCCAATCCGGGATAAAAGACCGTCCAAGCGGGACGGCTCCCCGATTGACAGCCCCCGGGTGCGTCACAAGCCCGTACGGTCATTCCTATGATGGGCGGACGACACCGCGGACCGCCCTCGACCAGGCATGGTCCACACGGTGGCACGGCGGCGCGAGGGTGGAGGGGTCGATGACTCAGGGGGCCGGTCTGGGAGCCTCGGCACGGACGACGGCGGCGGTTCCGCCCGTGTCCGCGTACGGATCGTCCGCCGTGCCCGGCCCTCTTCCGGGCGGCACGATCCCCACCGCCCCGAACCCGTACGGCGGGATGCCCTACGGCGCGGTCCCGCACGGCCGGGTCCCCCGCGACCCGGCCCAGCCCGCCCCGCCCGCGGCGCCCACGGCGCGCCCCGCGGAGCCCACCCCGCCCACGCCGCCCTCACCACCGGCGCCCCCCGTCCCGCCGGTGGAGTACACCCCCACCGAGCGCTCCCTGCCGGTCATGGGCCCCGGGCACACGCTCCCGGACACCCCCCTGGTGCCCCCGCAGGACCGCCCGACCGTCGAGCTCACCCCGGTCCCCGACCCCGAGCGCTCCCAGGAGCCCGAGTCCGAGGGGCCCGGCCCGCTCTACGTCGTGGGCGATGTCCACGGCTACCTCGACGAGCTGCGCGAGGCGCTGCTCGCCCAAGGGCTGATCAACCCCGAGGGCAACTGGGCCGCGGGCAACGCCCGGCTCTGGTTCCTCGGCGACTTCACCGACCGCGGCCCGGACGGGATCGGCGTCATCGACCTCGTCATGCAGCTGTCCGCCGAGGCCGCGGCCGCCGGCGGCTACTGCAAGGCCCTGATGGGCAATCACGAGCTGCTGCTCATCGGCGCCAAACGCTTCGGCGACACGCCCGTCAACTCCGGCGCCGGCACCGCCTCCTTCCAGGCCGCCTGGCTGCTCAACGGCGGCCAGCGCACCGACATGGAGCGGCTCGAGGACCACCACCTCCAGTGGATGTCCCGGCTCGACGCGATGACCGAGCAGGACGGCCACCTGCTCGTGCACTCCGACACCACCGCCTACCTCGACTACGGCGACTCCATCGAGGCAGTCAACGACGCCGTGACCGAGGCGCTGCAACGCAGCGACGCCGACGAGTGCTGGGATCTGTTCCGCAAGTTCACCAAGCGCTTCGCCTTCCGCGACGAGGACGCCGGCCCGCTGGCCGCCCGCGAACTGCTCGACACCTACGGCGGGCAGCGCATCGTCCACGGCCACAGCCCGATCCCGTATCTGCTCGGCGAGGTCGGCTCCGAGGACGGCGAGGACGACGGCGAACCGATCGTCGAAGGCCCGCACGTCTACGCCGACAACCTCGCGATCGCCATGGACGGCGGCGTCACCATGGCCGGAAAACTGTTGGTTGTCCAATTGCCTCTGAGCGACTGAGGGTTCATATCACGCCGCACGGGGAAGATAGACAGTTTCACCGACGCGGAGTGAATTCGGGAAACCTACTGTCACCCCACGCCGGATCGGCTCTACCATCGGCTTATCCGTAGCAGGCTCTCCTCCGTTTCCGCCCCACTGCCCGGTGACAGCCGGCAACGAGGCCCTACGGAGCATCGGGGGATGCACATGAACAGCGCTCCGCACCTGCTGATCGAGGACCGCCCGGAGTTCGAGCGGGTTCTCGACGAGGCGCTGCGTACCGCGGACCGTCGCGCGGACCTCAGCGGCGTCGGACAGCGGCTCACCACCGAGCAGCTGCGCACCATGGCCATGAACGCCGCGGCCACCATCGCGGCATGCGCGGCCGACGAATACCAGCACTATGTGGACGCCCGCGAAAAGCTGCGCCAGCCCGCGGCGCCCGAATCCTGGCCCGACACGGTCGACGACGACGAGTTCGCGGCGGCGGACAGCGAGGGAGACGGCGCGGCGGGCGGGTTCGTCGCCACCGTGGGAGACGCGGCTTCCGGGGCGGGACTCGTCGCCGTGCTCTCCGTCCTGGCCCCGGTCCTGGCCGGCACCGCGGCGATCATCTTCCTGCTCGCGGGCTACCTCCTGCGCCTGCTCGACCCCGCGCCGGCGATAGCCCAGCCCATGGTCACCGCGGGGTGGCTGTTCGCCGTGCTCACCGCCGCGGGCCTGCTGATCGCCACCGTCGGCCTCCTGCTCACCGCGCTGCGCAACGGCCCGAGAGCGATGCGGGGCAGCGCGCGCAGCGCCCAGCGCGAAGAGGTGGACCGCGCCAGAGAAGCGTGGGGGCTGGCGCTGCTCGAGCGGGGCGTGGTGCCCTTCCTGCGCGACGCGCTCGCGGACCCGACGGCGGCCGACGGCTCCCACACCTCCCCGGCCCCTTCCCCCGCCTCCTCCCCGACGCGCCCGTCGTCCCCCTCGTCCGCCTACGCCCCCAGCCGCACCCCCCACCTCGGCTACAGCCGCCCCGGCTTCAGCACGGACGACGACGCCCCCAAAACCCGCCCGCGCTACAGCAGCCCCGACTTCACCAGCCCCGACTACGGCGGCCCGGAACACCAGCCGGATTAGGCGGTCGGCCGGCCCGTTTCAGAGGGCAACGATCTCGCGCCAGCGGAATGATTCACTCCCCACCTTTTGAGCGAACTCGCCCTTAATCATGGGAGTTTCACGCATCGGGATGCATAACGTCCGTCATGGAGGTGATGCATCCCATGAGCACACAGAACACCCCGCCGAACCCGGCGGGCACGCAGGACGCGATCGACATCAACGACTTCGTCTACGCGGCGACCGGAGCCCGTGTACGGCGACTCACGATGCCGGACGGGACCCACTGGTTCCCGGCGGTGGATGTGACCAAAGACCTGGGCTACACGAACACCCGTCAGGCACTCATCTGGCACGTCCCCGAAGGTTGCCACGCAAGCCTCGGAGATCTTGCGCGAAGCGTCTATGGACTAGACGCTTCGCGCAACATTGCAGGTCACGGGCTCAAGAAGTCTATGCAGATGGTGAATCTGCAAGGCCTCATCCGACTGGTCAACGGCTGCACCAAGCTGGAGTCCGAGCCGTTCAAGAACTGGGTGACCGAAGTCGTGGTCGCCGTTCAGCGGCATGGCTCGTACTCACTCGAGAAGGCCGCGGTGCAGCCGACGGACCCCGAGGCCCCGACCGCCTACGCGATGCCGAAGGAGGTCGCCGACGCCATCGTCCGGCTCGAGGAGCACAACCTGAGCATGGACGCGCAGATGCTCGCCATGCAGCGCGAGGCCCAGGAACTGCGCCGCGAAAGCGTCGAGATGATGCGGAAGTCCGTGGCGGCGCAGCGCGAGATCGCCGAGGCGATCCGCGAGTCCACCGCCGTCCAGCGGGAGTCGTTCACCGCCGGGCCGACCGTAGCGCAGGCGCTGACGCGTCGAGTGAACAAGACCGCCGCGCCGCCCCGGGTGACCCCGGCCTCGCTGATCGCCGAGTGGCGCGAGCGCAATCTCGTGGTCACCGCCGACATCTGGGCCGTGGCCGCGTACATCCTGCCCGCGATCATCGAGCACGGCGAATGCCTGTACCCGCTGGACGCCATCGCGTCCGTCACCGGGCTCACCGAGCACCGTGTGCATGACGCGCTGCGCATGTTGCAGAAGCGTGGCTGCGTCCGGCAGACCGGGGTGACCCCGGACGGCGCCCCGGTATACGTCCTGAAGTAGTCCGCCCGACACGGCCAGAGGGCCCGAAGTCGCAAATCGAAGTTGCGGCTTCGGGCCCTCCCGTACGTTACCGGTGGATCATTCCGCGAGAGGCAGATACACGCGGTTTCCCGCCGCCGCGAACTCCTTCGACTTCTCCGCCATCCCGGCCTCCACCTCGGCTGCCTCCAGCGCGCCGCCGTGCTCGCGCCGGATGTCCTGGCTGATCTTCATGGAGCAGAACTTCGGCCCGCACATCGAGCAGAAGTGCGCCGTCTTCGCCGGTTCCGCCGGGAGCGTCTCGTCGTGGAAGGAGCGGGCCGTGTCCGGGTCGAGGGCCAGGTTGAACTGGTCCTCCCAGCGGAATTCGAAGCGGGCGTCGGACAGGGCGTCGTCCCACTCCTGGGCGCCGGCATGGCCTTTGGCCAGATCCGCCGCGTGGGCGGCGATCTTGTAGGTGATGACGCCGGTCTTGACGTCGTCGCGGTCCGGCAGGCCCAGGTGCTCCTTCGGCGTGACGTAGCAGAGCATCGCCGTGCCCCACCAGGCGATCATCGCCGCGCCGATGCCCGAGGTGATGTGGTCGTAGGCGGGGGCGATGTCGGTGGTGAGGGGGCCGAGGGTGTAGAAGGGGGCCTCCTCGCAGATCTCCTGCTGGAGGTCGACGTTCTCCTTGATCTTGTGCATCGGGACATGGCCCGGGCCCTCGATCATCGTCTGGACGTTGTGCCGCTTGGCGATCCGGTTGAGCTCGCCGAGCGTGCGCAACTCCGCCAGCTGCGCCTCGTCGTTGGCGTCGGCGATCGAGCCGGGGCGCAGTCCGTCGCCGAGCGAGTAGGTGACGTCGTACACCGCCAGGATTTCGCAGAGTTCGTCGAAGTGGGTGTAGAGGAACGACTCCTTGTGGTGGGCCAGGCACCACGCCGCCATGATGGAGCCGCCGCGCGAGACGATGCCGGTCTTGCGGCGGGCGGTCAGCGGGACGTACGGCAGCCGCACACCCGCGTGCACCGTCATGTAGTCGACGCCCTGCTCGGCCTGTTCGACGACGGTGTCCTTGTAGATCTCCCAGGTCAGCTCCTCGGCCTTGCCGTCGACCTTCTCCAGGGCCTGGTACAGCGGCACCGTGCCGATGGGGACCGGGGAGTTGCGCAGCACCCACTCGCGGGTGGTGTGGATGTTGCGGCCGGTGGAGAGGTCCATGACCGTGTCGGCGCCCCAGCGGGTCGCCCAGGTCATCTTCTCGACCTCCTCCTCGATGGAGGAAGTGACGGCGGAGTTGCCGATGTTGGCGTTGACCTTCACCAGGAATCGCTTGCCGATGATCATCGGCTCGATCTCCGGGTGGTTGACGTTGGCCGGGAGGACCGCCCGGCCGGCCGCGATCTCCTCGCGGACCACCTCGGGGGAGACGTTCTCGCGGAGCGCCACGAACTCCATCTCCGCGGTGATCTCGCCCCGGCGGGCGTATGCGAGCTGTGTCACGGCAGCGCCGTCCCGGCCCCGGCGGGGCCGGCGGGGGCGGCCGGGGAAGACCGCGTCGAGGTTGCGCAGCCCGCCGCGTGGCGCGGTGTGCTTGACGCCGTCGTCCTCGGGCCGGACGGGGCGGCCCTCGTACTCCTCGGTGTCGCCCCGGGCGAGGATCCAGTTCTGCCGCAGCGGTGCGAGCCCGCGGCGGACATCTGTCTCGATCTGGGGGTCGGTGTACGGGCCGGAGGTGTCGTACAGCGTGACGTCCTGGCCATTGGTGAGGTGCACTCGGCGGACCGGGACCCGAAGGTCCGGACGCGATCCGGCGATATATCCCTTATGCCAGCCGAACTCAGGCTTTTCGGGCGCGTGTGCATCCTGCAGAGTCATTGAGACCCACTCCCTACGCCGGCATTACCCGGTAACAGGTTCAGCGGTCGGCGCAGCGAAGTCGGTCAGCGCCCTCTCAGCCCGGTGCTCCGAGCTCCCGCGATTGCAAAGGTGTCACCCACGCTAGCGTTTGTCCGACGGCGCTGAACAGAGGCCCTCCCCTCTTGCGATGATCTGACGGTGACCTCGACACCTCAGCGGCAGCACCAACCGGACGAGCCCGGCCACGCACACGCCGGCGCGTCCGGCCACTCGCAGGGCCACTCGCACGGCCACTCGCACAGCCATGGCCCGGCCACACCCGTCTCCACCCACCTGCGCAAGGTCATCGCGGCGGTCCTCATCCCCTTCGCGGCCGCCGTCGTCGCCGGGCTGATCGTGCTGTGGCCGGGCGGCACGCCCGACCACAAGGCGCATGAGCGCAGCGGGCTGGGCTTCGACCAGCAGACGGTGGCCGGGCGGGTGGTGAAGGTCGAGGAGGTGAACTGCGCCGACGTCAACGCCCAGCCGCAGCCCGTCGAGCCGGGCCAGGAGGCCGCGAACCAGGAGGGCGGGGCCGGTGCTCCGGCCAAGAAGACCGTCTGCGAGCGGGCGACCATCGAGGTCACCTCGGGCAAGGACAAGGGCCGTACGTTCGAGGAGATCGTGCCGCCGAACGCCTCCCGCAAGTACTCCACCGGGCAGAAGCTGAAGCTGTCGTACGCGCCCAAGGCGCCGAAGAACCTTCAGTATTCGATCTCGGACGTCGAACGGTCCCTGCCCATGGCGCTGCTCGCCGGGCTGTTCGCGCTCGCGGTCGTGGCCGTCGGGCGGCTGCGCGGCGTCTTCGCGCTGGTGGCGCTGGCGGTCAGCTTCGGGGTGCTGACGCTGTTCATCCTCCCGGCGATACTGGCGGGCTCCAACCCGCTGGTCGTCGCGGTGATCGGGGGCAGCGCGATCATGCTCATCGCGCTGTACATGTGCCATGGGCTGACGGCCCGTACCTCCGTCGCCGTGCTCGGCACGCTCATCTCGCTGCTGCTGATCGGTCTGCTGGGCTCGCTGTTCATCGGCTGGGCGAGCCTGACGGGCAACACCGACGACCAGACGGGGCTGGTCCACGGCCTCTATCCGGGCATCGAGATCCGCGGTCTGCTGCTGGCAGGGGTGATCATCGGATCCCTCGGGGTGCTGGACGATGTGACGGTCACCCAGACCTCCGCGGTGTGGGAGCTCAGGGAGGCGGACCCCACGGCGGGCTGGCGCAAGCTGTACGCGGCCGCGATGCGCATCGGGCGGGACCATATCGCGTCCGTGGTCAACACCCTGGTGCTCGCGTACGCGGGCGCCTCGCTGCCGCTGCTGCTCCTGTTCTCGATCGCGGACAGCGGCGTGGAGGCGGTGGCGACGAGCGAGATCGTCGCGGAGGAGATCGTACGGACCCTGGTGGGCAGCATCGGTCTCGTCGCCTCGGTGCCGGTGACCACCGCGCTGGCCGCGCTCGTGGTCTCCGCGGACCGCGCGCCGCGGATCGGCGCGGAGCGGGGCGGCGCGGAGCGGGTCGGAGCCGGGCAGGTCGGAGCCGGGCAGGGAGCCGGCGGGGGCCGGAGCGGGCGCGGACGGCGGCGCCGGGCGCGCGGGCGCTGAGCGGCCGGACGACCGGCCGCTAGCCGGCGAACCGGTCCTCCGCGAGGATCCGGTCGAGCTCCGCGTCCAGGTCGCCGACCGGATCGCAGGCCGACTGCTCCTGGCCGAACGGAACCACCCGGTCCGTACGGTCCAGGAAGGCCACCAGCGGGGCGGCACCGGCGCGGAACAGCGCCCGCTCGGCCCCCACTTGGAGCCTGATGAAGACGTCCGAAAGCCCCTCGGGCGAGGCGGGGGCGATCCGCACATCGCCCTCGCCCGAGGGTTTGCTCAGCCCGTCCAGCAGCAGTTCCCGAGCGAAGGCCCAACTCACGGGCGCGTCGCCGGGTAGATGAAAGGTGATCTCGACCGCGTACGGGTCGCTGCTGTCATAGGACAACTCGACCGGGATCCGGAAGGAGAGGTCCTGGGAGACCAGGAAGGTCATCGTTACTTCTGCCTGGACTGTGTCGCGCATGTCACGCATCGTTCGCCGCCCCGAGTTGATTGCGAATGGCCAGGTTTGAACGCCCTGGCCTCTTGACGCCATGGTCCGCTTACCTCAAGCGGGCCATAAAAAGTGAATTTTCAGATATTGATAGGGATCGAGAGGGAGCTGATATCTCGGCCGACTCTGGAGCGTAGCGACTCGACTGCGGGGCGGAGTCGGTTTGCCTCATGTGAGGGACTGGAAATGGCCAGAGTTGCCGCGGCTGTTCCCGCCGCTGTTCCCGCGGCGGCGATCGAGGAGACGGGCGCGGGCGGGCAGATCCGCTCGCCGGGCCGGGCGGGGCGGCGCCGACCTATGACGTGGGAGTTCGGAGCCGGTTCACCGGCTGCGGCCATGTTCGCTTTCGTCAACAGGCACCCCCGGGGTGTGTTGCGAGGCAGACGCCCGGAACGGGAGACGTCGAGCACTCGAACTCTAACCGGAACGGTGCCACCGAGCCGTCAAGCCGAGGTTTGGAACGCGCGTATCCCCCGCGCGGCGTACCCGTGCTCCGCGGCGCGCCCGTACTCCTCCGCGCATCCGTACTCTTCGGCGCGTCCGTACTCCTCCGCGCGTCCGTACCCTTCGGCGCGTCCCCGGCCCGCGGCGCACCCGCGGTGCCGGGTCACCAGTCGCCGCGGGACGAGGAGGACGAGCTGAACTTCCGTACGACGTAGATCAGACCGGCGATGAGCGCCACCAGCAGCAGCGCCTTGAAGACCAGGCCGACCACAAAGCCGACCACGCTCATGACCAGGCCGCCGAACACGGCCAGCACGAGGATCGGCACCGCGACCCACGTCACCCACCACGGCAAACCCTGGAATATGCCCTTCGTCGCCACTTCGATCCCTGCTTTCTTCACTGAGCCAGTCGGTCCGGCCGTCGGCTTCAGCACCGGCCGGGATCCCTCCGCATTCGATGCTAGGGCGGCCGACGAGCGAACACAGGCCCCCGCGTCCCCCGTCCTCCCCTGACCGGACCCCTACGGGACGCGGGGCCCGCGCATCAGCTCTCAGGGGGAGAGAAGACGACCATGACCCGCAGGTCCTCGGTGATGTGGTGGAACTTGTGGGCCACTCCGGCCGGCACATACACGACACTGCCGCGCGCCACCTGCGTCGTCTCCATCCCCACCGTGATCGACGCCCGCCCGCTGACCACCAGGTACACCTCGTCCTGGCGGTGCGGCTGCTGCGGGTCGGTCTGGCCCGCGTCCAGCGCGTACAGCCCGACGGACATGTTCCGCTCGTGCAGGAACTGCAAGTACGCGCCGTCGTTCGCGGCACGCTCCGCCTCCAGCTCATCCAGCCGGAACGCCTTCATTCGCCTCTCCACCCCTTGCTCCCCGGCCCTGCCCAGCGCGGGGCCTGTTCTGCGACGATCTCAACCATGAAGAATCTTCTCGTCAAGACGATCGCCAACGCGGGCGCCCTCTGGGTGGCCATCTGGCTCCTCAAGGACATCACGCTGACCGGTGACAACGCCGGCCGGAAGGCGATCACGCTCATTCTCGTGGCGCTCGTATTCGGCCTGGTGAACGTCGTGGTCAAGCCAGTGGTCAAGCTGCTGGCCTTTCCGCTGTTCATTCTCACCCTCGGGCTGATCACCCTGGTGATCAACGCCCTGATGCTGCTGCTGACCTCCTGGCTGGCCGGCAAGTTCGACCTGGCCTTCCATGTCGAGGGCTTCGGCACGGCCGTGATAGGCGCGTTGATCATCTCCATCGTCTCCTGGGCGCTGCACGTCGTGCTTCCCGACGACAAGGACTGACCGCCGTCGAGGATGATGGGACGCATGAGAGCCCCGTCGCCCTACCGTGTCTGTTTCGTCTGCACCGGCAACATATGCCGCTCGCCGATGGCCGAATCCGTCTTCCGCGCCTACGCCGGGGAAGCCGGGCTCGACGGCCGTGTCGAGGTGGACAGCGCGGGCACCGGCCCGTGGCACGAGGGCGACGGAGCGGACCGCCGTGCCATCGCCACGCTCACGGCCCACGGCTATGAGCAACATCACATCGCGCGCCAGTTCCAGGCCGCCTGGTTCTCCGGCCTCGACCTGGTGATCGCTCTCGACAGCGGCCATCTGCACGAGCTGCGCGCCCTGGCCCCGACGCCGGAGGACGCCGCGAAGGTGCGGCTGCTGCGCGGCTACGACCCCGAGGCCGACCCGGACGCCCCCGGCGGCCTGGACGTGCCCGACCCGTACTACGGCGGGCCGGGGGAGTTCGAGACCTGCCTGGAGATGATCGAGGCGGCGAGCGAGGGGCTGCTGGACGCGGTGAGCGAAGCCCTCGCCGCCTCGGAGCCGACCCCGGAACCGGCCGCGGAGGCGACTGCGGATCCGGCCGCGGATCCGGCCGCTGAGCCGACCGCGGCGCCCGCCGCCCGGAAGGAGGACGCATGACCGGCGACGGCACCCGGGCGGTGCGGGCCGGGCTGCCCGAGCCCGAGGCGTACGAGCCGACCCTGCCGGGCCCGGCCTTCGCCGCCCACTACCACCTGCCCGGCGACGCGGACCTGCTCCGCGGCCCGTACACCTACGGCCGGGACGCCAACCCCACCTGGACCCGGCTGGAGCGGGCGATCAGCGAGCTGGAGTCGCCGGACGCCGACGCCGAGACGGTGGTCTTCGCCTCCGGCATGGGCGCGATCTCCGCGGTGCTGCTGTCCCAGCTGGGGCAGGGCGACGCGGCCGTGCTGCCCTCCGACGGCTATCAGCTCCTGAACCCACTGGGCGAGCGACTTGCGGGCTACGGCATCGAGGTGCGCACCGCGCCCACCGGCGGCGACGCCCAACTGGCCCTCCTGGACGGCGCGCCGGACGCCGACGGCGGGCCCCGGCCCGTCAAGCTGCTGTGGATCGAGTCCCCGGCCAACCCCGGCCTGGACGTGTGCGACATCCGCCGCCTGGCCGACGCCGCCCATGAGCGGGGCGCGCTGGTCGCCGTGGACAACACCCTGGCCACCCCGCTCGGTCAGCGCCCCCTCGAACTCGGCGCGGACTTCTCCGTCGCCAGCGGCACCAAGGCGCTCACCGGCCACGGCGACGTCCTGCTCGGCTATGTCACCTGCCGCGACCCGGGCCTCGCCGCCTCCGTGCGCACCTGGCGCAAGATGGCCGGCGGCATCCCCGGCCCGATGGAGGCATGGCTCGCGCACCGCTCCCTGGCCACCCTCCAACTGCGCGTCGACCGCCAGGCCGCGACGGCGCTGGCCCTGGCCGAGGCGCTGCGCGGCCGCCCCGAGGTCACCGGGCTGCGCCACCCCGGGCTGCCGACCGACCCGGCGCACCGCGTGGCGGCGGCCCAGATGCACGGCGGGCGCTTCGGCTGTGTGGTCTCCTTCGTCCTCCCCGGGCAGGAGCACGCCGATCGCTTCCTGGCCGCGCTGCGCCTGGTCGACGGCGCGACCAGCTTCGGCGGCGTGCGGTCCACGGCCGAGCGGCGCGGGCGGTGGGGCGGCGACGCCGTGCCGGACGGCTTCATCCGGTTCTCGGTGGGCGCCGAGGACCCGGACGACCTGATCGCGGATGTGCTGCGGGCGCTCGACAAGGCACTCGACAACGCCCCCGACAAGGCTTGACGCGTCACAAGCGGTCACGCGCTCCCGCGGGATCAGGCCATGCTTCACGGGCGTCTCAAGCCTCCCCCCTCGTGGCTTGAGACGCCCCGGTTCCCTCGTGGAGAACCGCTCGAACAAGGCTAGTTGACTCAGCGTCAGTGTCCAATCACAGTAGCGACATGGACCTATCGGCATATTTATAGTTGGCCTGCGGCGGGGGTGCGTCGAGCGGAGGGGAACCGCATGGATCTGGCCCTCTTACGCACATTTGTCACGGTTCACCGGGCCGGGTCCTTCACCCGCGCCGCCGCGCTGCTCGGGCTCTCCCAGCCCGCCGTCACCGGCCAGATCCGTACCCTCGAGCGCCAGCTGGGCCGCCCCCTGTTTCTGCGCACCGCGCGCGGGGTCGTCCCCACCAGCGTCGGCGAGGAGCTCGCCCACAAGGCCGCGCCCCACCTCGACGCGCTGATGGAGATCACCGAGGCCGGGCTCGACGACAGCTCCGTCGCCCGCACCCTGCACCTCGCGGGCCCCCCGGAGTTCACCGCGCTGCGGGTCCTGCCCGCCCTCGCCCCGCTCATCAACCAGGGGCTGGGGGTGCGCTGCGCCTTCGGCAGCGCCGAGGAGCTGTTCGAGGGGCTGGCCGCCGGCCACCACGACCTGGCCGTCACCACCGCCCGGCCCCGCGGCCGGCTGCTGGCCGCCGTCCCGCTGTGCGACGAGGAGCATGTGCTGGTGGCCGCCCCGCGCTGGGCGGCCCGGCTCGGCGGCCCCGCGGTGTTACAGGTCAAGGGCGTCAGCGCGCTGGAGCGGCTGCCGGTCGTCGAGGTCCATGAGAGCCTGCCGCTGATCACCCGCTACTGGTCGGCCGTCTTCGACACCCCGCCGATCACCGCGGGCACGGTCATCACCCCCGACCTGCGGGCCGTCCTCGCCTGCGTCGCGGCGGGCGTCGGCCTCGGCGTGCTGCCGCGCTATCTGTGCATGGACGCGCTGGACGCCGGAGAGGTCGTCGCCCTGCTCAACCCCTCGGTGCCGCCGCTGCGCACCTACTTCCTGGTCATCCGGACGGGCGCGCTCGCCCTGCCGCACATCGCGCGGGCGCACGAGTGGCTGCTGCGCGCCGCTGTCGACTGGTGAGTCGAGAATGACCGGTGAGTCGCTCTTGACCGGTGGGTCGGGGTTTCACCGGGCGGCACATGCGGCAGATCTCCACCATGACCGAACGACCTGTGGTCAAGCGCACCGCCCGTGCCATCCTGCTCGACGGGGCCACCGAGCCCCGGCTGGTCCTGATCAAGCGGACCAAGCCCGGCGAGGAACCGTACTGGATCACGCCGGGCGGCGGGATGGAGCCCGAGGACGCCACGGTCGTCGACGCGCTGCACCGCGAGGTCGACGAGGAGCTCGGCGCGAAGGTGACGGATGTGGTGCCCGCCTTCGTCGACACCGTCCCGCACCCCGACGAGGCCTCGGCCGGCGTGAAGGTACAGCACTTCTTCGTCTGCCGCCTGGGGTCCATGGACCTGTCGCGCCGCCACGGCCCCGAGGTGGACGAGCCCTGCGGGGAGTACGAGGTGGTGCGCGTCCCCTTCACCCGCGAGGGGATCGCCTCGGTGGGAGTGGTGCCGCCGTCGCTGCGCGCGTATCTCGACGCGAACATCGAGGGCGTGCTGGCGCTGCTCGCCGACGACCTCGGCTGACCCCGGCCCCCACGGAGCCGGACCGGCCGGCTACCCGAACCAGCCGCTGAACGGCTGCCCGGCGCCCTCGGGCGCCCGCTCCCGCGCCCTGGCCAGCACGCGCTCGGCCTCCCGCTGCCACGCCTCGGGGCGCACGGGCACGGTCCCTGTCGCGGCAGGCCCTGCCGCCCCTGCCGCGGGCTCCGGCTGCGTCTGCGGATCGGGCTCGGGCTCCGGGCGGGTCATGGGCTCGCGACGCCCCTCGCGCACATCGGCGGCCGCGCCGAAGAAGTCGCCGCCCTTGCGCTTGAAGTCGTCCGTGCCCCAGTCCCGCTCCCGTTCGGCGGAGCCGCCGGCCCCGCCGCCGTCCGCGCCCCTGTCCGCCGGGGCACTGTGCCGCCGCTGCGAGGACACCTTCTGGAGATGCGGGATGTGCTTGGCGCAGTGGATGTACGCCTCCTCGACCGTCACCTCGACCCACACCACCGCCCGCCGCCCCGGCACCGGGTCGACCGACAGCCCGGGGTGGGCGGCGCGCATCTCGGCGTCCGCCACGACCCGCGCCCGGCCGTTGATGTGCAGGCCGATCCGGTCGCGCAGGAAGTCGATCATGAGAATCCCGAGGTGGGGATTCTCCTCGATGTTCCCGAGGCTGGCCAGGACGCCATTCCCCCGGTATTCGGGGTAGGCCAGGGTCCGGTCGTCGAACACCCGCAGAAATCCGGGCGGCCCGGCGCGGAAGGTGCTGTCGCACTCGCCGTGCCCGTCGGCCGTCGCCAGGAAGAACATCTCCTGGCGGGCCACGAACTCCCGCATCCGGTCGTTGAGCCGGTCCAGCACCTGCTCGTCGTAGAAGCGGTCGGCGCGGTCGACCGTGTCCAGGCGCCGCTGAAGCCGATGTTCGCCGTCGCTGCCCGGACGGCTCGTACGGTCCAGGTCGGCCACGGGCGCGCCGGCCGCCGCGGTCCATGCCGCCGCGATCCGTGCTGTCGCCGTCGTCGCCGTCGCCGTCGCCCGCTCGTGCTCGACGTCGTCCACGCTCACTCGTCCCTCACCCTGCGATCGCTCGAGTCAGTGATCCACTGCTCTCCCAGCCCCCAAGTCCCCTGCTCCTCACTACTCACTACTGCGTCACGGCCCCCCGCCGTGTTGCAGTTGCCGTCGCCCGCGGGTCCCGGCCGACCCCCCGTCGGCTAGTCCCCCGCCGCCACGAGCTCTTCGAGGGAGTCGTGCCGGATGCGGTGCGAGGGGATTCCGATGCCTCTCAGGGTGTCCACCCCGCTGCGGATCATCCCGGCCGGCCCGGAGAGATACGCGTCGTACGTGCTCCAGGGGCCGTACTGCCGCACGGCGTCCGGCAGTCGGCCGCTGAGCCCGTTCGTCGGGCTGTCGGAGACGACCGGGCGGACCGAGAGCCAGTGGTGGGCCTGCGCCAGCCGCAGCATGGTGTCGATGTCGTACAGGTCGTGGTCGCTGCGGGCGCCGTAGAAGACCTCGACCGGGCGGTTGCGGCCGTGCTCGGCGACGTCCTCGACCAGGGCCTTGATCGGCGCTATGCCGGTGCCGCCGCCCAGGCAGAGCAGGCCGTTGTCGCGGGAGTGGTCGATCACCATCGAACCGGCCGGGGGGCCGAGGCGGATCACATCACCGGGGCGGGCGCGGTGCACCAGCGCCGAGGACACCCAGCCGGCCGGTACCGCCTTGACGTGGAAGGACAGCAGACCGTCCGCGCGCGGCGCTGAGGCGAAGGAGTAGTGCCGCCACACCCGGGGCCACCAGGGGGTCTCCAGGGAGGTGTACTGGCCGGCGAGGAAGGGGTACGGCTGGTCGGGGCGCACCGTGATGACCGCGATGTCCTGGGTGCGCAGCTCATGTCCGACGACCTCGGCCTGCCACCACGCGGGCGCGCGCAGCTCATCCTCGGCGGCCGCGTCGATCATGATCTGCGAGATGGCGGTGTACGCCCGGACCCAGGCGCCCTCGGCCTCGTCGCTCCAGGTCGTGGTCGCGTAGCGGGTGAGCGCGCCGATCAGGCACTCGCCGACGGCCGGGTAGTGCTCCGGCTGGGTGCCGTACTTGCGGTGGCCGCGGCCGAGACCGGAGAGGTACTCGGTGAGGATGTCCGGGTCGTCCACCAGCTTGGCGGCGGTCAGCAGGGCTCTGAAGAGCCGGTCGCGCTGGGCGTCCATCGCGGCGGGGAACAGCGGCCGCAGATAGGGGTGCTGGACGAACAGCAGCGCGTAGAAGTACGAGGTGACCTTGTCCGCGATGGGCTCGACCTCGGCCATCGTGCGGCGGATGAGGATCGCGTCGGGCGACGCCGTCGGGTCACCGATGAACTGGTCCTCGGGTCGGACGTCCTGCGCGCCGGGCGCCTCGTCGGGGCGCTGGTGCTCCTCGCGCTCCCGTACGGGCCTGGCTCCGGCTCCCGCTCCGGCTCCCGAACCGACTCCGGCTCCGGCCCTGGAAGGAGACGGCGGCGGGGGCGGAGGCGGGGGCGGCGCGGGGGATACGGTCGGCGCGGGCGGTGCGGGCGGCGCCGGGGTCTGCGTACGTCGGTCGGCGCCCGTGCCGACCGGCCGTATCGGGCTCACCGGGCGGCTGGGCGCCTGGCGGCCGGCTTCCTGGTCCGGACCCGGGGACGCTTCCTCGTCCCGCCTCCTGCTCGGGGTGAACCAGCCCCAGTCGCCACTGCTTCCGCCGGTGCCGCCGGTGCCGTCGTTGCCGGCCGACGACGTGGTGGTCGGAGCGTCCATGGTTGCCTCGCCTCGAACGTCTTTCTGTCGGTCTTCGCACTTCCGAAGCCGGAATGTGCCCGCAATTCCCCGCTCTGTGCCACTGGTTCAGGTGAGTTTGGTCCGGATGGCCCGCCCCGTACTTCTCCATGGGCAGCATGCCATGCTTGTTCGCCGCACAGGACAGATAGTCGGAACTCCGGGTAACGGCACCTGTGTTCCGTTAGGCTGGATTGTCCCGATGTAGCCCTGCGACAACAGCCGCGCAGAACCCGGATCCGACCCTACCGGGCCCGGATGAATTCACAAGCCCCAAGTCGAGCGGCTCCGTTACACCCGGCAACCTGCGTAATTACTGATAGCTACCTGCCAATTCGTAGGCCTCTCGCAGATCGCGGCCGGTATAGCCATGCGATGCGATTTCGCTCACATGATGGTCGGCGTTGACCGCGATCGAGACCGGCACCACGGCGAACAGCTCCGCGTCCGACATCGAGTCGCCATAGGCGACGCAGTCCTCCCTGCTCAGACCGAACTTCGCACAGAGTTCATCGGCGATGCGCACCTTGGCCGCCGGGGTGAGGATGCCCTCCGGATCCAGCGGCTCGCGGAACGGCACGGCCGGCCAGCGCGACCCCTGCGCGGCGTCCGCGCCCCATTCCAGCAGCCGCTCCACGAAGAAGCCGGGAGAGAGCGAAATCACCGCGCACCGCTCCCCGCGCTCCCGGATGTCCGCCCACACCTCGCGGATACCCGCCAGCCACGGCGCCCCCTCGAACGCCGCCGCCACTTGCCGCTCCGTCAGCTCCCCCCACAGCGCGCAGGCCCGCACGGCGAACTGTGCGGTGCTCAGCTCCCCGTCCGCGAACGCCCGCTCCAGCTCGCCGATCTCCCGCTCCACCCCGAGCTGACGGGATATCTCGACGGCTGCGGCCGAGCCGTGGATGAGCGTCCCGTCCAGATCGAACAGATGCAGTCTGGTCATGAGGGCGAGCCTAGGGCCTGCCCGCGCCCGGGGGCTCGGCCACGGCCCGGTACGCGCGCGGAGTACGGCGGGAGTACGCCCGGATACTCCCGCCGTCAGACGCGGTGCGGACGGCCGCGGACGACCGTGGGGACATGAAGCCGAACCTTTCGCGGCCCGCCCGCAGGGCCCTTCTCGTCGTCCATGTCGTCGTCTCCGTCGGCTGGCTCGGGCTCACCCTGTGTCTGCTCGCGCTGGGCATCGCGGGGGCGGCCTCCGGATCGGCGGACACCGCCGAGGCCGCCTATCGCGCCATGAAGATCTTCGGCGACTGGCTGATCGCGCCGATCAGCCTGGCGTCCCTGCTGAGCGGGGTGGCGCTGTCGCTCGGCACGCCCTGGGGGCTGGCCCGGTACCGCTGGGTCGCCACCAAGTTCTGGCTGACGGTGCCCGCGGCGGGCGCCTCGATCCTCGCGCTGCGGGCCGAGATCGCCTCGGCCGCGGCCGACGCCTCGGCGAGCCGGGCCGTGCCGTCCGCCGTCGATCTGGTGATCGCGCCGTCGGTGGCGCTGGGCGTCTATCTGTTTCTCACCGCCATCTCGGTCCTCAAGCCGTGGGGGCTGACGGCGCGCGGGCGGCGGCTGCGGGCCGGTTCCCGCCCCGCCGGGGCCGGGACGCGCTCCGGCCGCCGCGTGGCCGCCCGTTCACAGGCGTGACGGGGGCCGTGCGGCGGCCGGATAGCGGGAAGGGCAGCCGGGCGGGTCAGCGTACGGCTGCCTCGCCGGCCGTCTCGGGGGCGGGGGACGCACCGCCCGCGGCGACGATCCGCCCACCGGCGCGCGCGGTGCGCCGTTCGAGCGCGGCCGAGAAGACGGCGGTGGCGAGCGCGGCGACGGCCATGAGGGCGCCGACCCAGTTGGGCGCGGTGTAGCCCCTTCCGGCGGAGATGACGAGCCCGCCGAGCCAGGCGGCCAGGGCGTTGCCCAGGTTGAAGGCGCCGATGTTGGCCGCCGAGGCGAGCGTCGGCGCGTTCGGCGCCTGGTCCATGACCCGCTTCTGGAGCGGCGCCACGGTCGCGAAGCCGAAGGCCCCGACCAGCACGATCGTGACGGCCGCCGCGACCTTGTCATGGGCGGTGAAGCTGAACGCCGCCAGGACGACGCCGAGCCCGCCGAGGGTGATGTACAGCATCCGCATCAGGGACCGGTCGGCGTAGCGCCCGCCGATCAGGTTGCCGCCGACCAGGCCGAGGCCGAAGAGGACGAGCAGCCAGGTCACGGAGGAGTCGGCGTAGCCCGCCACGTCCACCATCATCGGCGTGATGTAGGTGATCGCGGCGAAGACGCCGCCGAAGCCGAGCACGGTCATGGCCATCGCCAGCCACACCTGCGGATTGCGGAACGCCGCGAGTTCCTGGCCGAGGCGGGCGGCGGCCGGGCCGGGCTGCCGGGGCACGAGGGCGGCGATGCCGGCGAGCCCGAGCACGCCGAGCCCGGCTACGGCGAGGAACGCGGCGCGCCAGCCGAGGGTCTGGCCGATCCAGGTGCCCATGGGCACGCCGACCACGTTGGCGATGGTCAGGCCGGTGAACATGGTGGCGATGGCCCGGGCCCGCTTGTCGGGGGCCACCAGGTCGGCGGCGACGACCGCGCCGATGCCGAAGAAGGCGCCGTGCGCGAACGAGGCCAGCACCCGCCCGGCGAGCAGCAGCAGGAAGGCGGGGGCGAGCGCGGAGAGCAGATTGCCCGCGATGAACAGCCCCATCAGCATCATCAGCATCTGCTTACGGGCCAGCCGGGTGCCGAGCAGGGTCAGCAGCGGGGCGCCGATGACGACGCCGAGGGCGTAGCCGGTGGTCGCGTATCCGGCGGTGGGGATCGAGACATGGAACTCGTCCGCCACCTCGGGCAGCAGTCCCATGATCACGAATTCGGTGGTGCCGATGCCGAAGGCGCCGATGGCGAGCGCCAGCAGGGCGAGAGGCATGTCGTGGAGTCCTCAGAACGATTGCACGGAAGTTTTGGACGCGTCGACAATAATTGCATGCGCACTTACTTGCAAGCGCCGACATTTTCATCGGGTGCACTACGCTGGGGACACGACACCCAAGGAGGGGTTCCATGCCGGATGCGCAGACCGAGGAGCCGTTGGCCGAGGAGCCACTGGCCGACGAGCCGCTGTCCGGCAGGCCGCTGCCCGGCGGGCAGGCCCTCGCCCAGGGTTGGTGCGCCCTGTCCGCCCTGCACGGCCGCATCGAGACGCGCGTCGAGCGCGCGCTCCAGGCCCGTCACGGGCTGAGCGTCCGCGAGTTCTCGGTGCTGAACGTGCTCAGCGCGCAGCACGACGGCCCGGGCGGCCATCTCCAGATGCGCCAGCTGGCCGAGTCCGTCGTGCTCAGCCAGAGCGCGACCACCCGCCTGGTCACCCGGCTGGAGGACCGCGGCCTGCTGTCCCGCTACATCTGCCCGGACGACCGCCGCGGCATCTACACCAACGTCACCGCCGCGGGCCGGGAACTGCTCGACCAGGCCCGCCCGACCAACGACGCCGCGCTGCGCGAGGCCCTCCGGGACGCCGCCGCACGGCCCGAACTGGCCCCGCTGGTGACGGCCGTCGAAGGGCTGTGGGCCCCCGCGTAGGCTGCCCGCCATGAGCAACCTCGAGATCCGCGGTGCCACCACCGAGGACATACCGGCCATCGTGGCCATGCTGGCCGACGACCCGCTCGGCGCCCGGCGCGAGTCCCCGGACGACCTGGCCCCCTACCTGGCGGCGTTCGAGCGGATCACGAGCGACGGGGGCCAGCGGCTGGTGGTCGCCGTACGGGACGGCCGCACCGTCGGCACCCTCCAGCTCACCGTCATCCCCGGCCTGTCCCGGCAGGGCGCCACCCGCTCGATCATCGAGGCCGTCCGCATCCACGCCGACGAGCGCGGCGGCGGGCTCGGCACCCAGCTGATCGAGTGGGCCGTCGACGAGTCGCGCCGCGAGGGCTGCGTACTGGTGCAGCTCACCTCGGACGCGACCCGTACCGACGCCCACCGCTTCTACGAGCGCCTCGGCTTCGAGGCCTCGCACGTGGGGTTCAAGCTCGCGCTCTAGAGAACACCGAGGTCGATCGCCTCGGCCATCCGCCGGTAGCCCGCGTCATTGGGGTGCTTGTGGTCGCCGCTGTCGTACGCCGGGTCGAGCGCCTGCGGATCCGACGGCGCGGCCATGGCGGCGGCGAAGTCGACCACCGCGTCGAACTCGCCGGAGCCGCGGATCCACGCGTTGATCGCGGCGCGCTTCGCCTCGGAGCGGGCGGTGTGGTACTCGGCGCCCTTGAAGGGCAGGATCGTGGCGCCCACGACCCTGACGCCCCGGGCGTGGGCCCGCGCGATCAGCTCGCGGTAGCCGGCGATCACCTGCTCGGCGGAGACCTGCGGATTGGGCTTGTAGGTGGGCAGATCCACCTCGCTGAAGCCGATGTCGTTGAGCCCCTGGAGCAGGATCACCGACCCGACGCCCGGCTTGTCCAGCACATCCCGCTGGAACCGGGCGCCCGCCCGGTCCCCGTACCAGGGCGAGTCGTGCAGCAGCAGATTTCCGCCGATGCCGGAGTTGAGGACCGGGCGCGGGGTGCCTGCGGCCGCCAGGCGCTCGGCCAGCAGATCCGGCCAGCGGCTGTTGGCGTCGTATGTCGAGCCGAAGCCGTCGGTGATGGAGTCGCCGAACGCGACCACGGAGCCGCGGCGCCCGGTGCCGCCGGTCAGCTCCACGTCCGACAGGTAGTACCAGGAGTGGGTGGACGCGGTGAACGCCGCGCCATCGCGGTCGGCGCCGTGGTCGCCCTCCGCGCGATAGCTCTTCGCGTACGCCTGGGCGTGGAACGTGGCCGGGCCGGTCGGCTCGGCGAAATACAGCGTCACCGTCAGCGACTCGAAGGGCGCCACGCGCACCGGCGCCGCGTCGCTGGCCGCCTCGCCGCCCGCCGGGATCGTCACCTCCCGCCGGTGCCCGAAGGTCAGCCTGCGGGCGCTTCCGGCCTCGACCGACGCTCCGCGCGCGGTCCGGGCGACGGTCGCGCCCGCGATCCGCAGCGGCTCGTCGCCGTAGCGGTTCGACAGCCGGATCCGGGCCGCGGTGCCACCGGCGGTCACCCGCACGACCTGGCGCACGGTCTGGTCGGCGAAGCCCTTGAGCGCCCAGTTCTCCTCGAACCCCTCACTGGGGCGCTGGACGGGGGCGGCCCACCCGGCCGACCAGACGGTCCCGGGTCGGGCACCCGGGGTTCGGGCGGCGGCGGCCGGGCCGGAAGCGGCCAGGACGGCGGTCAGGGCGAGCAGGGACGCACCGACGCGCAGCGCTGAGGAGCGCATGACGGATCTCCTTGGGACATGGCGGCCGCGGGGCCGCCTGGTGTGGGTACGGAGATCAGCCTGCGGAGGTACGCGGCGGTCACCCAGCCCCCGGCGGTGCGTACCACCGCCAGGGTCAGGCACGGATCTGGATCGGAGCCGGGGCGCGCCTCACGCCCCCGGGCGCCACCCCTTCGGGTCCACCCCGCCCGGCACCGCGCCATCGGGCTCGTACGGCTCCCGGGTGAAGACGAAGGTGCCCAGATCGAGGTGGACGTTGTCCGCCCCGCCGTACGGGCCGCCGCCCGCGCCCCGCACCACGCGCAGCGTCTCCCCCGCGTAATAGCCGTCGAGCCCGGTCCAGGTGCCGTCCGGCTCCGCCCGGAACCGCGAGCCGCGCCCCCTGCCGTTCAGCGGGCTCAGCTCAAGACCCCGCTCGGGGCGCAGACGCAGCAGGAACGGGGTGGGGCCCCAGTACCAGGGCCCGGTCAGGGCCACCAGCTCCGGATCCGCCTCGGTCAGCGGGCGCCACGGCGCGGGCACCGGCGGCTCGTGCTCGGCCGCGATCCGTACGAGGTCGGCGGCGACGGCGCCGACCGCGGGCCCCGAGGTGGCGTTGGCCAGCGCGATCCCGGCCAGCCCGTCCTCCGGGCTCGCCCACAGCGCGGCCAGGAAGCCCGGCATGGAGCCGGTGTGGCCGATGAGGACGCGGCCGTCGCGGCGGGCCAGCTGGATGCCGAGCCCGTAGCCGCCGTCCCAGTCGTCGTCCTCGGGCGCGACCGCCGGGGCGCGCATCTCGGCCAGCGTCCGGGCGCCCAGCACCCGTTCGTCCCCGTCCATCAGGAAGGCCGCGTACCGGGCCAGGTCGGCGGCCGTCGACCACAGCTGTCCGGCCGGGGCCATCCGGCCGGTGTCCACGGCGGGTTCGGGCAGCAGCACATCCGCCCAGGGGTGCACCGCCCAGCCCTCGGCGTGCGGGGCGCGGGGCAGCGGCGAGGTGCGCCCCATCCCCAGCGGCTCCAGCACCTCACGCCGCAGCACCTCGTCCCAGGGCGCGCCGCGCAGCCGCTCGACGAGCGCGCCCAGCAGTGCGAAGCCGGGGTTGGAGTAGTGGTGGCGGCGGCCGGCGGGGTGGCGCAGCGGGCGCTCCCCGAAGATGTCGGCCGTCTCGGGGCGCAGCTCGCCAGGCGTGCGCTCCCACCACGGGCCGCGGGCCTCCGCGGCCAGGCCCGAGGTGTGGGAGAGCAGCTGGGCGATGGTCGCGTCCCCGGCCTCCGGCACGTCCAGGTGGCGGGACAGCGGGTCGCCGAGGCGCAGCAGCCCCGCGTCGCGCAGCCGCATCACCAGCACCGCCACAAAGGTCTTGGTGAGCGAGCCGATGCGGTACTGGGTGTCCACGTCCGGCGCCCGTCGTCCCACCTCGCCGCGCGCCCCCACCCACCACAGCCGTCCGTCCCGCACCACCGCGCCCACCAGGGACGGCGCACGGCCCTCCGTCTGGCCGACGGCGATCCGGCGGAGCAGGGCACGGCGGGTGGCGGGCAGCGGCGACGCGGTCTCTTCCATGGGCGCGGTCATGCCCGCACCCTATGGCCCGCGTCCCGTGCCCGACGGGGCGATTTCGTACGCCCGTTGGCCTTGACGTCGGCGTCAACGTCTACCGTCGAGGCCATGCGGATCGGAGAGCTGGCCGAACGGGCGGGTACGACCACCCGCACACTGCGCCACTACGAGGCGCTCGGGCTGCTGCCCGCACGCCGCGCGGGCAACGGATACCGGGCGTACGACGAGGACGACCTGCGGCTGCTGCGGCAGATACAGACGCTGCGGGACTTCGGCTTCGGCCTGGAGGAGACCCGGCCGTTCGTGGAGTGCCTGCGCGCCGGCCACCCCGCGGGCGACTCCTGCCCGGCCTCGCTCGCGGTGTACCGCCGCAAGCTGGCCGAGCTGGACGACTGCATCGCGCGGCTGAACGGTGTGCGACGGCTGGTCGGGGCACAGCTCGCCGAGGCGGAGCGGGCGCTGGCCGCACTGAAGGCCGCGGCGGCGGCGCCGGGGGGACCCGAGCCACGCTGCGAGCTGACACCCCAGGAACCCCACGAGCCGCATGAACCGCATGAACCGCACGAGCCGGAGACAGGACCGAGAGGAGAACGGAATGGCGACGACACAGACCGGGACAGGGGGAGTGGTCACAGTGACGGACGACACCTTCCAGCGGGAGGTCCTGGAGTCCGCGCTCCCGGTGCTCGTGGAGTTCACGGCCTCGTGGTGCCCGCCGTGCCGGATGATCGCGCCGGTGCTGGCCGAGGTGGCGCGGGAGGAGGCGCACCGGCTGAAGGTGGTGGAGCTGGACGTGGACGCCAACCCGGGCACCACGGCGGCGTACGGCGTGCTGTCCATGCCGACGCTGATGGTGTTCCAGGACGGTGAGCCGGTGCGGTCGATGGTGGGCGCCCGCCCCAAGCGGCGGCTGCTGGAGGAACTGGCCGACGTGATGTAGCCGACGTGATGTAGCCGCCGCGGTGGCGACGCCCGGATCGCCCAGCACCCCTCCGATAGCATGTTCGGCCTCATGACGATCGCCGCCAACATCTATCAAATCGGCCAAAACAATTGATATCCATAGCATCTCGGGTGTTTTCGCGAATAAATAGCAGAATAAAGTTCGCCGCGTGGCGTCAACCGCGGGCGATCCTGTGGGCCACGGCGGGTCTGGTGACCCTCGGATTCCTTATCGCGCTGGAGATCGCCGCACGTCACTACGGCCTACCGGGGCCGATGACCAATCAGGCGCGAGAGGTGATTTTCCCCCCCAAATCGGGGCCTTTGCTGTACGCCAGCATGGCGTTGATGATGGTGGTGCTCCCCTGGCGGGAACGGCTCATCGCGGCCGGCGCGGCGATCGGCATCGATGTCGTCTTCTTTCTGGTGCGGTGGGCGGCCGGCGCCGAGATCACCGAGGGCCACCCCTTCGGCAACGGCGCGCTGTGGGTGGTTCTGGGCTATGCGGTCATCGCTGTCACGCGCCGCACCGGCCCGGAACGTGTTCTGCTGCTGAAGGGTGTCGGGCTGGCCCTGCTGCTGGTGGCCGGCCGCAAGACCGGCGATATCTGGCTGCTCATCACGTCGAAGGCCCACCCGGCCGTGCTCGACCCGTATGTGGCGATCGCCGATCACGCGTTGGGCAACCCGTCGTGGCTGGTGGGCCGGATGGTCGAGGCCACCGGTCCGATCGGCACCCATCTCCTCGACTGGGTCTACGTTCAGCTCGCGGTGGCCGCGGTGGTCGTCTCGCTGTACCAACTGCGCAACGTGGCGATCGAGCGCCGCTTCCCGAGCCATTACCTGGTGCGCACGTTTCTGGTGATCGGCCTCCTCGGGCCCGCCATCTACATGATCTTCCCGGTGGTCGGACCGGTCTTCGCCTACGGCCCGGGCGCCTCCGGCACCGGCGGCCCGCAGTGGGCGCTGGCCAACCTGTGGCCGGACACCCCGCCGCCGATCAGTGCCCCGCACGCGTTCACCTACGACGACATCACCCCACGCAACTGCATGCCCAGCCTGCACACGGCATGGGCTACCGCGATCTTCATCCACTCCCGCAAGGCCCCCCGGGTTCTGCGGTTCGCAGGCACGTTCTGGCTGATCGCCACGCTCACCGCGACGCTGGGCTTCGGCTACCACTACGGCGCGGATCTCATCGCCGGCGTGGTGTTCACGCTCACCATCGAGGCAGCGCTGCGCTCGCACGAACGCGGCTGGGACCGGTCGGGAATCCAGCTGGTCGCCTACGGCACAGCGGTCTTCGCCGCGCTCCTGGCGTCGTATCGCTATCTGCCGATGAAGATGGCCGAACATCCGTGGGTGTTCGGACCACTTCTCCTGCTGGCGATGGGCTCCGTGATCTACGGCTACGTACGGACCACCAGACTGTGGGACCCGACGCCCGCACCGGCGCGGCAACCGCAACCGCAACCCGAACCGGTGTGAGCCCTTCGTGCCGCTCGATCAGGTCTGGGCCATGTCCACGAAGCGCGAGTAGTGGCCCTGGAAGGCGACCGTGATCGTGGCCGTCGGACCGTTACGGTGCTTGGCCACGATCAGGTCCGCCTCGCCCGCGCGCGGCGACTCCTTCTCGTACGCGTCCTCCCGGTGCAGCAGGATGACCATGTCGGCGTCCTGCTCGATGGAACCACTCTCACGCAGGTCCGAGACCATGGGCTTCTTGTCCGTGCGCTGCTCGGGGCCACGGTTGAGCTGCGAGAGCGCGATGACCGGGACTTCCAGCTCCTTGGCCAGCAGCTTGAGGTTTCGCGACATGTCCGAGACCTCCTGCTGGCGGCTCTCGGGGCGCCGCGCGCCACCGGACTGCATCAGCTGGAGATAGTCGATGACGACCAGTTGGAGATCGCTGCGCTGCTTGAGCCGGCGGCACTTCGCGCGGATCTCCATCATCGACAGGTTCGGGGAGTCGTCGATGTAGAGAGGGGCCGCCGACACATCGGGCATCCGGCGGGCCAGCCGCGTCCAGTCCTCGTCCGTCATGCTCCCGGACCGCATGTGATGCAGCGCCACCCGCGCCTCGGCGGACAGCAGTCGCATCGCGATCTCATTGCGCCCCATCTCCAGGGAGAAGATGACGCTGGGCATGTTGTTCTTGATGGAACAGGCGCGCGCGAAGTCCAGGGCGAGGGTGGACTTGCCCATCGCGGGACGGGCGGCGATGACGATCATCTGGCCGGGGTGCAGCCCGTTCGTCAGCGCGTCCAGGTCGGTGAAGCCGGTGGGCACACCGGACATCTGCCCGCTGCGGGAGCCGATGGCCTCGATCTCGTCGAGCGCGCCCTCCATGATGTCGCCGAGCGGCAGATAGTCCTCGCTGGTGCGCTGCTCGGTGACGGCGTAGATCTCCGCCTGGGCGTTGTTGACGATCTCATCCACATCGCCGTCCGCCGCGTATCCCATCTGGGTGATGCGGGTGCCGGCCTCGACCAGACGGCGCAGCACCGCGCGCTCATGGACGATCTCGGCGTAGTACTCGGCGTTGGCGGCGGTGGGGACCGACTGGACGAGGGTGTGGAGGTACGAGGCGCCGCCGACGCGGGCGATCTCGCCGCGCTTGGTGAGCTCGGCGCCGACGGTGATGGGGTCGGCCGGCTCGCCCTTGGCGTACAGATCGAGGATGGCCTGATAGACCGTCTCATGGGCGGGGCGGTAGAAGTCGTTGCCCTTGAGGACCTCGACGACATCGGCGATGGCGTCCTTGGACAGCAGCATGCCGCCCAGGACGGACTGCTCGGCGTCCAGGTCCTGCGGGGGAACGCGCTCGAAGCCCGCCCCCTCCCAGGTGCCCGACTCGCGGCCGCGCTCATGCTGTTCGTCACGGCCCCGGCCGCCTTCACCGCGACGGAACCGGGGGGAAGGCAACCGGTCGACCGGGCCGGAGTCCGCCCAGGGGTCGTCCATGGGCTCGGGCATGCTCACCCCGCCACCTCCTCCCGTCCGCGGTGCGGACCTCACCGCGCGTCTCTTTCTTACGCCACGGCTATGACAAACAGGGCGCCCAACTTCCGGTTCCGACGCTTCGGATTCGAGTGGAATCGAGGCCGGAACAGGCGGCGGGCGCCGCACCACGGTAGGCCCGTCTCCCCCCTCAGCCAACTTGGTTATCCACAGGGCATGTGGATGATGGGGGCCATCCTGTGGAGAAGTCCCGCGATCCTGTGCACGGGCCGGGGGACAGTGCTGTGGACAAACACACAATCAACCTGGACTTGCGCGACTGACCTGCGGTTTCTTCATCCAGGGGCTGTGCAGGAGAAAAACTTCGGCGCCTGGATCAAGATCGCGACAAACGGCGCAGAGAACAGCGTCGCGCGCCATCGCATGTAAGGGATGCCATCGGGTTGTGTCTCTTACCTGTGGAAGATTAGATTGCCCTCATGACTCTGGCCCCAGCGACCGAGCGGAAGACCGCCCGGCGACACGATCGCGAGATCGTCGCGCTTGCCCTCCCCGCCTTCGGCGCACTGGTGGCCGAGCCGCTCTTCGTCATGGTCGACAGCGCCGTCGTCGGCCACCTCGGCACCCCACAGCTCGCCGGACTCGGCGTCGCCGCCGCCCTGCTCACCACCGCCGTCAACATCTTCGTCTTCCTCGCCTACGCCACCACGGCGGCCGTCGCCCGCCGCGTCGGCGCGGGCGATACGGCCGGAGCGCTCCGCCAGGGGCTGGACGGCATCTGGCTCGCCCTTCTCCTCGGCGGCGCCGTCATCGCCATCACTCTGCCCACCGCCCCTGACCTCGTCGGGCTCTTCGGCGCCTCGGGCACCGCGACCCCCCACGCCGTCACCTATCTGCGCATCAGCTCGCTCGGCATCCCCGCGATGCTGGTGGTGCTCGCCGCCACCGGCGTGCTCCGCGGCCTCCAGGACACCCGGACCCCGCTCTATGTCGCCATCGGCGGCTTCGCGGCCAACGCCGCCCTGAACGCCGCCCTGGTCTACGGCGCCGGGCTCGGCATCGCGGGCTCCGCCTGGGGCACGGTGATCGCCCAGTGCGCCATGGCCGCCGTCTATCTCACCGTCGTCGTACGAGGCGCCCGCCGCCATGGCGCCTCGCTGCGCCCGGATCTGGCCGGGATACGGGCCTGCGCCCACGCGGGGGTGCCGTTGCTGGTCCGTACGCTGGCCCTGCGCTCCGTGATGGTGATCGCGACCGCGGTGGCGGCCCGGCTCGGCGACGATGAGATCGCCGCCCACCAGATCGTGCTGTCGCTGTGGAATCTGCTGGCGTTCGCCCTGGACGCCATCGCCATCGCGGGCCAGGCGATCATCGGGCGGTATCTGGGCGCGGGCGACTCCGAGGGAGCGCGCGCGGCCTGTCGCCGCATGGTCCAGTGGGGCATCGCGTCCGGAGTGGTGCTGGGCCTGCTGGTCATCGCGGCCCGCCCGCTCTTCATCCCCCTGTTCACCTCGGACCCGGCGGTGCGCGACACCCTGCTGCCCGCCCTGCTGGTGACGGCCGTCATCCAGCCGGTGGCCGGTGTCGTCTTCGTCCTCGACGGGGTGCTGATGGGCGCGGGGGACGGGGGATATCTGGCCTGGGCGATGATCGCCACGCTGGTCGTCTTCGCCCCGGTCGCGGTGCTGGTGCCCTCCCTGGGCGGCGGACTCACGGCCCTGTGGTGGACCATGGCGCTGATGATGTCGGTCCGGCTGGCCACCCTGTGGCTACGGGCCCGCTCGGGCCGCTGGGTCGTCACCGGCGCGGTGCGCGGCTGAGCCCGGAAGGGCGGGCCGACACACCACAGCCGACGAACACCGAGGCGGACGAACACCGAGGCTGTGGAACACCGCGGTGGACAAGCACAAGGGCCGCGACCCCGGCGTGGGTCGCGGCCCTCAGTCGTGCAGTGCACGGGGACCACCGGTCAGGCGGCGACGACCTCGACGCCCACCTTGGCGGCAACCTCGGCGTGCAGACGCACCGAGACCTGGTGCGCGCCCAGGGTCTTGATCGGGGCGCCCACCTCGATCCGGCGCTTGTCCACGTCGGGGCCACCCGCGTCCTTGATCGCCGAGGCGATGTCGGCCGGGGTGACGGAGCCGAACAGACGGCCGGCGTCGCCGGCGCGGGTCTTCAGGCGCACCTTGACGCCCTCGAGCCGCGCCTTCACCTCGTTGGCCTGCTCGATCGTGGCGATCTCGCGGATGCGACGACCGCGGCGGATCTGCTCGACGTCCTTCTCGCCGCCCTTGGTCCAGCGGATCGCCAGACCACGCGGAACCAGGTAGTTACGGGCGTAACCGTCCTTGACGTCCACGACGTCGCCGGCGGTGCCGAGGCCGGAGACCTCGTGGGTGAGGATGATCTTCATGACTCGGTCACCCTTCCCTTATCGCGCGGTGGAGGTGTAGGGCAGCAGCGCCATCTCACGGCTGTTCTTCACGGCCGTGGCGACGTCACGCTGGTGCTGGGTGCAGTTGCCGGTGACCCGGCGGGCACGGATCTTGCCGCGGTCGGAAATGAACTTCCGCAGCAGGTTCGTGTCCTTGTAGTCGACGTAGGAGATCTTCTCCTTGCAGAACACGCAAACCTTCTTCTTAGGCTTGCGAGCAGGCGGCTTCGCCATTGTCTCTCTCCAGTGTGATCAAGAAGTTTGTGCTGGTCGCCCAGACCAGGCCCGGCACGTTTCACGTGAAACCGCGGTTTCACGTGAAACGGCGCATACGACCTAGAAGGGCGGCTCGTCCGAGTAGCCGCCGCCGGAGTTGCCGGAGCCGCCGCCCCAGCCACCGCCCCCGCCGCCCTGCTGACCGCCGGCCGGGGCGCTGGTCGCCCACGGGTCGTCGGCCGGAGCGCCGCCGCCCTGCTGGCCGCCGCCGCCGGGGCCGCCGCCCCAGCCACCGCCGCCACCCTGGCCGCCGCCCTGGCCGCCGCCGTATCCACCCTGGCCGCCGCGGCCGGCGGTCTTGGTGACCTTCGCCGTGGCGCTGCGCAGGCTGGCGCCGACCTCATCGACGTCCAGCTCGTAGACCGTGCGCTTGACTCCCTCGCGGTCCTCGTAGGACCGCTGCTTCAGCCGGCCCTGCACGATGACGCGCATGCCGCGCTGAAGCGACTCGGCGACGTTCTCCGCTGCCTGCCGCCACACCGAGCACGTGAGGAAGAGGCTCTCGCCGTCCTTCCACTCGTTGGTCTGCCGGTCGAAGGTACGGGGAGTGGACGCGACACGGAACTTCGCGACCGCCGCACCCGACGGGGTGAAGCGCAGCTCGGGGTCGTCGACGAGATTGCCGACGACCGTGATGACGGTCTCGCCTGCCATTGGGGGAACCTCTCGGCGGGTACTGCTGGGCTGCTTGCTACTCGTTGCGATACGACCCGATGACCGCTGAACGCTTTACGCGTTCAGTGGGTCTCGGGACGGAGGACCTTGGTCCGGAGGACCGACTCGTTCAGGTTGAGCTGACGGTCGAGCTCCTTGACGACCGCGGGCTCGGCCTGCAGGTCGATGACCGAGTAGATGCCCTCGGGCTTCTTGTTGATCTCATACGAGAGACGACGACGGCCCCAGGTGTCGACCTTCTCGACCTTGCCGTTGCCCTCACGGACGACGGAAAGGAAGTTCTCGATCAGCGGGGAGACAGCGCGCTCCTCGAGATCGGGGTCGAGGATGACCATCACCTCGTAGTGACGCATGTGGAACCCACCTCCTTTGGACTCAGCGGCCACGGTCGATCCGTGGCAGGAGGGTCGTGATGCGTACCGCATCGGTGCCTGCACAGACACCACTGCGGACGGTACACACTACCCGGCGACTGCCGCCGGGTTGAAATCCGGCGGTCTCCCGCCGCAATCTGTACACATCGGGTGTGAGCGGCGTTACAGTTTCGCCGCTTTGCCATATGGGCCTATACGGAGGTGCCCCATGGCACAGGCAGCACGACCTCACCACGGACTTCTCTCCTTCCTCGACACCGATGGCAAGTCGCATCCGGTCGAGAACACCTTCGCCGCGGCGACCCTGCTGATCGGCGTGATCGCGTTCATCACCGCCCATTTCCCCCATCTCCACCTGCTCAGCTCGTGGACGGGCCTCGTCGGGATCATCACCGGACTGTGGGGACAGCTGATCTCCGCGACCACCGGCGAGCGGTTCCTTCTGATCATCGGGCTCGGCGCATCCGCCGTCGGCTTCTATCTCGGCATGGCGCACGGCGGCCTCTTCGGCGGCGTCCTGGGCTGAGTTCCGGCCCGGCCCGTTGCCCCCGGGCCCAAACGGGGCGCGTCCTTGTCGCAGTAGGCTTCGGCGCGAGAGCCGGAGCCCCGACCACGGGGACAAACCTGCCGAGGAGCGCCCCGCATGAGCCTGACCCTGAGGACGATCAGCCGAGAGCAGCATCTGGCATACATCCAGAGCCTGCCCGCGGCCAGCCACATGCAGGTTCCGGCATGGGCTGACGTCAAGACGGAGTGGCGCTCGGAGAGTCTCGGCTGGTTCGACACCAGTGGCCAGTTGGTCGGCGTCGGCCTCGTCCTCTACCGGCAGCTGCCCAAGATCAAGCGCTATCTCGCCTATCTGCCCGAGGGTCCGGTCATCAACTGGTACTCGCCCCACCTCGAGGACTGGCTGCGCCCGATGCTCGCGCACCTCAAGCAGCAGGGCGCCTTCTCCGTGAAGATGGGCCCGCCGGTCATC
Source organism: Streptomyces sp. NPDC097640 (assembly GCF_040302705.1). Taxonomy (NCBI): domain Bacteria; kingdom Bacillati; phylum Actinomycetota; class Actinomycetes; order Kitasatosporales; family Streptomycetaceae; genus Streptomyces; species Streptomyces sp. NPDC097640. Next base: position 84,153 of record NZ_JBEOSB010000011.1, read on the forward strand.
ATCCGGCGCTGGGACGCCGCCGCCATCAAGTCGGGCATCCAGAACCCGGATGTGAAGCGGCTGCGCGACATCGAGGCGACGTTCATCGAGCCGCGCGCCTTCGAGGTCTCCGACCGGCTGCGCCGCATGGGCTGGCAGCAGGGCGAGGACGGCGGGGCCGGCTTCGGCGATGTCCAGCCCCGGTACGTCTTCCAGGTGCCCCTGGAGAACCGCTCCCTGGAGGACGTCCACAAGGGCTTCAACCAGCTGTGGCGGCGCAACATCAAGAAGGCCGAGAAGGCCGGCGTCGAGGTCGTCCAGGGCGGCTACGAGCACCTGGCGGAGTGGCAGCGGCTCTACGAGATCACCGCGGAGCGCGACCACTTCCGGCCCCGCCCGCTCAGCTACTTCCAGCGCATGTGGCAGGCCCTCAACAGCGAGGACCCCAACCGGATGCGGCTGTACTTCGCCATGCACGAGGGCGAGGCCGTCGCCGCGGCCACCATGCTGATCGTCGGCGGCCACGTCTGGTACTCCTACGGTGCCTCCGCCAACCACAAGCGCGAGGTCCGGCCCTCGAACGCGATGCAGTGGCGCATGCTGCGCGACTCCTACGCGCTGGGCGCCACCGTCTATGACCTTCGGGGCATCAGCGACTCGCTGGACGAGAACGACCACCTCTTCGGTCTCATCCAGTTCAAGGTGGGGACCGGCGGCGAGGCTGCCGAGTACCTCGGCGAGTGGGACTTCCCCCTCAACAAGCTGCTGCACAAGGCGCTGGACATCTACATGTCGCGCCGCTGACTTCGCCGAGTTCTTGACTCTCCACCTACGCTGCATACCTCCAATACACCGCGGCAACGAGAAAGGTTCCGGGACCGGCCAATGGCGCTCACCCTCTATGTCGACACCGCGCGCTGGCGGGCGCACCAGCAGTTGGTGATCCAGCAGTTCCCAGGCATAGTCCCGGTCTGCAAGGGCAACGGATACGGCTTCGGCCACGAGCGGCTGGCCGAGGAGGCCGCCCGCATCGGCTCCGACATCCTCGCGGTGGGGACCACCTACGAGGCCGCCCGGATGAAGGACTACTTCAGCGGCGACCTGCTGGTGCTCACCCCCTTCCGCCGGGGCGAGGAGCCCGTGCCGCTGCCGGACCGGGTGATCCGCTCGGTGTCGTCGGTCGACGGTGTGTACGGCCTGGTGAACGCGCGCGTGGTCATCGAGGTCATGAGCAGCATGAAGCGCCATGGCGTCGCCGAGGCGGACCTCCCCAAGCTGCACGCCGCGATAGAGAACGTCCGGCTGGAGGGCTTCGCCATCCACCTCCCCCTCGACCGCACCGACGGGCTGGACGGGGTCGAGGAGGTCATCGCCTGGATGGACCGGCTGCGCGCCGCCCGGCTGCCGCTGCACACCATGTTCGTCAGCCACCTCAAGTCCGAGGAGCTGGGCCGCCTACAGCAGCAGTTCCCGCAGACCCGGTTCCGCGCCCGCATCGGCACCCGGCTGTGGCTCGGCGACCACGACTCGACCCAGTACCGGGGCGCGGTGCTCGACGTCACCCAGGTCGCCAAGGGCGACCGCTTCGGCTATCGCCAGCAGAAGACGGCCTCCGACGGCTATCTGGTGGTCGTGGCGGGCGGCACCTCCCACGGCGTCGGGCTGGAGGCCCCCAAGGCCCTGCACGGCATGATGCCGCGGGCCAAGGGCGTCGCGCGCGCCGGGCTCGCGACCGTCAACCGCAACCTCTCGCCGTTCGTGTGGGCGGGCAAGCAGCGGTGGTTCGCCGAGCCGCCGCACATGCAGGTGTCCATCCTGTTCGTACCGAGTGATGTCGCGCCCCCACAGGTGGGCGACGAGCTGGTGGCCCACCTGCGGCACACCACGACGCAGTTCGACCGGCTGGTCGACCGCTGAGCCACCCGGCACGGCCCGGAGCGACCAGAGCGACCGGACCGGCCGAGGCGACCGGAAGGGCCCGGAGCCGCGCGATCACCTCGCGGCTCCGGGCCCTTCGCCGTGCTCGTCCCGCCCCGCGGGAGCTCACTCGCGTCTGACGCCCCACTCCACCCGCGCCGGCCCCTCGTACGCCGGCGCGTGCCGCGCCTCCCCCAGGACGAACACATCCGGGGCCCGGTCCAGCACACCGCCCGACGGGTCGTCCGACCCGTCCCTGCGCACCACGTCCCGCTCGGGCACCAGCACATCCCGCACGACCAGGGCGCACAGATACAGCGTCCCCAGCACATGGACGATGATCGCCAGCTGGTACCCCTCCGGCGGCAGTCCCCGGTGCTTGTCACCGCTGCCGATGTACGCCAGGTACATCCAGATCCCGAGGAAATACATCACCTCGCACGCCTGCCACACCAGGAAGTCGCGCCACCGCGGCCGGGCCAGGACCGCCAGCGGGATCAGCCACAGCACGTACTGCGGCGAGTAGACCTTGTTGGTGATCACGAAGGCGGCGACGACCAGGAACGCGATCTGCGCCAGCCGCGGCCGCCGCGGCGCGCACAGGGCGAGCGCCGCGATACCGGCGCAGGCCAGCAGCATCAGCAGCGTGGCGTACAGGTTGACGTTGTCGAGGGAGCTCCCGGTGCGCTGGGAGATGACCAGCCACACGGAGCCGAAGTCGACGGGCCGGTCCCGGCTGAAGGTGTAGAAGGCGAGCCAGCCCTCGCGGATGTGGAAGCCCCCGCGGCTGCTGATCATCACCGGGACGTTCACGACGAGCCAGGCCCCCAGCGCCCCGCCCAGCGCCGTCCCGAAGGCGCGCAGCCGGCCGGCCCGCAGGCACAGCACCAGCACCGCCCCGAGCAGCAGTATCGGGTAGAACTTCGCGGCCGTCGCCAGCCCCAGGAAGACGCCGGCCGCCAGCGGGCGGCCGCGCGACCACATCAGCATCCCGATGGCCGTGAGCGCCACCGCGAAGAGGTCCCAGTTGACGGTCGCGGTGAGCGCGAAGGCGGGGGCGAGGGCGACGAGCAGGGCGTCCCAGGGGCGGCGGCGGTGCGTACGCGAGACACAGACGGCGACGACCGCGGCGCAGACCATGAGCATGCCCGCGTTGACCATCCAGTAGATCTGCTCCTGGTGCTGGAGCGACCCGCCGTGCGGGGTGAGCCGGGAGGCGACCTCCATGAAGAGGCCGGTGAGGACCGGATACTCCAGGTAGTCCATCCCGTCCGCGGCGCCCGGTATGCGGTGGAAGTAGGGAACGACGTTCTCCGCGAAGCCGCGGCCCGCGTACAGGTGCGGTATGTCGGAGTAGCAGGCGTGGGTGTACTGGCCGGTGACGCTGGAGAACCAGCCGCCGTTGTAGCAGGGGATCTTCTGCACCATGCCGAGGGCGAACATCCCGATGGCGACGAGCGCGATGATCCGCACGGGGGTCCACCAGCTGACGCCGAGCAGCGCCCGGCGCCCGGCCGGGCCGCCGATCAGCTCGCTGCCGGCCGCGGCCACGGCGTCCTCGGCGGTCGGCCGTACGGGCTCGGCCTCGGGGTCCCTGCGCACGCTCGTCATGGGATCCATCCTGCCGTACGGGCCGGGGGAGGGCCGTGAGGCCCGCCCCAGAGGCCCGTGCCGCCTCGGGGCGGCGAAGGGGCCGGGGCGGCCCGGGGAGCCCCGGAGAACGGCGGCGGCCGCGCCGGAGCGGGTGAGGCTCCGGCGCGGCCGCCGATGGTGGTGGGGGGGGCGAGGGTCGCTCGCCTGCGGGCTCAGCCGCCTGCGTCAGCCGCCTCCGCCGAACCAGCCGCCGTTATCGCTGCCCGGGGGTTCCGTGCTCGGAGTGCTGGTGCCGCCACCGTTGCCGTTGCCCCCGTTGTTGCCGTTCCCTCCGTTGCCGTTGCCCCCGTTGTTGCTGTTGCCGCCGTTGCAACCGATCTCCAGCGGGTCACAGGTATCCGTCGGGGACGGGCTGTTGGTCGGGGTCTCGGAGGACGGGGTCTCGGACGGGGTCTCCGAAGGCGTCTCGGACGGAGTCTCCGAGGGGGCCGTCGTCGTGGGCGGAGCGGTCGGGCTCGCGCCGTCGCCGAAGATCTCCTCGCCGATCGGCTCGGGCTTCGGGAAGTTCTCGACCTTCTTGCCCTTCATGGCCTCGCGCATGTAGTCGGCCCAGATCTCGGCCGGGTACGAGGCACCGTGGATCGTCTTCTGGCCGCCCACGCCGCGCATGGAGAGGAACTTCTGGTTCTTGGCCTTGTCGTCCACGCGCCACATGCCGATCGCCGTGGACAGTTGCGGGGTGTAGCCGGAGAACCAGGCCGACTTGTTCTCATCGGTGGTACCGGTCTTGCCCGCGGCGGGACGGCCGATCTGCGCCGAGGTGCCGGTGCCCTTCTCGACGACGTTCTTCAGGACATCGGTGACGTTGTCGGCCACGTTCGGGTCGAACGCCGTCGTGAGCTCGTAGTCGTCCTTGTGGTTGTAGACCTCGATGCCCTTGTGCTCGACCGTGTCGACCGAGTACGGACTGGCCTGCTTGCCGCTGGCCGCGAAGGTCGCGTACGCCCCGGCGAGCCGGATGGCGCTCGGGGCCGAGGTGCCCAGGGAGAACGTCGGGGTGATCGAGGCCAGCTGGTCCTCGTTGAGACCCGCGGCGATCGCCGCGTCCCGCACCTTGTCGGTGCCTACGTCCATGCCGAGCTGGATGAAGGGGGTGTTCACCGAGAACTGCATCGCGGTGCGCAGGTTGATCTTGCCCCGGTCCTCGTCACCGTCGTTTCTCTGGTGCCACTCCTTGCCGTCCTTGTCGTGCCAGACGGTCCCGTTGTAGTCGCGCAGCGTCAGCTTGTTGTCGCCGTTGTAGATGCTCTTGGGGGAGACCAGAGTGCGTTCCGAGTCGGACTGATCCCGCGGACCGTCCTTGTCGCGGACGCCGTCCTTCATGGCGGCGGCCAGCACGAAGGGCTTGAAGGTGGAGCCCACCTGGACACCGGTGTAGTCGGCGTTGTTGGTGTAGTGCTCCAGGGCGTTCTTGCCACCGTAGATGGCGACGATCTTGCCCGTCTTGGGTTCCACCGAGGCCCCGCCGAACTGCACGTGGTTGTCCGCTTCGCGCAGCTTCGGCTTGATGCTCTCCTTGGTCACCTTCTTCACGGCCGTCTCGAGCTGGTTCATCTTGTTGCGGTCGAAGGTGGTGTGGATCTGGTAGCCACCCTTGTCCAGCATGTTCTTGGTGATCTTGCTGTTCGCGATGATGTAGTTGTCGGCCAGGTCGGTGAGGTAACCGATCTGACCTTCTTTGTTCGTCGCGACCTTCGGCGCCCGCGGCGCCGGGAACCCCTTGGCGATGTACTTCTCGCTGTCGGCCTTGGACATCCTCCCCACCTCGACCTCGCGCTTGAGGATCCACTCCCAGCGCAGCTTGGCCCGCTTGGTGTTCGCCGTCTTGCTCGCGACTGCGCCGTAGCCGCCGGCGGGGTCATAGAGGTTGGGGCCGTTGAGGGTCGCGGCGAGGAAGGCGCCCTGGCTCGGCGTCAGCTTCCGGCAGTCCGTGTCGTAGTACGCGCGGGCCGCCGCCTGGCAGCCGTAGGCGCCACGCCCGTAGTACGCGGTGTTCAGATAGCCGGCGAGGATGTCTTCCTTGTCCATGGTCGCGCCGACCTTTATGGAGATGAACAGCTCCTTGACCTTGCGCGTGACCGTCTGCGACTGGTCCAGGTAAGTGTTCTTCACGAACTGCTGGGTGATGGTGGAACCGCTCTGCGTGGCCCCGCCCTTGGCCATGTTGACGACCGCGCGGGCGATACCCATCGGGTCGACGCCGTTGTCGTCGTAGAAGCTGGCGTTCTCCGCGGAGATCACCGCGTTCTGCAAGGACTCGTCGATATCGCTCAGTGGCACGATCTGGCGGTTGTACTCACCGCGGCCAGAGACCACCATCTGCTTGCCGTCCGCCCAGTAATAGACGTTCTTCTCGACCTTGGACGCGGCCTGCGCGGAGGGAACCTCCACCAGCCACAGCCCGATGCCCACGGCGCCGACAAGCACGGCGAAGAAGAAGAGGAAGGTCCCGGTCACCAGCTTCCAGGACGGGAGCCAGCGCCGGAAACCGTCCTTGCCCGCGCGCGGGTAGTCGATGAAGCGTTTCTTGACGGGGCGTCCATCGCCGCCCCCGCGCCCTCGGCCGCCGGCGGCACGCCGGCCTCCGCCCCCGGCATCGGGATCGGCTCCTCTTCTGCGGCCGGAGCCGCGCTGTGCGGCGCGCCGGGCTTCGGCCCGGCCGACATAAGTGCGCTCCTCCCCATGCGGGGCGGAGCCCGACCCTGTGGCGCTTCGCGGCTGGGCCGCGCGGCGGCCTGACGACTGCTGCGCGGCGCGTCGGGCCGCTGCTCGTCCACCGCCTTGTGGCTGCGGCGGCTTGCGACGGTGCTCGCTCATGGAACGACTACTCCTCGGGCAGGCGCTATCGCCTGAAAGCGGCAGGTGGCTTTCGGTCCCCCCGATGTGCGCTCCGGCCACCGGTAGCAACCGGGCGCACTTCATCCAGGACGAGGACGCCTGATGGCGTCACTTGGTTCCCGGTGCCGTGCATGGCGAACAGAGTACGCACGGTCAAAACCAGCCGAGGCGTGATCTTCACTCCATAACAGTCAGTTCGCGTCCCACGAATTGGTGATGTGACGCCGTTCACGATGGTCCCTCTTGTCCCGCCACCATCACGGTTCTATCGTCTGGATGTATCGAGTCGATACATCAGCTCGGCATAAAGGACCCAGGAGACAGAGGAGGCGGGTGTGGGCAGACGCTCGGGTGTGCTTGAGTTCGCCGTCCTCGGCCTGCTCCGCGAGTCCCCGATGCACGGCTACGAGCTGCGGAAACGCCTGAACACCTCGCTCGGGGTGTTCCGTGCGTTCAGCTACGGCAGTCTCTATCCCTGCCTCAAGACGCTGGTCGCCAACGGATGGTTGATCGAGGAGCCTGGCAGCGCGCCCGAGGAAGCCCTCGCCGCGACGCTCGCCGGCCGCCGCGCGAAAATCGTCTACCGGTTGACGGCGGAGGGGAAGGAGCGCTTCGAGGAGCTGCTCGCCCACACCGGCCCGGACGCGTGGGAGGACGAGCACTTCGGCGTCCGCTTCGCCTTCTTCGGACAGACGTCGCGGGATGTGCGGATGCGGGTCCTTGAGGGGCGGCGCAGCCGCCTCGAGGAGCGCCTTGAGAAGATGCGGGCCTCTCTCGCCCGCACCCGTGAGCGGCTCGACGACTACACCCTCGAGTTGCAGCGGCACGGGATGGAGTCGGTGGAACGTGAAGTCCGCTGGCTCAACGAGCTGATTGAGAGCGAGCGGGCCGGGCGCGACCAGCGCGGCGGCCCCGCGGGCCAGGACCGGCCCCAGAAGCTGGAGCAGAGCCGGTCCCCCGAGCTGGCCCCGTCAGGAGAGCAGGACCAGTCAGAAGATACGGGCGGCCTGCCCCGGCACCGGGGTGGTTCCCGGCCGGATCCGTCCGATGACACCACCACATGAGGCCCCGCACCCCGCAGGGCTTCGTCGAGTACAAACAGGGAGCAACCGGAATGGGTTCGGTTCGCGTAGCCATCGTCGGCGTGGGCAACTGCGCCGCCTCGCTGGTGCAGGGCGTCGAGTACTACAAGGACGCCGACCCGGCCACCCGCGTGCCGGGTCTGATGCACGTGCAGTTCGGCGACTACCACGTGCGTGACGTGGAGTTCGTGGCCGCCTTCGACGTCGACGTCAAGAAGGTCGGCCTCGACCTCGCCGACGCGATCGGCGCCAGCGAGAACAACACCATCAAGATCTGCGACGTGCCCTCGACCGGTGTCACCGTGCAGCGCGGCCACACCCTCGACGGCCTGGGCAAGTACTACCGCCAGACGATCGACGAGTCCGAGGAGACGCCGGCCGACATCGTCCAGATCCTCAAGGACAAGCAGGTCGACGTCCTGGTCTGCTACCTCCCCGTGGGTTCCGAGCAGGCGGCGAAGTTCTACGCCCAGTGCGCCATCGACGCCAAGGTCGCCTTCGTCAACGCGCTTCCGGTCTTCATCGCCGGCACCAAGGAGTGGGCGGACAAGTTCACCGAGGCCGGTGTCCCGATCGTCGGGGACGACATCAAGTCGCAGGTCGGCGCCACGATCACGCACCGGGTCCTGACGAAGCTGTTCGAGGACCGCGGTGTGGTGGTGGAGCGCACCATGCAGCTGAACGTCGGCGGCAACATGGACTTCAAGAACATGCTGGAGCGCGAGCGCCTGGAGTCCAAGAAGATCTCCAAGACGCAGGCCGTCACCTCCCAGATCACGGACCGCGAGCTGGGTGAGGACAATGTCCACATCGGCCCGTCCGACTTCGTGGCCTGGCTGGACGACCGCAAGTGGGCCTACGTCCGGCTCGAGGGCCGTGCGTTCGGCGATGTCCCGCTGAACCTGGAGTACAAGCTCGAGGTGTGGGACTCCCCGAACTCCGCGGGCGTCATCATCGACGCGCTGCGCGCCGCGAAGATCGCCAAGGACCGCGGCATCGGCGGCCCGATCCTCTCGGCCTCCTCGTACTTCATGAAGTCGCCCCCGGTGCAGTACTTCGACGACCAGGCGCGGGAGAACGTGGAGAAGTTCATCAAGGGTGAAGTCGAGCGCTAGCGAGACACAGCGCTGAGCGCTGGCGAGACACCGCACTGAGCGCGGCTTGATCACGGGCCTCCGGGTAATCCACCCGGAGGCCCGTGTGGTGTGTGAGGCTGGCGCCATGCCCGTTGTGCGTGATCTCCGCGTACTGCTCCAGCTGCGCGACTTCCGGCGTCTCCTGGCCGTTCGTCTGCTGTCCCAAACAGCCGACGGCGTCTACCAGGTCGCGCTGGCCGCGTATGTGGTCTTCTCCCCCGAGAAGGAGACCTCGGCCGCGGCGATCGCCTCCGCCATGGCGGTCCTTCTGCTCCCCTACTCCCTGCTGGGCCCGTTCGCCGGCGTGCTGCTGGACCGGTGGCGCCGCCGACAGGTCCTGCTCCATGGCAACGCCCTGCGCTCCGCGCTGGCCGCCGGCACGGCGGTTCTGGTCCTCGCGCAGGTTCCCGACTGGCTCTTCTACGTCTCCGCGCTGTCGGTCACCGGCGTCAACCGTTTCGTCCTGGCCGGGCTCTCCGCCTCGCTGCCGCGAGTCGTCGACAGCCAGGAGCGCCTGGTGATGGCCAACTCCCTGTCCCCGACGGCGGGAACGCTCGCGGCCACCGCCGGTGGCGCCCTGGCCCTCGTGGTGAGCATCGCGGTCCCGGACGGCTCATCGTCCGACGCCGTGGTGGTCCTGATGGGGTCGGCGCTCTATATCAGTGCCGCGGTCGCGGCACTGAGAATGCCGCCCGGACTTCTGGGGCCCGATCCATCCGCGCTCCAGCCGCGCCTGGGCGCGGCTCTGCTGAGTACCGTGCGCGGCCTGGCCGCCGGTCTGCGTCACCTGTGGGAGCGCCGGGATCCCACGGTGGCTCTGGCGGCGATGACATCGATGCGCTTCTGCTACGGCGCGCTGACGGTGATGGTGCTGATGCTCTGCCGGTATGCGTGGGTGCGGACCGAGTCGGAGGGCCTGGGGCTTCTGGGGCTCGCCCTGGCCGTCTCGGGGGCGGGATTCTTCGCGGCGGCGGTGATCACTCCGGGGGCGGTGGCCCGGCTGAGCCCCACCTCACACCCGGACGGCAGGCTGCGCTGGATCACGGTGTGTGCCGCGGCCGCGGCCGTACTGGTGCCGGGGCTGGGGCTGCCCTTCGAACTCACTCCGATGCTGGCCGCCGCCTTCGTCCTCGGTCTCATCACCCAGGGGGCCAAGATCGCCACCGACACCGTGGTGCAGTCCTCGATCGCCGATGACTTCCGCGGCCGGATCTTCTCCCTGTACGACGTGCTCTTCAACGCGGCCTTCGTCGGGGGAGCCGCGATCGCCGCACTGACGCTGCCGCCCGACGGCCGCTCGGCCACCCTGGTGATCCTGGTGGCCACGCTCTACGCGGCGACCGCCCTCGGCGTCATGTTTCACGTGAAACATGACGAGCGCGAGGCCGCGCAGGCCGATGTTTCACGTGAAACCTGATGGGTCACCCCTGAGGCTCGGCCGCCCACCACTCCTGGAGTGCCACGACCGCGGCGTCCCGCTCCATGGGGCCGTGCTCCAGCCGCAGCTCCAGCAGATGCTTGTACGCCTTACCGACCTGCGGGCCCGGCCCGATGCCGAGAATTTTCATGATCTCGTTGCCGTCCAGGTCCGGCCGGATGGCATCGAGCTGCTCCTGCTGCTGCAACCGCCCGATGCGCTCCTCCAGCCCGTCGTACGCGCGCGACAGAGCGGCGGCCTTGCGCTTGTTGCGCGTGGTGCAGTCCGAACGGGTCAGCTTGTGCAGCCGCTCCAGCAGGGGGCCCGCGTCCCGCACATAGCGCCGGACCGCCGAGTCCGTCCACTCACCCGTGCCGTAGCCGTGGAAGCGCAGATGCAGCTCGACCAGGTGGGAGACGTCCTTCACCAGCTCATTGGAGTACTTGAGCTTGATCATCCGCGACTTGGTCATCTTGGCGCCCACCACCTCATGGTGATGGAAGGAGACCCGGCCGTCCTTCTCGAATCGGCGCGTGCGGGGCTTCCCGATGTCATGCAGCAGAGCCGCCAGCCGCAGCACCAGGTCGGGCCCGTCCTTCTCCAGGGCGATGGCCTGCTCCAGCACGGTCAGCGAGTGCTCATACACATCCTTGTGGCGGTGGTGCTCATCACGCTCCAGGCGCAGCGCCGGAAGCTCCGGGAGAACATGGTCGGCGAGCCCGGTGTCGACGAGGAGCCGCAGCCCCTTGACGGGATGGGCGGCGAGGATCAGCTTGTTGAGCTCCTCGCGCACCCGCTCGGCCGAGACGATCTCGATCCGGCCGGCCATCGCCTTCATCGCGGCGACCACCTCGGGCGCCACCTCGAAATCGAGCTGGGCCGCGAAGCGCGCGGCGCGCATCATCCGCAGCGGGTCGTCGGAGAAGGACTCCTCAGGGGTGCCGGGTGTACGCAGCACCCTCGCGGCGAGGTCCTCCAGACCGTCGTGCGGGTCGATGAACTCCTTCCGAGGGAGCGCGACAGCCATGGCGTTCACCGTGAAGTCCCGACGGACCAGGTCCTCGTCGATCGAGTCGCCGTACGAGACCTCGGGCTTCCGCGACGTACGATCGTACGCTTCCGACCGATAAGTCGTGATTTCGATCTGGAACCCCTGATTCGCCCCGTCTCCGCTCCGGCCCTCCTTGCGGCAGCCGACCGTGCCGAAGGCGATGCCGACCTCCCAGACCGCGTCGGCCCATGGGCGGACGATCTTCAGCACATCCTCCGGCCGCGCGTCCGTGGTGAAATCCAGATCGTTACCGAGACGGCCCAGCAGCGCGTCCCGCACCGATCCGCCGACCAGGGCAAGGCTGAACCCGGCCGCCTCGAAGCGGCGGGCGAGGTCATCGGCTACGGGAGAAACTCGCAGAAGCTCGCCCACGGCGCGACGCTGCACCTGGCTGAGCTCGTTGGTCGACTGCGAGTGGTGGCTGTCAGTGTTGGCGTTCGGCACAACAGAACAGGGTACGTGGCCACAGGCCCCGGAGCCTCCCGTCGATCGCAGGCATCGAACCGGTGACGATCTTGTGGAGCCCTCCACAGCACTTCATCACAGCGAGCATCGTTACCATTTCGTGGACGCATATTGCGGTGACCACTGACGACTACTGACGACGAGGGACGGGCGAGCGCGTGGCCGAGCCGGCAGAGCTCCAGGGGACAACTTCCGCTCGCGCCCGCCGGTGGCTGCGGCGCTCAGGGGCACTGCTCGCCGCAGCGCCCCTGCTGGCGGGTGTCCTACAGATCCCGGCGGCCCCCGGCGCCCACGCCCAGCCCGCCCCGGCCCAGGCCAAGGCCACCGGTTCGCGCACCGTCGATGTCGCCATCGACTCGCTCACCCCGACCACCCCGTCGAAGAGCGACACGCTCACCATCGCCGGCACGGTCACCAACAAGGGCCGCTCGACGATCAACGCCTCCTACGTCAGCCTCCGGGTCGGCCCGACCATGAACGGCCGCAACGACATCGACACGGCCGCCAAGCGCAAGGACTACACGGTCGGCCTCGACGGCACCGAGGTCGCCGGCAAGTACGAGCGGAAGATCGGCAACCTGCCCGCCGGCATCAGCCGTGACTTCACCCTCTCCATACCGGTGAGGGAGCTGAACCTCGGCGGGAGCGGCGTCTATCAGCTCGGTGTCTCCCTCACCGGCCAGACGCGGAGCCAGCCCTGGCCGCAGGTGATGGGCATCGAGCGGACCTTCCTTCCCTGGCAGCCGACCGCGGCCGCCAAAAGGAGCAAGCTCACCTTCCTGTGGCCGCTCATCTCCTCCACCCACCTCACCGCCCGCACCGGCGCCGATGAGCAGCAGACGCCGATCTTCCAGAACGACGACCTCGCGGCGGAGCTCGCCCCCGGCGGACGGCTCCAGCAGCTCGTGGCCCTGGGCAAGAACCTGCCCGTCACCTGGGTGATCGACCCGGACCTGCTCGCCACGGTCGACGCGATGACCAAGCCGTACGAGGTGCAGGGCCAGACGGAGGACGAGACGACGGACGGCCGGGGCCAGGCCGTGGCCAAGCAGTGGCTCAACGACCTCCAGCAGGCCATCAAGGGTCACCAGGTGGTGGCCCTGCCCTTCGCCGACCCGGACCTCGCCTCGCTCGCGCACCGCGGCAAGGCCACGGGCGCCCTCAGGCACCTCCAGACCGCCACCGCGCTCGCCTCGATGACCGTGGACACCGTTCTGCATGTGAAGCCCCGTACGGACTTCGCGTGGCCGGTGAACGGTGCCGTCGACTCCTCGATCGTGGACGTCGCCACCTCCGCCGGCGCACACAACATCATCGCCCGCAGCGACAGCCTGCGCGAGACCGGCGATCTGCCGTACACGCCCACCGCGGCCCGCCAGATCGGCGGGGGCAATACGGCGGTGGTCGCCGACGCCCGGCTGTCCACCGCCTTCATGGGCGACATGACGAGGGCGGAGAACGCCACCCTCGCCGTCCAGAAGTTCCTCGCCCAGACCCAGATGCTCACCCTCCAGGCGCCGGACAAGCAGCGCAGCGTCGTCGTGGCCCCGCAGCGCATTCCCACCACCAGCCAGGCCCAGGCGATGGCGGCGGCCCTGGGCGGGCTCTCCGGCCGCTGGACGCAGCCTGCCACTCTGGGGGAGGCCGCCAAGGCCCAGCCCGACCCGCGCGCCACCCAGCGGGTGCCCTCAGCCCGCTCGTACCCGGCCGCGCTGCGTCGCCAGGAACTGCCGACCGACGGATTCCGCAAGATCCAGCAGACCCAGGCGACCCTCGACAGGTTCGAGGAGATCCTCACCGCCAAGGACCGCGTGGTCACCCCGTTCGGCAGCGCGATCACGCGGGAGATGTCCACCTCGTGGCGCAACGACCCGCGGGGCGCGACCGGCTTCCGTGACTCCGTCCAGGCCTACCTCCAGGGGCTCACCGAGAAGGTGCGCCTCGTCAAGAAGACGGACATGACCCTGTCGGGGCGCAGCGCCACGATTCCGGTGACCGTCCAGAACAACCTTCTGCAACCGGTCCAGCTGCGGCTGGTCCTGCGGTCCGGCCAGGGCAACCGTCTGGCGGTCGGCGACCCCCAGGTGGTCACGGTCCAGGGCGGGCACAGCCAGTCGGTGAAGTTCGGCACCACGGCCAACGCGAACGGACGGGCCTGGGTGACCGCCCAGATGTACACCGTGGACGGCCAGGCGTACGGCCCCGAGATGTCCTTCACGGTGAATGTCACCGAAATCACGTCCACGGTCATTCTGGTGATCGCGGGCGGGGTCCTGCTGCTCGTCCTCGCCGGGATCCGGATCTACCTCCAGCGCAAGCGGTCCGCCGCCAGGAGTGATGAAGACGCAACGGGGAACGGCGAGAAGCAGGACGGAGAGGCGACCGAGGGTGAGCGGGCCGAGCCCGGCGAGGACGAGCGTCCGCGCGCCACGGTGCCCGGGCAGCCGAGTGACCCGGTGCCGGACACCGGATCGCAAAGCGCCGGCCCATCCGGCTCGGGTGAGAAAGTGGACCATTGAGCAATGGCGTGGCCGGCCGGCCGCAGCGGACGATGAGGTGGGGTAGCGATGAACGCGCCGTATGACGGTGATCGCGGCCATGGCGCGGGCGATGACCCCGCCGGCCGGGTACCGCCGCCGCAGAGCGGCCCGCCCGCCCACCAGAGTCCTTACGGACCCGAGCCGCACCAGCAGGATCCGTATCTGGGGGACCCCCGCGACATCTCCTACAGCCAGCTGCCGTACGTACAGGACCCCTATATGCAGGATCCGTACGTCACCGGCTCCTTCACGCCGTACCCGTACGCGGCGCAGGACTCCTACGCCCATGACCCGCTGACGGATCCGCTGTACGACCGGGGCGGGTACCAGGCGCCCCCGTCCGGCGGGTACCAGCAGCAGCCCTACCAACAGCCGCCCGCCGCCCCGCACGGACACGACCCGCGCCTGTGGCCGGCCGAGTCGGCGGCCGCCGCCGACGGCCCCGCCCACCAGCCCTATGGCGGCAACCTCGACGCCACGCAGTACCTGGGCACCGGCCCGCAGGCCGGCTACGCCGCCGAGGAACAGCAGCAGCCGGACGCGTTCGCACACCTCTTCCGCGACCAGCAGCCCTACGAGCCCCAGCGCCCCCAGCAGCCCGCGGCCGGGTATCCGCCCGCGGGATCACCGCAGGGGCAGGCACCGGCGCCCGAGCCGACCGGCCCCGTTCCCGCCCAGCCGGCCGCCCCCGCGGGGGCGGCCGCGGCGGTGGCCGAGCCGGAGACGGCCGAGCCGGAGAAGAAGCGCTCGGGCGGCCGAGCGGGAAACCTGCTGAAGTCCAGCGCGGTGATGGCGGCCGGAACGCTGGTCTCCCGGCTCACCGGCTTCGTCCGCCAGCTGGTGATCGTCGCCGCCATCGGTGCCGCCACCCTCGGCGACACCTACGCCGTCGCCTACCAGCTGCCCGCGATGATCTACTTCCTCACCGTGGGCGGCGGCCTCAACTCGGTCTTCGTCCCGCAGCTCGTCCGCTCCATGAAGGAGGACGAGGACGGCGGCGACGCCTACGCCAACCGCCTGCTGACCCTCGTGATGATCGTCCTCGCGGTCCTGGTCGCCGTGTCCGTGTTCGCGGCCCCCACGCTGGTCCGCACGCTCTCGCCGTCCATCGCGGGCAATCCCCACGCCAATGCGGTGGCGGTCACCTTCGCCCGCTACTGCCTGCCCACCATCTTCTTCATGGGCGTGCACGTCGTGGTGGGCCAGATCCTCAACGCCCGGGGCAGCTTCGGCGCCATGATGTGGACCCCGGTCCTCAACAACATCGTCGTCATCGCCAGCTTCGGCCTGTTCATCTGGGTCTTCGGCACCGCCAGCACCTCCGACATGGGGGTCACCAACATCACCCCCGAAGGGGTCAGGCTGCTGGGGATCGGCACCCTCCTCGGCCTCACCGTCCAGGCGCTGGCGATGTTCCCCTATCTCCGGGCCGCCGGCTTCCGCTTCCGGCCCCGCTTCGACTGGCGCGGCCACGGCCTGGGCAAGGCCGCCAAGCTCGCCAAGTGGACCGTCCTGTTCGTCCTGGCCAACCAGGCCGGCAACGTCGTGGTGACCCGGCTCGCCACCGCGGCCGGCGCCAAGGCCGACAACCAGGGCTTCCCCGGCACCGGCCTCATCGGCTACCAGAGCGCCCAGCTCATCTGGGGCATGCCGCAGGCGATCATCACGGTCTCCGTCATGGCCGCCCTGCTGCCCCGGATCTCCCGCGCGGCTCACGACGGGGACACCGGCGCGGTCCGCGACGACATCTCGCAGGGCCTGCGCACCTCCGCCGTCGCCATCGTCCCGCTCGCCCTCGGGTTCGTCGCGCTCGGCATCCCCATGTGCACCCTGATGTTCGGCTCCTCAGGCACCGAACAGGCCCGCTCCATGGGCTACATCCTCATGGCGTTCGGCCTCGGACTCATCCCGTTCTCGGTGCAGTACGTCGTCCTGCGCGGCTTCTACGCCTACGAAGACACCCGCACCCCCTTCTACAACACGGTGATCGTCGCCGCCGTCAACGCCGCCGCCTCCGGGCTCTGCTACGTCATCCTCCCCGCCCGCTGGGCCGTGGCGGGCATGGCCGCCTCCTACGGCCTGGCGTACGCCATCGGCGTGGGCGTGGCCTGGAAGCGGCTCCGCAAGCTCCTGGGCGGCGATCTGGACGGGCGGCACGTCGTCCGCACCTACACCCGTCTGGTGGGTGCCGGCATCCCCGCCGCCGCCCTCGGCGGCGTGGCCTCCTACGCCATCACCGGGGCGCTGGGCGCCGGCCCGACCGGCTCCCTAGCGGCTCTGGCGGGCGGCGGTCTCGTTCTTATCGCGGTCTTCTACATTGCGGCGAAACGGATGCGCGTTGCGGAGCTGACCGCCATGGTCGGTATGGTCCGCGGACGACTTGGTCGCTGATCGTTCAGCACAACCATCGTCTGCCATCGTGTGTCGTGCATAGCGGCGGACTGTGGGCACAATTGTCTTGGCTCGGAGTAGGCGCAACGGATGGGGAGGCAGGAACGACGGTGGCGGAACGGAGCACGGCTGCCGTCGACGTGGCCGACAACAGCGGAGATGAAGCGCTGACCGCCGAGGCGGGCAAGGCCACGTCCGACGGGGTGGGAACCGAAACGAAAGCCGACACGGAAGCGAAGGCCGCGGGCACCGACACCAAGGGCGCCGCGGCCGACACAAGCACCCCGGAGCTGCACAGCGGCCACAAGTTGGCCAGACGCTACCGGCTGGAGGAATGCGTCACCCGTCTGGACGGATTCAGCAGTTGGCGTGCCGTGGACGAGAAACTCCGCCGCGCCGTCGGAGTCCATGTCCTGCCGGCCGACCACCCGCGGGCGCGCCCGGTGCTGGCCGCCGCCCGTTCGGCGGCGCTGCTCGGCGACCCCCGATTCGTCCAGGTCCTCGACGCAGTCGAGGAGAACGACCTCGTCTATGTGGTCCACGAGTGGCTTCCCGACGCCACCGAGCTCACCGCCGTGCTCGCCTCCGGGCCGCTCGAGCCGCATGAGGCCTACCAGCTCGTCAGCCAGGTGTCCCAGGCCATGGCCGCGGCCCACCGCGAGGGCCTGGCGCATCTGCGGCTCAACCCGGGCTCCGTCCTGCGCACCGAGTCCGGCCAGTACCGCATCCGCGGCCTCGCCGTCATGGCCGCCCTGCGCGGCATCACCTCCGACCACCCTCAGCGCACCGACACCGAGGCCATCGGCGCGCTGCTGTACGCCGCCCTGACCCAGCGCTGGCCGTACGAGAGGGACGCCTACGGCCTCTCCGGGCTGCCCAAGGGCGTCGGCCTGATCGCTCCCGACCAGGTCCGCGCGGGGGTCCACCGCGGCCTCTCCGAGCTGGCGATGCGCGCGCTCGTCAATGACGGCGCCACGGCCTCCCGGCAGGACCAGCCCTGCACCACCCCCGAAGAGCTGTCCAAGGCCGTCGCCGCCATGCCGCGGATCCGCCCGCCGGAGCCCGTCTTCACGACGCCCGATGCCTTCCAGCGCACCACCTACCAGCAGGGTGCCTACGGCCAGCCGCCCCACCGCGGCCGCCAGCCCCTCACCCCCCGCCCGGCCGCTCCCATGCCGCCCCCGCCCCCGCTTCAGACCCGCACGGGCAAGGCCCTCAAGTGGACCGTCTCCGCCCTGCTGATCGCGGCCCTCGGCCTCGGCAGCTGGCAGCTCGCGGACACGCTCCTCAAGGAGGAGAAGAAGTCCCCGCCCAGCAGGTCTCAGCAGAACGGGAACGACGACAAGCCCACGAAGCCGGCCAGCAGGCCGATCAAGATCGTCGATGCCAGGGAGTTCGCCCCCGACGGCAGCCCGCAGAAGCCCGCCCAGGTCAAGCTCACCTACGACGGGGATCCCTCGACCTCCTGGCGCACCAACAGCTTCATCGACGGTCCGGAGTTCGCCCCGAGTTTCAAGAAGGGCGTCGGAATCATCTACGACCTCGGCTCGAAGCAGACGCTGGACAGCGTTTCCCTCGGGTTGATGTACGGAGGCTCCTACACGGAGATCTCGCTGTACGCCACGGACTCCCTCTCCCCGTCCGTCTCGGCGTCCGACCCCGTCGGTTCGTTGAAGAAGCTCGATTCGGCCAAGGTCACGAGCAAGTCCGCCGAGCTGAAGAACAAGAGCAGCGTGAAGACCCGCTACGTCCTCGTCTGGCTCACGGCGCTTCCCTACTCCGACCCGGAGCCGAACTTCGACAACCCCTACAAGCAAGCCATCACGGACGTGAAGTTCACCGGCTGAGCCGGCCGGGCGGGGAGGGGCTCCAGGGTGGACAGCGCCAGATTCGGCGACACGAGCGACGGCGAGCTCCTCAAACGCCATGTCACCGGCGACCCGGATGCCTTCGCCGAGCTCGTGCGGCGCCACCGCGACAGACTCTGGGCGGTGGCGCTGCGCACGCTCGGCGACCGTGAGGAGGCCTCAGACGCGGTCCAGGACGCGCTCGTGTCCGCCTACCGGGCCGCTCACACCTTCCGGGGCCAGTCGGCCGTCACAACGTGGCTCCATCGCATCACCGTGAACGCCTGCCTGGACCGGGCCCGCAAGGCCGCCTCCAGGCGTACATCCCCGGTCGCCGAGACCGAGCGGCTGGAGCAGCTGCTCGAACCCCATGAATCGGCCGCCGCCCCGGCGGAACGCGGAGATCTTCACCGCGAGCTGATCCGTGCGCTGGGCACCCTGCCCCCCGAGCAGCAGGCAGCACTCGTGCTCGTCGATATGCAGGGCTACCCGGTGGCCGAGGCCGCGAAAATCCTGGAGGTCCCCACCGGCACGGTCAAAAGCCGCTGCGCCCGGGGACGCGCACGCCTGCTGCCGCTGCTGACCCATCTCCATCCGAACGGGAGGGGTAGCGGCTCGCCGGGCGGGGCAAGGAACCGGACGCAGCGGACTTCCGTCCCACCGGCGGCAGGACCGAACGACGCAGATGCCGTGAAGGGCGGAGGTGGCCGAGCGTGACATCGTCGACCGACACGGATGAGCACCCGGAGGTCACGGAGATCTCCGCGCTCGCCGAGGGGCTGCTGCCCCCCGACCGCACCTCCCAGGTGCGCGACCATCTCGCCGCCTGTGTGCTGTGCGCCGAGGTAAGAGACTCCCTGGACGAGATCCGCTCACTGCTGGGGACCCTCCCCGGCCCCGTGCGGATGCCCGCCGACATCGCGGGCCGCATCGACGCGGCACTCGCCGCGGAAGCCCTCCTCGACGCGACCGCCCCGGACGACCGCATCGGTGTTTCACGTGAAACGCCGACCCTCGGCACATCGACGCCCGACACGATCGCCCCGGACGACGGCGCCCACGTTTCACGTGAAACGGCGAAGCCGACGCGCTCCCGGAAAGCGATCGGCGAAGTGGAGCCGATCTCGCCCGGCGCCGCCGAGCGGCCGGCGGGGCGCCCCCGAGCCGCCACCGGACCGGGACGCCGGAAGTCCGGGCCCGCCGCCCGGCCCACTCGGCCCCGACGCTGGCCCAGGACCGTGCTCGGCGCCGCCTGCGCGGCTGCCGTGATCGGCCTCGGCTCCTTCCTCGTCCAGTCGGGCTCCACCAGCCCGAGCAACGACGCGGCCGACACACAGACGTCGAAGCAGCAGGTCTCACCCGACGACGCGGCAGCGCTCTCCGCGGCGACCCTCAAGTCACGGGTGCATGCCCTCCTCGCCGACCAGAAGACGTCCACCGCGTCCGGAGACGTGAGGGCGCAGGACACCCCGGATATGCCGCTGCGCGCCGAGGACCCCCCGGTGCCCTCCTGTGTGCAGGCGGGGACCGGCCGCTCCGAGGTACCGCTTGCCGCACAGAAGGACACCTACGCCGGCAAGGACGTCTTTCTTGTGGTGCTGCCGCACCCGGCCGACAGCGACCTCGTAGACGCCTTCGTGATCGACTCGGCCTGCGTGGCGCAGTCGCCGTCGCCCGCCGGTGTTCGCCTCGTGGCCCGCACCTACCCGCGGGACTGACCCCGCGCCTGCCCGCGAGGCTGAGGAACACGGCACACGGCGAGCCGCCTGGCACCACACGGGAATGCGGGCCCCGTAGGATCCGTTGGGTGGGATGGCGGCGGTTTTCCGGAGAGCGCCGGACGTCGCCGCCCAGTCAGTAGTCGGCACTCGGCAGAGACAAGGAAGACATCCGTGAGCGACGTCCGCAACGTGATCATCATCGGTTCCGGGCCCGCGGGCTATACGGCCGCGCTCTACACCGCCCGGGCTTCCTTGAAGCCGCTGGTCTTCGAAGGCTCCGTGACCGCCGGTGGTGCGCTGATGAACACCACCGACGTGGAGAACTTCCCCGGCTTCCGTGACGGGATCATGGGCCCCGACCTGATGGACAACATGCGGGCACAGGCGGAGCGCTTCGGCGCCGAGCTGATCCCCGACGATGTTGTCTCGGTCGACCTCAGCGAGGACATCAAGACCGTCACCGACTCCTCCGGCACGGTCCACCGGGCCAAGGCGGTCATCGTCACCACCGGCTCGCAGCATCGCAAGCTCGGCCTGCCCCGCGAGGACGAACTCTCCGGCCGTGGCGTCTCCTGGTGCGCCACCTGTGACGGGTTCTTCTTCAAGGACCAGAACATCGCCGTCATCGGCGGTGGCGACACCGCGATGGAGGAAGCGACCTTCCTCTCCCGGTTCGCCACGTCGGTCACCGTGGTCCACCGCCGTGACACGCTCCGGGCCAGCAAGGCGATGCAGGACCGCGCCATCGCCGACCCCAAGATCTCGTTCATCTGGGACAGCGAGGTCACCGAGATCCACGGGGACAACAAGCTCTCCAGCCTGACCCTGAAGGACGTCAAGACCGGCGAGACCTCCGAGCTGCCGGCGACCGGTCTGTTCATCGCCATCGGCCACGATCCGCGCACCGAGCTCTTCAAGGGCCAGCTCGACCTGGACGACGAGGGCTACCTGAAGGTCGCAGCGCCGTCCACCCGGACCAACCTGCCGGGTGTCTTCGCCGCAGGTGACGTCGTGGACCACACCTACCGCCAGGCGATCACCGCGGCCGGCACGGGCTGCTCCGCCGCCCTGGACGCCGAGCGGTACCTCGCGGCTCTCGCCGACAGCGAGAACGCCACCGACTGACCCCTTCCCCCGCACCAAACCGATAAAGGAGAGAACCATGGCCGGTGCCACGGTGACCGTGACAGACGCCGACTTCGAGGAGAAGGTCCTCAAGAGCGACAAGCCGGTGCTCGTCGACTTCTGGGCCGCGTGGTGCGGTCCGTGCCGCCAGATCGCTCCGTCCCTGGAGGCCATCGCGGCGGAGCACGGCGACAAGATCATCATCGCCAAGCTCAACATCGACGAGAACCCCACGACCGCCGCGAAGTACGGCGTGATGTCGATCCCGACGCTGAACGTCTACCAGGGCGGCGAGGTCGCCAAGACCATCGTCGGTGCCAAGCCGAAGGCCGCCATCGAGCGCGACCTGGCCGACTTCATCGGCTGACCCGTCAGCCGTCGCTCGACAACGAAGGGGCTGCCCGCTTGGGGCAGCCCCTTCGTGTTTCACGTGAAACCACGGCCTCACATCTGCGGCCTCACAGCGGCCGGAGGGCGGGCTCCTTCTGGACCGCCCCGAGCAGCCGGTCCAGAGCCAGCTCGACGTCCTCCTTCCAGGAGATCGTCGTTCGCAGCTCCAGCCTCAGCCGCGGATACCGGGGATGCGGCCGCACCGTCTTGAATCCCACGGCGAGCAGATGATCCGCGGGCAGCACACACGCGGGCTCCTTCCAGGTGGCGTCCCCGAAGGCCTCGATCGCCTTGAACCCGCGCCGTATCAAATCCTTGGCCACCGTCTGCACCATCACGCGGCCCAAGCCCTGTCCCTGATATCCGGGCATCAGCCAGGCCGTCATCAGCTGAACGGCGTCCGCCGCCACCGGGCTCGTCGGAAAGGCCGTGGATCGCGGCACATACGCCGGAGGCGCGTAGAGCACAAAGCCCACCGGCACATCGTCGACATAGACCACCCGGCCACAGGAACCCCACTCCAGCAGAACGGCCGAGATCCAGGCTTCCTTCTCCAGCTCCGGACGTCCGGCCCTTACCGCGGCCTCGCCGCTGACCGGGTCGAGCTCCCAGAAGACGCAGGCGCGACAGCGCTTGGGGATGTCCGGAAGGTTGTCCAGCGTGAGCGGTACGAGCCGACGCCCCATGAAGCCAGTCCCTCACTTCCGTCGCCGGCCGCGTTGCGAGCGGCCGACAGCGCACTACGCCCCCTGAGCAGACTGCCGACGAATCCGCCGACCGCCCCCAGTCCCAATCCCGTTGCCAGCAGCCCGGTACGGCTCACCGACCGCATGGCCTTGCCTTCCGCATAAGACGCCTCCACAGGGATCCGCCCTACCTGTTCGCATCGTATCCGTGCCGACATTGCACCGATACCGCCCTTGAGCAAAGAGCGGGTCGTGTTCCGACCCCGCCGGAATACGACCCGCCCCGCTCTGTCCGTAGACCTGTGTCCTACTCGTCCTCGTCCGCCGCGTCCGAGAGCCGCTGCTCCAGGACCGGCCCCTCGCCCGGGGCAAGCGCTCCGAGAATGCGCTCCAGATCCTCTATCGAGGCGAACTCGACGACGATCTTCCCCTTCTTCTGACCGAGGTCCACCTTCACCCGGGTCTCAAAGCGGTCGGAGAGCCTGGAGGCGAGATCCGTGAGCGCGGGGGAGACCTTCGTCCCGGCTCGCGGCCCCTTGCCCTTCTGCGCCCTGCCCGGCCGCGAGCCCATCAGGGTCACGATCTCCTCGACCGACCGTACCGAGAGCCCCTCGGCCACGATCCGGTACGCCAGCCGGTCCTGCTCTTCCGGATCATCGACGCCGAGCAGCGCACGGGCGTGGCCCGCGGAGAGAACCCCCGCGGCCACCCGGCTCTGCACCTTGGGGGACAGCTTCAACAGCCGGAGCGTATTGGAGACCTGGGGGCGGGAACGCCCGATACGGTCCGCCAGCTCGTCATGCGTGCAGTCGAAGTCCTTCAGCAGCTGGTCGTAGGCGAACGCCTCTTCCAAGGGGTTGAGCTGTGCGCGATGCAGATTCTCCAGCAGCGCGTCCAGCAGAAGCTTCTCGTCCTCGGTGGCCCTGACGATCGCGGGAATCTTCTCCAGGCCCGCCTCCCGGCAAGCCCGCCAGCGACGCTCCCCCATGATGAGCTCATAGCGCTCGGGAGCCAACTGCCGCACCACGATGGGCTGAAGAAGCCCGACCTCCTGGATCGAGGTGACCAGCTCGGCCAGAGCGTCCTCGTCGAACACCTCACGCGGCTGCCGCGGATTCGGGGTGATGGAGTCCAGCGGGAGCTCGGCGAAGTGCGCTCCGGCCACCTCCTCCACGACGGGCTGAACTGCCTCCTCCTGCTGCGGCAGCGCGGCGTCGCTGTCCTCCACAACGACACGGGAGGGCAGCGAGGCGACCTTGGCCGCCGCCACACCACGCTCCTGTGTCAGCACCGGGACCGCCGACGGGGAGGTGGAGACCCCCGTCGCGGTGACCGTTCCCGCCACCGGCGCGGGCCCGGAGCCATCCGTCCCCTTCGGCGCGGGAGGGATCAGAGCCCCGAGCCCACGGCCCAGTCCTCTGCGTCGCTCACTCACTGAATCCCCTCCTGCATGGTGTGCTGGTCGTGCTGGCTGATCGATGGGAGGGCGTGGGCGCGCTGGGCGTCATAGTGGACCCCGCCCCCTCCAGCCCCTCTGAGTGCGATCTCCCGGGCCGCTTCGAGGTAGGACAGCGCTCCGCTGGACCCCGGGTCATAGGTGAGGACGGTCTGCCCATAGCTGGGAGCCTCGGAGATACGCACCGACCTCGGAATGCTCGTCCGCAGCACCTCATGGCCGAAGTGGCTGCGGACCTCATCGGCGACCTGCGAGGCCAGCCGGGTCCGGCCGTCGTACATCGTGAGCAGGATCGTCGAGACATGAAGCTTGGGGTTGAGATGCCCGCGCACCAGGTCGACGTTGCGCAGCAGCTGGCCCAGCCCCTCCAGTGCGTAGTACTCGCACTGGATCGGGATCAGGACCTCCGCCCCTGCGACGAGTGCGTTGACCGTCAGCAGACCGAGAGAAGGGGGGCAGTCGATCAGGATGTAGTCCAGCGGCTGCTCATAGGCCTGGATGGCCCGCTCCAACCGGCTCTCCCTCGCCACCAGCGAGACCAGCTCGATCTCCGCACCCGCCAGGTCGATCGTGGCCGGAGCGCAGAACAGTCCCTCCACATCGGGCACGGGCTGCACCACATCGGACAGCGGCTTACTGTCCACCAGCACGTCATAGATCGACGGGACCTCGGCGTGGTGATCGATACCCAGCGCCGTCGAGGCATTGCCCTGTGGATCGAGGTCGATGACCAGCACTCGGCCGCCGTGGAGTGCGAGCGAAGCGGCCAGATTGACCGTGGTGGTGGTCTTGCCGACCCCGCCCTTCTGATTGGCGACCACGATCACCCGGGTCTGCTCCGGCCTGGGAAGTCCCTCACCCGCGCGACCGAGGGCTTGGACCGCCAGTTCCGCGGCGCGGCCAATGGGGGTGTCGTCCATCGGGGGCAGTGTTTCACGTGAAACATCCTCCCCCGCCGATTCGGTACGGGGGCCGGGGACCGGGTCGGTCATCGGCCCCGCGATGTTGGCGTCGGACCGCAAGGATTCACTCTCCTCGACATCAGGCTCGCGATGAACAGAGCCTGCCATGCTTTTGGGGTTGTGAACCAGCGAGGCCCGTTCTCCTGTGGATGAATCCACATCCCGTCGGGGCCGACGGTCGCGCGGCAGTGCGGCCGCGCGCCCACGACTGATGATTCCATGCAGCAAGGAGCGACGTTTCACGTGAAACACGATGCACGGACAGCCTCACCGATTCGTGGCGACACTCCGGTATGCGTAGTTTTGGCAGCTTGTATGGAGCAGCCGAGCCCGTCCTATGGAGCAATACCGACTACGACCTCGGCAGTGGCGCCGCTCCGGGGCCCGCTCAGCGGCGGCGCCGGGGGCCCTTCCGGGCCGCCTTGGCCCGCTTGGCCGCGAAGCGCACACCTCCGGGGCTCTCCCCGACCTCGACCCGCACCACAGTGGAGAGAGGGTCGACGATCCCCTCGCCGACATGGAGCACCGAAGTCCCGACCACCCCGAGCTTGCTCAGCGCGGCACGGGCTTGCTTCAGCTCCTCCTCCGCCGTATCGCCCTTGAGCAGCAGCATCTCCCCGTACGGGCGCAGCAGGGGAACGCCCCAGCCGGCCAGCCGGTCCAGCGGGGCCACGGCGCGCGCCGTCACCACATGCATCGGGGGGAGCTTCCCCAGGACCTCCTCGGCCCGGCCCCGCACCACCGTCACATGGTCCAGGCCCAGCAGCTCGACCACTTCCTGGAGGAAGTTCGTGCGGCGCAGCAGCGGCTCCAGCAGCGTGATCCGCAGGTCCGGGCGCGTCAGGGCGAGCGGAATGCCGGGCAGCCCGGCGCCCGAGCCCACATCGCACACGGTGACCCCTTCGGGGACCACCTCGGAGAGCACCGCGCAGTTCAGCAGATGGCGCTCCCACAGCCGCGGCACCTCACGCGGACCGATCAGACCGCGGGTGACTCCGACGTCGGCGAGCAGTTCCGCGTACCGGACGGCCTCCAAGAAGCGCTCACCGAATACCTCCCGTGCCTCCTCGGGCGCCGGGGGGAGCTCCGCTGCTTCCGTCACGGGGACCGTCCTTCCATACCGAACACTGTGGTGACCGAACACTGTGGTGAACGCTGATGCGAGGCTGACAGCTGATGCAAGGCTGACAAGATTCGGCCCCGCCTGCGAACAGACGGGGCCGTGTGGATCATGAGGCTGGACCGGTTCAGACCGGAAGCACGACCACGCGACGCTGGGGCTCCTCGCCCTCCGACTCGCTGCGCAGTCCGGCCGCCGCCACCGCGTCGTGCACGACCTTCCGCTCGAACGGCGTCATCGGCTTCAGCTTCACCGGCTCACCGGTGCCCTTGGCCTCCTCCGCGGCCTTGGTGCCCAGCTCGGTGAGCTCGGCACGCTTACGGGCCCGGTACCCGGCGATGTCGAGCATCAGCCGACTGCGGTCGCCGGTCTCCCGGTGCACCGCGAGCCGGGTCAGCTCCTGGAGCGCCTCCAGTACCTCACCGTCCCGGCCCACCAGCTTCTGCAGATCACGGCTGGTCGATTCACTGATGATCGACACCGCGGCACGGTCGGCCTCGACGTCCATATCGATGTCGCCGTCGAGGTCCGCGATGTCCAGCAGCCCCTCGAGGTAGTCGGCCGCGATCTCCCCTTCCTGCTCGAGGCGGGTCAGGGTGTCGACACCCTCGGCAGCAGGGGTGGTGCCTTCCGTCACGGATGGACTCCTTCTTACTTCTTGGACGGGTGCTTGGGACGCTGCTGGCCCTTACGCTGCCCGGACTTGGCAGTGCGGGCGGAGCCGGAAGCCGAGCCGCCGGCCGGCTTACCGCCCTGCGCCCCCTTCTTCTGCGCCACGCTGCGCTGCTGCTTCTCCGGCGCGGAGTCGGCCGACTTTTCCAGCGAGGGCTTCTCGGCCGTCTCCTCGGACTGCGCCGTGGCCCTGGCGTGGCCCGAGGCGGTCTGGCGCTGCGACTTGCTCTGGCGCTTGGGCTGCTGCCGGTTCGCACGAGCCGTCTCGGCCGCCTTCTTGGCCTCGACCTCGGCCGGCTCCTCCTTGAGCTGGCCCTTGGCCCGCAGCCGCTCCTGGCGGGCCTTGTAGGCGACGCTACCGGGGGTCGGGTTGCGGCGGATGATGAACATCTGCTGGCCCATGGTCCACACGTTGGTGGTCAGCCAGTAGACGAGGACACCGACGGGGAAGTTGATACCGAAGACGGCGAACATCACCGGGAAGACGTACATCAGCATCTTCTGCTGCTGCATGAACGGCGTCTTCACCGTCAGGTCGACGTTCTTGGTCATCAGCTGGCGCTGGGTGAAGAACTGCGACGCCGACATCAGGACGATCATGATGACCGTCACGACCCGGACGTCCGTCAGCGTGGCGCCGAGGGACTCGACCTGCGAGGCGGACGACATGAACTTCACGGACAGCGGAGCGCCGAAGATGTGCGCCTGACGGGCGCTGTCCAGCAGCTGCTGGTCGATGAAGCCGACCGTGCGGTTGTTCGCGATGTGGTTCAGGACCTGGTACAGCGAGATGAAGAACGGCGACTGCGCCAGGATCGGGAGACAGCTCGAGAGCGGGTTGGTACCCGTCTCCTTGTAGAGCTTCATCATCTCTTCGGACTGGCGCTGCCGGTCGCTCTTGTAGCGCTCCTGGATCGCCTTCATCTTCGGCTGGAGCGCCTGCATGTTCCGCGTCGCCTTGATCTGCTTCACGAAGAGCGGGATCAGGCAGATACGGATCAACACGACCAGAGAAACGATGGACAGACCCCACGCCCAGCCACTGTTCTTGTCGAAGATGAGGCTGTAGAACGCGTGGAACTGGACGATGATCCAGGAAACTACGTCATAAAGAGGACTGAGGATCGTGTCCACGAATCAGGCTCCTTGGGCGTTGGGCTGGGTCTCGGGCTGTGCGGCAGGCTCCCCGGCGGGATGCCCGCCGAGGCGGTTGCGCAGCCGCTGGTGCCAGACCGGACGCTTCCGGGGAGGAACGTGGTCGACGCCACCGAGCGACCACGGATTGCAGCGCAGGATGCGCCACGCCGTCAGCGCCGTTCCTTTCACCGCGCCGTGCCGGTCAATGGCTGTATAGCCGTAGTGCGAGCACGACGGGTAGTACTTGCAGACCGGTCCCAGCATCGGGCTGATGGTCCACTGGTACAGCTTGATCAACCACAGCAGCGGGTACTTCATCGCGGCACCCCTCCCAGTAGCCGCCGCACCGCGGTGTCGAGGTCGCGGGCCAGCTGGTCGTGGCCCGCCTCACCCGAACCGGGCAGCGCCCGTACGACCACAAGGCTACCTGCGGGAAAAAGTTCGAGGCGGTCGCGCATGAGATGGCGCAGTCTCCGCTTCACCAGGTTACGCACGACTGCGCCGCCGACCGCCTTGCTCACGACGAAACCCGCACGCGCCGGGGGAGCACTCTCCCCAGGTGCATGCGGGTCCGTTTCACCGCTGGCAAGACCGCTGCGATAGTGCACGACGAGAAGCGGGCGTCCGGCCCTGCGCCCTCGGCGTACCGCGGCTGCAAAGTCCTCGCGCCGCCTCAGCCGTTTTTCGGTAGGCAGCACGTCATGGACCTTGGGTCAGGCTGCTCAGGCCGACAGACGGGCGCGACCCTTGCTACGGCGGGTCGCGAGAATCGCGCGGCCGGCACGGGTACGCATACGCAGCCGGAAGCCGTGGGTCTTCGCGCGGCGGCGGTTGTTCGGCTGGAAGGTGCGCTTGCTCACTCGGGGGCTCCAGAAATGAATCGGGTGGTGGCGGGACATCGCCTGGCTGTCACCGTGCGCCCACGAGTAGCTCGCAATACGCCCGAGTGCACCGCTTCATGATCTCCGGACCCAGGGTCCGCGATCCTTGCCCATCGGAGGCAGGCGGCAGCAGCCATCGACAACTCGACCTGGTCACGGTACGCGCGATTACGCCATCCGGTCAAACCGACAGCGCCCGGCGGCGCGGCCGTGCCGCGCGCCGATCGGGAACGCGAACCCCGCACTTCCGGGGGCAGGGGAACGCGGAGCGACATCGCATGGCACATTTGTACACACCCTGTGGACAACGACTTGAACCGCGTACCTCGGCCTGACTACCGTGGCTGGGCTCCGATTCCTTCCCGCCCGTCCCGAGAACCGCATATTCGTGGGAACTGTCGGCGTCCCCCCACCCAGCGAGTGAGAGAGCGTGCCCTGTGGCTGACGTACCTGCCGATCTTGCCGCAGTGTGGCCACGTGTGCTCGAGCGGCTGCTAGGAGAGGGAGCCGGCCAGGGCGGACAAGGCGTCGAGCCCAAGGACGAGCACTGGATCCAGCGATGCCAGCCGCTCGCCCTCGTCGCGGACACCGCGCTGCTGGCCGTGCCCAACGAATTCGCCAAGGGCGTGCTGGAGGGCCGCCTGGCCCCGATCGTCAGCGAGACGCTCAGCCGCGAGTGCGGCCGCCCGATCCGGATCGCGATCACCGTCGACGACTCCGCCGCCGAACCGGTGGTCCCGCAGCAGCCGCAGCGCGACACCTACGAGGCCTACGACGCCCGGGACGGCTACGACGCCCGGGACGGCCGCGACGGCTACGACGCTCGGGACGCCCGGGACGGCTACGACGCCCGGGACGCCCGGGACGGCTACGACGGCCGCGACGGCTACGGCCGCCCGGCGGGAGACGAGCTGCCGACGGCCCGCCCCGCCTACCCCGGCTATGAGCAGCACCGCCCCGAGCCCGGCGCCTGGCCCCGGCCCCGCGACGAGTACGGCTGGCAGCAGCCCCGGCTCGGCGGCTTCCCCGAGGGCGATCCGTACGCCTCGCAGCGTCCCCAGCCCGGCTATGACCAGCCGCGCTACGACCAGCAGCCGCACTCCGAGTACCGGGGCCCCGGCGCGGAGCGGCCCGGGCCCGGGCCGCTCCCGGGCGCCGGCCCTGGTCCCGATCGGTCGCCCTACGAGCAGCCGCGCCGGGAGCTCCCGGATCCGCTCGAGCGGTCCCGCGGCGGCCCGCCCGTGCTGCCCTCGCAGACCGGCGCCCCCGGCCCGCTCGCCGCGCAGCCCGCGCCCGCGCCCGGCCCCGGTGAGCCGACCGCGCGCCTGAACCCGAAGTACCTCTTCGACACCTTCGTCATCGGCGCGTCCAACCGCTTCGCGCACGCCGCGGCGGTCGCCGTCGCCGAGGCGCCCGCCAAGGCGTACAACCCCTTGTTCATCTACGGGGAGTCCGGGCTCGGCAAGACCCACCTGCTGCACGCGATCGGGCACTACGCGCGCAGCCTCTACCCGGGGACGCGGGTGCGCTATGTGAGCTCCGAGGAGTTCACCAACGAGTTCATCAACTCCATCCGCGACGGCAAGGCGGACGCGTTCCGCAGGCGCTACCGCGACATGGACATCCTTCTCGTCGACGACATCCAGTTCCTCGCGAGCAAGGAGTCGACGCAGGAGGAGTTCTTCCACACCTTCAATACGCTCCACAACGCCAACAAGCAGATCGTGCTGTCCTCCGACCGGCCGCCCAAGCAGCTGGTGACCCTGGAGGACCGGCTCCGCAACCGCTTCGAGTGGGGCCTGATCACCGATGTGCAGCCGCCGGAGCTGGAGACGCGCATCGCGATCCTGCGCAAGAAGGCGGTGCAGGAGCAGCTGAACGCGCCGCCGGAGGTGCTGGAGTTCATCGCCTCCCGTATCTCGCGCAACATCCGTGAGCTGGAGGGGGCGCTGATCCGGGTCACGGCCTTCGCCAGCCTGAACCGCCAGCCGGTGGACCTCGGCCTCACCGAGATCGTGCTGAAGGACCTGATCCCCGGCGGCGAGGACGCCGCCCCGGAGATCACCGCCACCGCGATCATGGCCGCGACCGCCGACTACTTCGGGCACACGGTCGACGATCTGTGCGGGGCCTCGCGCAGCCGGGTGCTGGTCACCGCGCGGCAGATCGCCATGTATCTGTGCCGTGAGCTGACCGATCTGTCGCTGCCCAAGATCGGGGCGCAGTTCGGCGGGCGGGACCATACGACCGTGATGCACGCGGACCGCAAGATCCGGGCCCTGATGGCCGAGCGGCGCTCCATCTACAACCAGGTGACCGAGCTGACGAACCGCATCAAGAACGGCTGACAGAGACGGCTGCGGCGCGGCTCACGCGCCGGATTCCGCCCAGGGCGCTTGGGGAGAAACGACTCCCGCAAGCGCCCTTCGTCGTTCCGGACCCCCCTCCGGCCGGGCCCGGCTCCTCCCGCCGGCCGCCTCGCCGCGGCGCACCCCCGTCCCGGCCTGTTCGATTCCATGCCCTCGGACGCGGCTTCTCCACAGATCCGCGGCCGATCCACCGTCCACACCCTGGGGATGCCGCGGTTGTCCAGACTGTGTCCACAGGGGCGGCCGCCGGAGCGGCATCAGGGGAGGTCAGCGGGGTGTGGAATTGTGACAATCGACAGTCCACAGACTGTGGACGACCGGGATACCCACAGGGCTCGCTCCGCGTTGTCCACCGCCCGCCCACAGCCGGAGCCCCGTCACCCACAGCTTCTCCACACCCTCATCCACTGTTCGGCAACGAAACAGGCGTGGTCACCGTGATGAGTGAAAGGCGTCACACCAACGAGCCGGGTTGGGCTGTGGGGAAGGTGGGTAAAACTGGGGACGCAGCTGGGGAGAACCAGGGCTCGCCTGTGCATCGAGTGTGCAGAACTCTTCGGCATCCACAGAAGACCGTGGTTGTCCACTGCCTCCACCCACAGGGTCAGTGGATAAAAAATCGGTGCTGACCTGCGAGAAGTCAGTTGTCCACGGTTTCCACAGGGCCTACTACTACGACCACTCAGTTAGAGCGGGAAATTCGCTTCGAAGTGGGGCCTGTGCACAACCGGGCACCGAGCCGCCCGACACCTCGGGCGCCGATTTGACCCGGAGCCGCACCGACTGTCGGCGGCGTACGTCAGACTGGTCTCCGGCGATTGCGCCGACGACGAAGGCCAGCAGGGCGAGCCAGCAACAGCAGGAGGCGGTTCCGGTGAAGATCCGGGTGGAGCGCGATGTACTCGCGGAGGCAGTGGCCTGGGCGGCCCGCAGCCTTCCGGCCCGTCCGCCGGTGCCCGTCCTCGCAGGCCTTCTGCTGAAGGCGGAAGACGGTGCCCTCAGCCTTTCCGGCTTCGACTACGAGGTCTCGGCCCGTGTGTCGGTCGAGGCCGATGTGGAGGACGGCGGCACGGTCCTGGTCTCCGGCCGTCTCCTCGCCGACATCTGCCGCGCTCTCCCCAACCGCCCTGTGGAGATCTCCACCGACGGTGTGCGGGTGACCGTCGTCTGCGGCTCGTCGCGATTCACACTCCACACCCTCCCTGTGGAGGAGTACCCGGCCCTGCCGCAGATGCCGACGGCGACCGGCACCGTGCCCGGCGATGTGTTCGCCGCCGCCGCGGCGCAGGTGGCCATCGCGGCCGGCCGCGACGACACCCTGCCGGTGCTCACCGGTGTGCGGATCGAGATCGAGGGCGACACGGTCACGCTGGCCTCCACCGACCGCTACCGCTTCGCGGTCCGCGAGTTCCTGTGGAAGCCCGAGACGCCGGACATCTCCGCGGTCGCGCTGGTGCCCGCCAAGACGCTCCAGGACACCGCCAAGTCGCTGACCAGCGGTGACACGGTGTCTCTCGCGCTGTCCGGCTCGGGCGCCGGCGAGGGCCTGATCGGCTTCGAGGGCGCCGGGCGCCGGACCACGACCCGGCTGCTCGAAGGCGATCTCCCGAAGTACCGCACGCTCTTCCCGACCGAGTTCAACTCCGTCGCGGTGATCGAGACGGCTCCGTTCGTGGAGGCCGTCAAGCGCGTCGCGCTGGTCGCCGAGCGCAACACCCCGGTCCGGCTGACCTTCGAGCAGGGCGTGCTGATCCTGGAGGCCGGGTCGAGCGACGACGCACAGGCTGTGGAGCGCGTCGACTCCCAGCTCGACGGCGACGACATCTCGATCGCCTTCAACCCGACGTTCCTGCTGGACGGGTTGAGCGCGATCGACTCCCCGGTCGCCCAGCTGTCCTTCACCACGTCGACCAAGCCCGCGCTGCTCAGCGGCAAGCCGGCCGTGGATGCCGAGGCGGACGAGGCGTACAAGTACCTGATCATGCCGGTGCGTCTCAGCGGATGAGCGGGTGTTGCCCACAGCTGAGCGGCAACACGTGGGCGTAGGCTCGGACTCAGGTGCGAAACGCAATGACTACGGCATAAAGGATCACTGATGGAGCTCGGTCTCGTCGGTCTCGGCAAGATGGGCGGCAATATGCGCGAGCGCATCCGCCGCGCAGGTCACACCGTCATCGGGTACGACCGCAACCCGGACGTCGCCGATGTCCACAGCCTCGGCGATCTTGTGGACAGGCTGAAGGGACCGCGCGTGGTGTGGGTCATGGTGCCGTCCGGCATCGCGACCCAGACCACCATCGACGAGCTGGCCGAGCTGCTGTCGCCCGGCGACATCGTGGTCGACGGCGGCAACTCCCGCTGGACCGACGACGAGAAGCACGCCGAGCAGCTGAACGCCAAGGGCATCGGCTTCGTCGACTGCGGCGTCTCCGGCGGCGTCTGGGGCCTGGAGAACGGCTACGCGCTGATGTACGGCGGGGCCGCCGAGCATGTGGCGAAGGTCCAGCCGATCTTCGACGCGCTCAAGCCCGAGGGCGACTTC
This sequence comes from Streptomyces sp. NPDC097640, assembly GCF_040302705.1. Lineage (NCBI taxonomy): Bacteria > Bacillati > Actinomycetota > Actinomycetes > Kitasatosporales > Streptomycetaceae > Streptomyces > Streptomyces sp. NPDC097640. The sequence goes on from NZ_JBEOSB010000011.1 coordinate 117,530, forward strand.
GGCTCGGTCCACGCGGGGAAGGTCGGTGCCGGCCACTTCGCGAAGATGGTCCACAACGGCATCGAGTACGCGATGATGCAGGCCTACGCCGAGGGCTGGGAGCTGCTGGAGGCCGTGGACTCGGTCACCGACGTCCGTGAGGTCTTCCGCTCCTGGCGCGAGGGCACCGTCATCCGCTCCTGGCTGCTGGACCTCGCGGTCAACGCCCTGGACGACGACGAGCACCTGGAGAAGCTGCGGGGCTACGCGGAGGACTCCGGCGAGGGCCGCTGGACCGTCGAGGCCGCGATCGACAACGCCGTGCCGCTGCCCGCCATCACGGCCTCGCTCTTCGCCCGGTTCGCGTCCCGCCAGGACGACTCCCCGCAGATGAAGATGATCGCCGCACTGCGCAACCAGTTCGGCGGCCACGCGGTCGAGAACAAGAAGTAAACCAGCCCCCGCAAGGGAGCCGCCGGGGGAGGTCGGCGCCGCCACCATGCATGTCACGCATCTGTCACTCGCCGACTTCCGCTCGTACGCCCGGGCCGAGGTCCCCCTCGGGCCGGGCGTCACGGCTTTCGTAGGGCCCAACGGCCAGGGCAAGACCAACCTCGTCGAGGCCGTCGGCTATGTGGCCACGCTCGGCAGCCACCGCGTCTCCTCCGACGCCCCGCTGGTGCGGATGGGCGCGGACCGGGCGATCGTGCGGGCCGCGATCGTCGAGGGAGAGCGGCAGCAGCTGGTCGAGCTGGAGCTGAACCCCGGTAAGGCCAACCGGGCCAGAATCAATAGATCCTCGCAGGTCAGACCGCGTGATGTGCTCGGCATTCTGCGTACGGTCCTGTTCGCGCCCGAGGATCTGGCCCTGGTCAAGGGGGATCCCGGCGAGCGCCGTCGCTTCCTGGACGAGCTGGTCACCGCCCGTTCGCCGCGCATGGCGGGGGTCCGCGCCGACTACGACCGGGTGCTCAAGCAGCGCAACACCCTGCTCAAGACCGCCGCGCTGGCCCGGCGCCACGGCGGCCGCGGCTCCGGCGGTGACGCGGCGCTGTCCACTCTGGACGTATGGGACCAGCATCTGGCGCGGGCCGGTGCCGAGCTGCTCGCCCAGCGCCTCGATCTGATCGCCGCGCTTCAGCCGCTGGCCGACAAGGCGTACGAGCAACTGGCCCCGGGGGGCGGCCCGGTCGGGTTCGACTACCGCAGCTCCGTCGGTGACGGCCTGGCGGCCTCGGGCACCCGCGAGGAGCTGTACGAGCAGCTCTCGGCCGCGCTCGCCGCCGCCCGTAAGCAGGAGATCGAGCGCGGGGTGACGCTGGTCGGCCCGCACCGCGACGATCTGGTCCTCCGGCTCGGCGAGCTTCCGGCGAAGGGCTATGCGAGCCATGGCGAGTCCTGGTCGTATGCGCTGGCCCTGCGCCTGGCCTCGTACGACCTGCTGCGCGCGGACGTCACGTGGGGGGCCGGCGGGCCATCCGCCGAGGCCGGAGACGGCGGGGCGGGCCGACGGGCGGGCGAGCCGGTGCTGGTGCTCGACGATGTCTTCGCGGAGCTCGACGAGCGGCGCCGGGAGCGGCTGGCCGAGCTGGTGGCGCCCGGGGAGCAGGTGCTGGTCACGGCGGCCGTGGAGGACGACGTCCCCGGTGTGCTGGCGGGCGCCCGCTACGCGGTGTCCGAAGGGGAGGTGCGGCCCCTGTGACCGAGCAGTCCGGGCCCCCGCCCACCCCGCCGGAGCCCTCGGGGGTCGACCTGGCGCGGGTGGCGCTGCGCGCCGCCAAGGAACAGGCGCGCGCCCGTGGTGCGGCGGCGCAGCAGAAGAAGCAGGCGCGTCGAGGGGGCTTGCGCTCCGGCGCGCGCGCGGACGGGCGTGATCCGCTGCCGCTCGGCGCCGCGATCAGCCGGCTGATCACCGAGCGGGGCTGGGAGACCCCGGCCGCCGTCGGCGGGGTGATGGGCCGCTGGCCCCAGATGGTGGGGCCTGAGGTGGCGCAGCACTGTGAGCCGCTGCGGTACGACGAGGAGGCGCGGGTGCTGACGGTGCGGTGCGACTCGACGGCGTGGGCGACCCAGCTGCGGCTGCTGGCTCCGCAGCTGGTGGCCCGGCTCAACGCGGATCTGGGCCAGGGCACGGTGAAGCTGATCAAGGTTTTGGGCCCGGGCGGCCCGGCCCGGCGTTACGGATCGCTGCGCGCCCCCGGCAGTACGGGCCCCGGGGACACCTACGGCTGACCTGGCGGTCTGTGTGCTCCTGTGCGCCCCCCGCGGGGGCGGTGCGGGTCGGCTGTGCAGGGGGTGGCCGCTGGGGCGTCTGTCATGGTTGCCGGTGGTTGACGTCCCGAAGCGCTGAGTGGCGGTGTGAGCCTCTTAAACCCCGTCCCCAGATATGGGGAGTCGGTGGCGACCGGTTCAGGGCGGCACATGCGTACTCAGGCACCGGCAAGCCCCCATTCTTGTCGGCGCTACCGGTAGACTGGGCGCGTACACCGTCGCCGCTTGCGCACCGAGTGCTTGCGGAAACATGTTGAACGACGCAGCCGCTCCCGCCTGCCCCGGAGACGGCTCGTGCTGTGCCAGAAAGGGCGCTTCGTGGCCGATTCCGGCAACCCCAACGAGAACATCCCGTCCGAGATCCCGTCGAAGGACGGCGATGAGGCTCTGGCCTCGCCGTCTTACGACGCCAGTGCGATCACCGTCCTGGAGGGCCTGGACGCGGTCCGCAAGCGACCCGGTATGTACATCGGTTCCACCGGTGAGCGCGGCCTCCACCACCTCGTCCAAGAGGTGGTGGACAACTCCGTGGACGAGGCCCTTGCCGGTCACGCGGACGCCATCGAGGTGACGATCCTGCCCGATGGCGGGGTCCGCGTGGTCGACAACGGCCGCGGTATCCCGGTCGACCTCCACCCGGTGGAGAAGAAGCCGGCCGTCGAGGTCGTGATGACCGTGCTGCACGCGGGCGGCAAGTTCGGCGGCGGCGGCTATGCCGTCTCCGGCGGTCTGCACGGCGTCGGCGTCTCCGTGGTCAACGCGCTGTCGACGAAGGTGTCGGTCGAGGTCAAGCGGGACGGCTTCCGCTGGACCCAGGACTACAAGCTCGGTGTCCCCACCGCGCCGCTGGCCAAGAACGAGCCGGTCGCGGAGACCGGCACGACGGTCACCTTCTGGGCCGACCCGGACGTCTTCGAGACGACCGAGTACTCCTTCGAGACGCTGTCGCGGCGCTTCCAGGAGATGGCGTTCCTGAACAAGGGCCTGACCATCTCGCTGAAGGATGAGCGCGCGGCCCATGTGGACGAGGAGGGCAAGCCGCTCTCCGTGAAGTACTGCTACGAGGGCGGCATCGTCGACTTCGTGAAGTACCTGAACTCCCGCAAGGGGGAGCTGGTCCACCCCACGGTCGTCGGCTTCGAGGCCGAGGACAAGGAGCGGATGCTCTCGGTCGAGATCGCGATGCAGTGGAACACCCAGTACAGCGAGGGTGTCTACAGCTTCGCGAACACCATCCACACCCATGAGGGCGGTACCCACGAGGAGGGCTTCCGCGCCGCGCTGACGTACTTGATCAACAAGTACGCGCGGGACAAGAAGCTGCTCCGGGAAAAGGATGACAATCTCACTGGTGAGGACATCCGTGAGGGTCTGACCGCGATCATCTCGGTCAAGCTCGGCGAGCCGCAGTTCGAGGGCCAGACGAAGACGAAGCTGGGCAACACGGAGGCGAAGACCTTCGTCCAGAAGATCGTCCACGAGCATCTGGCCGACTGGCTGGACCGCAACCCCAACGAGGCGTCGGACATCGTCCGCAAGTCGATCCAGGCGGCGACGGCCCGGGTCGCGGCCCGCAAGGCCCGCGATCTGACCCGCCGCAAGGGGCTGCTGGAGACCGCGTCACTGCCGGGCAAGCTGGCGGACTGCCAGTCCAACGACCCGTCCAAGTGCGAGATCTTCATCGTCGAGGGTGACTCCGCCGGCGGCTCGGCCAAGGCCGGCCGCAACCCGCAGTACCAGGCGATCCTGCCCATCCGAGGCAAGATCCTCAACGTCGAGAAGGCGCGGGTCGACAAGATCCTCCAGAACAACGAGGTCCAGGCGCTGATCTCGGCGTTCGGCACCGGTGTGCACGAGGACTTCGACATCAGCAAGCTCCGCTATCACAAGATCATTCTGATGGCGGACGCCGATGTCGACGGCCAGCACATCAACACCCTGCTGCTCACCTTCCTCTTCCGCTTCATGCGTCCGCTGGTCGAGGCGGGCCATGTCTTCCTGTCCCGCCCGCCCCTCTACAAGATCAAGTGGGGCCGGGATGATTTTGAGTACGCGTACTCGGACCGTGAGCGGGACGCGCTGATCCAGGCCGGCCGTGAGCAGGGCAAGCGCATCAGGGAGGACTCGGTCCAGCGCTTCAAGGGGCTGGGCGAGATGAACGCCGAGGAGCTGCGCGTGACCACCATGGACGTCGATCACCGCGTCCTGGGCCAGGTCACCCTGGACGACGCGGCGCAGGCCGACGACCTGTTCTCGGTCCTGATGGGCGAGGACGTCGAGGCCCGGCGCTCGTTCATCCAGCGCAACGCCAAGGACGTCCGCTTCCTCGACATCTGAGTCGGCCCCGAGCAGCCGCAGACGACAGAAGGACTTGACCAGCAATGGCCGACGAGAACACCCCGAACACGCCTGAAGACACCGCCCAGGGGGCTGCCGCGACGCGCGTCGAGCCGGTGGGCCTCGAGACGGAGATGCAGCGCTCGTATCTCGACTACGCGATGAGCGTGATCGTGAGCCGTGCGCTGCCCGACGTCCGGGACGGCCTCAAGCCGGTGCACCGGCGTGTGCTGTACGCGATGTACGACGGCGGGTACCGCCCCGAGAAGGGCTTCTACAAGTGCGCCCGCGTCGTCGGCGACGTCATGGGCACGTACCACCCCCACGGCGACTCGTCCATCTACGACGCCCTGGTGCGGCTGGCCCAGCCGTGGTCCATGCGGATGCCGCTGGTCGACTCCAACGGCAACTTCGGCTCCCCGGGCAATGACCCGGCCGCGGCCATGCGCTACACCGAGTGCAAGATGGCCCCGCTGTCCATGGAGATGCTCCGGGACATCGACGAGGACACCGTCGACCTCCAGGACAACTACGACGGGCGCAACCAGGAGCCGACGGTCCTGCCGGCCCGCTTCCCGAACCTGCTGATCAACGGCTCGGCGGGGATCGCGGTCGGCATGGCCACCAACATCCCGCCGCACAACCTCCGCGAGGTGGCCGAGGGCGCCCAGTGGTTCCTGGCCAACCCCGAGGCCACGCCGGAGGAGCTGCTCGACGCCCTGATCGACCGGATCAAGGGCCCGGACTTCCCCACCGGCGCCCTGGTCGTCGGCCGCAAGGGCATCGAGGAGGCGTACCGCACCGGCCGCGGCTCGATCACGATGCGCGCGGTCGTGGAGGTCGAGGAGATCCAGGGCCGCCAGTGCCTGGTGGTCACCGAGCTGCCGTACCAGGTCAACCCGGACAACCTGGCGCAGAAGATCGCCGACCTGGTGAAGGAAGCCAGGATCGGCGGTATCGCGGACGTCCGCGACGAGACGTCCTCGCGGACCGGCCAGCGCCTGGTCATCGTGTTGAAGCGGGACGCGGTCGCCAAGGTCGTCCTCAACAACCTGTACAAGCACACCGATCTCCAGACGAACTTCGGCGCGAACATGCTGGCGCTGGTCGATGGGGTGCCGCGCACCCTCTCGCTGGACGCCTTCATCCGCAACTGGGTCGCTCACCAGATCGAGGTCATCGTCCGCCGGACGCGCTTCAGGCTGCGCAAGGCGGAGGAGCGGGCCCACATCCTGCGCGGTCTGCTCAAGGCGCTGGACGCGATCGACGAGGTCATCGCGCTGATCCGGCGCAGTGACACGGTGGAGATCGCGCGTACGGGCCTGATGGACCTGCTGACGATCGACGAGATCCAGGCCAACGCGATCCTGGAGATGCAGCTGCGGCGGCTCGCCGCCCTGGAGCGTCAGAAGATCATCCAGGAGCACGACGAGCTTCAGGCCAAGATCAATGAGTACAACGCGATCCTGGCCTCGCCCGAGCGGCAGCGGCAGATCATCAGCGAGGAGCTGACCGCGATCGTCGAGAAGTACGGCGACGACCGGCGCTCCAAGCTGATCCCCTTCGACGGCGACATGTCCATCGAGGACCTGATCGCCGAGGAGGACATCGTCGTCACGATCACCCGCGGCGGCTATGTGAAGCGGACGAAGACCGAGGACTACCGCTCGCAGAAGCGCGGCGGCAAGGGCGTGCGCGGCACCAAGCTGAAGCAGGACGACATCGTCGACCACTTCTTCGTCTCGACCACCCACCACTGGCTGCTGTTCTTCACCAACAAGGGCCGGGTCTACCGGGCGAAGGCCTACGAGCTGCCGGACGCGGGCCGGGAGGCGCGCGGCCAGCACGTCGCGAACCTGCTGGCGTTCCAGCCGGACGAGCAGATCGCGCAGATCCTGGCGATCCGGGACTACGAGGCGGCGCCGTATCTGGTGCTGGGCACGAAGTCGGGGCTGGTGAAGAAGACCCCGCTCAAGGACTACGACTCGCCGCGGTCGGGTGGCGTGATCGCCATCAACCTCCGGGAGACGGAGGGCGGCCAGGAGGACGAGCTGATCGGGGCGGAGCTGGTTTCGGCCGAAGACGATCTGCTGCTGATCAGCAAGAAGGCACAGTCGATCAGGTTCACGGCCACGGACGAGTCGCTGCGGCCGATGGGGCGGGCGACCTCCGGCGTCAAGGGCATGAGCTTCCGCGAGGACGACGAGCTCCTCTCGATGAATGTCGTCCGTCCCGGTACGTTCGTGTTCACCGCCACCGACGGCGGGTACGCGAAGCGGACGAATGTCGACGAGTACCGCGTCCAGGGCCGTGGCGGCCTCGGCATCAAGGCCGCCAAGATCGTGGAGGACCGCGGTTCTCTGGTCGGGGCGCTGGTGGTCGAGGAGACTGATGAGATCCTTGCGATCACGCTCGGCGGTGGCGTAATCCGTACGCGGGTGAACGAGGTCAGGGAGACGGGCCGTGACACCATGGGCGTCCAACTGATCAACCTGGGCAAGCGCGATGCCGTCGTGGGCATCGCCCGGAACGCCGAGGCCGGTCGTGAGGCTGAAGAGGTCGAGGACGAGTCCGAGACCGTGAGTGAGGCAGCCGAGGGGGCCGCGTCCGAGGGGGCCGCGTCCGAGGCGGCCGTGGGCACACCGCCCCCGGCCGACGAGACCGAGGAGTAAGTCGTGAGTGGAGCCACGGGTGCCGCGGCGGGCGGCGGAGCGGGTGCCGGTCAGGGGCCGGCGCCGGGAGCCGCACCCGCCGGGGGCGTATCGTCCGCTTCGGCGGGCGCCCGTGGCCCCGCCACCGACTCCCATGGGGGAACAGTGACGGACATCAGGCAGCCGCAGCCGCCGTACGAGGGTTACTCGAGCAGCCCGCTGCCCGGCGAGCGGGGGCAGCAGCCGCCCGCGCAGCCGTACCACCCGCCGCAGGCGTACGCCCCGCCGGCCGCCGGCGCGGCGCACGCCGCCAGGGGCGGCACGGGGCAGCAGCCGACCGCGGTGCGCCGGCCGCGCTCCGAGTCGGGCGCCCGCCCGGCCCCGCGTACGCGCAAGGCGCGGCTGCGGGTCTCCAGGGCGGACCCGTGGTCGGTGATGAAGGTCAGCTTCCTGCTCGCGATCGCGCTGGGCATCTGCACCGTGGTCGCCGCGGCGGTGCTGTGGATGGTCATGGACGGAATGGGCGTCTTCAGCGCGGTGGGCGGGACGCTCAGCGAGGCCACGGAGTCCAAGAAGGGCACCGGCTTCGACCTGGAGTCGTTCCTGTCGCTGCCGCGGGTGCTGGCCTTCACCTCGGTCATCGCCGCGATCAACGTGGTGCTGGCGACGGCGCTGGCCACCCTGGGAGCCTTCATCTACAACCTGTCGGCGAGCTTCGTCGGCGGGGTGGAGGTCACGCTCGCCGAGGACGAGTAGCGGCCGTCCGTAACCGATTTTGGGACAGGGCTGGTCGTGCGCTAATCTTTCGGTGCAGCGCGGGGCTATAGCTCAGACGGTTAGAGCGCTTCCCTGATAAGGAAGAGGCCACAGGTTCAAGTCCTGTTAGCCCCACCGGCGAGATCAGCCCGGACGGAGATCTTCTCTCCGCCCGGGCTGATTCCGTAGAGGCGCCCCGGCAGTTGATGAAACGGTCCTCGGTTGACCAATGCCGGGCATAGGTCACCGAACGGTATCGGCCGGTGTGTATCATCGGGCGCCAGAGGTCCCCTACGTCAAGGAAAGAGACGAGGTAGCGCGGTGAAGAAGCTTCTCCTGGTCGCACTGGCCGCCATCGGCGGGCTCCTCGTGTACCGCCAGATCCAGGCGGATCGCGCCGAGCAGGATCTGTGGACGGAGGCGACCGACTCCGTGCCCGCAGGTTCGGGTGTGTGAGACCAACAGCTCTGTACAGGGCCCCGACCGCTGGAGCGGTCGGGGCCCTGTCGGCTTTACTGGCGGCCGTCGCGGAAAAACGCGGCGATCCGGACCCTGTATTCACTCTTGCAAATAAATAGCTTGCATAAGCAAAGTTGAACGGGCCGTGCGGCCGGGACGACGAGGAGTGACCCCCGATGGATGACCGCAGCAAGGTCAGGACCGGCCTCGCCGCGGTCGCGGCGCTGTGCGCGGTGGCCACGATGCCCGGACTGGTCGGACCGGCCTGGGCCGCGCCCGCGGACGGGGCCGGTGAGGCCCGGCCGTACCGGACCGCGGGGACCTCGGTCCAGGGCACCGGCGAAGCCGAGGGAGCCCCGCTGCTGAAGCCGGGGCGCGGCTACGTCGACAGCATCGCCGGAGGTGAGAAACGTCACTACAGCGTCCAGCTGGACGCCACCTCCGGCGCGTATGTCTCGGCCGTCGCGGCGCCCCGGCCGGGGGCGGGCGTGGCCTCGTACCGTGACGGGCTCAAGGTGACGCTGGAGAGCCCCGACGGCACCATCTGCGGGAATTCCGACCGGAAGATCGAGGCGACCGGCGTGGCCTATCCGCTCGCCGACTACGCCGCGCGGCAGGTCGCCCCGGGCTCCGTGGCCTCCTGCCGGAAGGCGGGCCGGTATCTCGTCACGGTGGCCCGCCCGGCCGGCTCCCAGGACCCCGCCCGCTGGCCGCTGGAGCTCCGGCTGATGGTGGAGCCGCCGGTGAAGGGCGGGGACAAGGAGCAGGCTCCTGAGGGCAGTTGGCGCACCACGCCGCCGGACCCGCCCACGGGCAAGGCCCGGTGGCGGACGGGCGGCACGGCGTTCAACGACGCGCGTCCGCTGTCCACAGGGGTGTGGGCGGACCAGATCAGGCCGGGCGAGACCCACTTCTACCGGGTTCCGGTCGACTGGGGACAGCGGCTCGACGCCACCGCCGAACTGTCCGCCGCGAAGACGGGAGGGACGGCCGGTGTGAACGACGCACTGGGGCTCAGGGTCTTCAACCCGGCGCGCGGCCTGACGAAGAAGAGCTCCTTCGTCGCCTACGAGGGCCAGGAGGCGCGGACGGAGGTGGGCACCATCCCCGTGGCGTACGGCAACCGCACCGCGCGCGCGGAGTATTCGGTGCGCACCATGAGCTTCGCCGGGTGGTACTACCTGGCGGTCACGGTGAGTCCGGACGTGGCGCGGTTCTTCGATGACGCCGTGCCGCTCACCCTGCGGGTGCGGGTCTCGGGCACCCCGAAGGCCGGTCCTACGTACGACGGGGACGCGGTCCGGGCGGGCTTCGGCCTCACGGACGCCGACCGGCGGGAGGCCGCGCAGGGGCCGCGGACCACGGACGACGCCACGGGGGTGCGCGCCGGGACGGACAACGGCCGGCTGCGGATGGTGGGCTATGTGAGCTACGCCGTGGGCGGGTTGCTGCTGCTCGGGCTCGGAGGGTGGACGCTGGCGGCCCGGCGGCGCGCCCCGGCGGCCGTGGCCGCGGCGCCGGGGCCGGGCAGGCACCGGCGGTACGGGCCGCCGTCGTCCTGGTAGTCCGGCTCGGCCGCGCGGTGTCCGGTCGGTCGGGGGCCGGTCAGCCCGCGGCCAGTAACGCCCAGGTGCCGACCGCGAAGCACAGCGCCGCGGCGACCAGGATCGCGATCACTGCCTTGCGGGGCGGTCCGGGGCGGCGGTGGGTGGCGGCGGCGGGAACCTGCGGCTGCGGAGCGGTGTATGGACGAGTGGAAGGGAATTCGTGCCGGGCCGCCGGAGCGGAAGCGGTGGCCGGAGTGGGAGTGGGGGTGGGCGCATGCGTGGGCGGGAGGCCTGGCCGGCGCGGATCGAGCGGGGACCGCGGCGGCTGTGGAGGGCGTGCGGGCGCCGGATGAGGGGTCGGCGGCTGCGGGACCCCGGAGTACGGGGTGTGGGGGGCGTAGGGGGCTTGGGGCCGTGGCGGTGGCGGCAGCGGGGTGTGCGGCTCGGGCACCCGCGGCTGGGGTGCCGACGGCGGTTGTGGGGTCGGGTGCGGGGCCGGCTGTGGCGTGATCCCCGTGTGCGGCGTCTGGGGCTGTGGCGGGGGCAGTTGGAAGCTGCCGGTGTCCGACATCGACGGCTGCGAGCCGGAGGGCTGCGAGACGGGCCGCGAGACGGACGGCTGGGGGTCGGACGGCGGGGGTGTCACGGGCTCCTGGGGGGCCGGTGGCCGGGGCGTCGGGCCGGTGCCCGCACCCTCCGCGTCCCTGACTGTCCCCCGGTCGGTTTCCGTGCCGGTCTTCGTAGCCGAGGCTGCCCGCCCGGCCGGGCGGGTGGGGCCGTCGGACCCGAACCCCTCGGGGAGCGGCCCGAGATGGTCGAAGACCTCGATGACGTCGTCGTCGAGGGTGGGTTCCGGCAGCATCTCGGTGGCCGTGAGAAGCGCCTTGCGCGCCCCTGTGGCCGTGCGGAAGCGGTCCTCGGGATCGGGCTGGAGCAGATTCGCTATCACCTGCCACAGCGGCTCGGGCACCCCTTCGGGCGCGTTGGGCACGCCCTGCTCGAACACCTTGATCAGGGCGTCCGCGTCCGGCTTGTGCCCGCTGAGCAGATACAGCGCCACCAGCCCGACCGCGAAGAGGTCGGCCGGGAAGTCCGGCTCCTCGCCCATCATCTGCTCGGGCGCGAAGTAACCGGGCGTCCCCATGACGAAGTTGGCCTCGGTGAGCCGGGGTTCCCCCTTCGTCAGCGCGATGCCGAAGTCGGACAGCCGCAGATGCGGCCGACCGGTCCCGGTGGCCTCCAGCAGGATGTTCGCGGGCTTGATGTCGCGGTGCACCACGCCTTCCGCGTGCACCGCCGCAAGTCCGGAGAGCAACTGGTCCAGCAGCGTGCACACATAGCGCGGCGGCAGCGGGCCGTAGTCACCGATGAGGTGCCCCAACGAGCCGCCGCCCACCAGGTCCATGGTGAACAGCACCTTGTCGTCGTCCGCCGCCCAGCTGGCCGGTGCCAGCACATAGGGGTGGTCGATGCGCAGCGCCTGTTCCCGGACGAATCGCAGCAGGGTGTGCGCATCGCGCTGCTGCAACACCTTCGCCGCGACATACCGGCGGCGCCGGTGGTCCCAGACGCGCCACACGGCGCCCACGCCACCGCGCCCGATCGGGTCGACCAGCTCGTACCGGCCCGCGAAGACTTCACCCATCGCGCGGCCCCCGCCCACTCATCGGCTCGTCAGCAGTCCGTCAGCCCATCAGTTCTGGTGCGCCTCGTAGTGGGCGACCGCCTCGGCGGTCCGCCCTGCGCCGTACACCCGGAGAAACTCTGCCAGCTCCGGGTGCGTGGGGGCGAGGGTGTCGGCGGCGTCGATGATGTCGCCCGCGGCGGAGACCGAGCGCAGCAGCGACTGGATCTCGCGGACCACGCGCCGCACGGTCGGGGCGCCGGTGCTCGCCGTGGTCTGGGTGGTGTTCAGGACGGAGCCTCCCGCGGACTTCTTGATCTCTTCCATGCGCTCGGCGGCCTCCGCGGCGCTGACCCGGCCGTCCGCGGCCTGGCTCGACAGCTCTTGCAGGGCCTGTACCCGCTGGACGACGGCCGGGTTGCCGATCTTCGCGCGCTGGCCGCTCATCAGCTGCGAGAGCATCGGCGCGGACAGACCGAGGACGGCGGCGAGGCGGGCCTGGTTGAGCCCGAGGTCGTCGATGAGACGGCGGAAGAGCGCCCCCAGCGGTTCCCCGTACCAGCTGCGTTGCAGCTCCCGTGCGCGGGCGGTGGCATCCTGCTGTGCTGCGTCCATTCGCTCTCCCCTTCGCTTCGCGGCAGCGAATCTTGCGTGGCATCCTACGGAGGGCGGTACGCGCGAGCGATACCCGGTCGGGAAAGGCGGTCACGACCAGGTATCCTGATCGGCGATGGGGCCTTAGCTCAGTTGGTAGAGCGCCGTCTTTGCATGGCGGATGTCAGGAGTTCGACTCTCCTAGGCTCCACTCGTCAAATGCCCTCCGACTTGCGGGAACGTGGTTTCGGAGGGCATTTTCGTGCCCCATGGTGGGCCCATCCGTACCCACTCGACGTGTGGAGGACCCTTGACCGCAGGGGTTGCGCCCGCTCATGTCTCTGCGGGGATCTTCTGGGCCGGCCGTGGAAGAGCCGAACGGGCCGTGGTCCGCGACGCCTGCTTCGCTCCGGGATTGTCGCCGCATGAGTTCGACCTGTGATCTGGCCCCTGTGATCAGGGCACTGTTGTGGCCGGGGGACGCTCGCGCCGGCCACAGCGGCGTCTGAGGGGTTCGTTCTGCACGCGGCACCGGGGTGGACTAGAGCGAAGTGGCCTCGTGCAGCAGGAGGAGCATGGTCACCGCGGAGTTCGCTGAGAAGAGCGTGGACGCCACGGCACCGGCAGTGGCGCTCCAGAGGGCCATGCCCACCCTGGTGAAGGGCGGTGGCCAGGTGCGTTCCGTGGGTGGCGGAGAGAGCAGGGCCGCGACCCGGCGTGGCAGGGGGCCGGGTGCGGCCAGGGCGGCGAGTGTCGCTGCTGGCGTGCGGCGCGAGACGAGGGCGGCCTTGCCGATCGCACGGGCGACGGTCCTGCGGCTGTCGACGGCCTGGGCCGCCGCCTCGTCCGCCCACCGCTCCGCCGTGTAGGTCACGGTCGTGCGCAGGGGCAGCAGGAAGGGGTTGGCGCGGGCGGCCAGTTGGACGGTCAGCAGATAGCGGTGGTGCCGGGCGGCGAGGTGGGTGCGCTCGTGGGCGAACAGCGCGCGGCGCTCCCGGGATGTGAGGCAGGCCATCATGGCTGTGGACACCACAATCCGGTCACGCGTGCCACCGGGGAGCGCATAGGCATAAGGCTCGTCATCGGGGAGCACGGCCACCTCCGTGCGAGGTAGACCCGCCAGCGCCTGGTGGGCCCGCCGTCGTACCCGGTAGTGCCGCAGCAGCGCTTGGCCACAGCTCATGACGACCGTGATCAGCGCGGGAATCGCAGCCTTCCCCGCGATCTCGTGGTGCGGCACGCTCTTGCGTACCTCGGGGTCTGACCAGCCGTCCGGAAGTGGGTTGCCGGGCAGCTGTGCGGTGCCGACCACCATCAGCAGTGCCAGGCACAGGGTGCTGCACAGTGCCAGGACGACGGAGAAGCCGGTCAGCAGCACTGTGGCGGTGTGGGGGTGGAGGCGCTGCTCGGCCAGGCGCGCGATGGGCCAGGCGGTTAACGGCAGCACCAGCGGGAGGAAGACGAAGGCTTCCATGTGGTCTCAGTCTCCCGGTTCGTCGCCTGTCTGATCCAGCAGATCGCGCAGGAGTCGCTCGTCGTCCGTCGGCAGTGCGGTGATGAAACTGGCCAGCACCGCTTTCCGGTCCCGCTCGGCGTCGAGCACGCGGTGCATCTTCAGGGCGGCGAGCCCTGCATGGTCCGCGGTGGGCATCCACAGGAACGATCGACCCTCGCGCCTGCGGGTGACGGCGGCCTTGACCAGCAGCCGGGCCAGCACCGTCGTCACGGTCGTGTAGGCGACGTCGGCGGCCAGGTGGTCCCGCACCCAGCCCACGGACACGGGGCCGCGAGCGGCATGCAGTGCCGAGAGGACCTGCGTCTCCAACTCACCCTGCGGTCTGCGCTCACGGCGCGGGTTCGGCTCCGTCACTCTCCGTCTCCCTCTTGCTCGGGCTCCGCGCGTTCGTGAGTGTCACATCGTGTTGCCCGTCCAGCACCCTGCACCTGCGCAGCGCGGCAAGAACTTCTACAGTGTTGTAGATTCTAGCTCGGGTTCGCGCCGGAGCCCGAGCCACCGCCTGCGTGGAGGAGGGCGGCACCGCGCGGTCGGCCAGGGATACGCCTCGGGACCTGTGGGCACCGCCGCCGATGAGATAGCGGCGGCCGCGGCCGAGGAACACCGCAACTATCTCTCCGTACGCACTGTGGCAGAGCGTGGCCGGCAGCCGGATGTCGCGATACCTCGCCCCCTCAGAGGTGCCTCGATGTGGAGGCGGCCCGCGAGCGGTGGCGGCGGGGCCTTGTCGGAGCGCGGCACGCTGCCCTACCCGCGCCGCCACGTCCACGAGCCTCATGGTCCATGACGAAGAAGGAGAGACAAACTATGTCGGTCAACCTGAGCAAGGGACAACAGATCAGTCTGAGCAAAGCCGACGGCAGCGCACTGAGCTCTGTGCGCATGGGGTTGGGCTGGCAGGCCGCACCCCGCAAGGGCTTCCTGGCCAGGCTGACCGGACCTCGCGAGATCGATCTGGACGCCTCGGCCCTGCTCTTCGCCGACCGTCAGATGGCCGACGTCGTCTTCTTCCAGCACCTGGTCAGCAACGATGGATCCATCCAGCACACCGGGGACAACCTCACCGGCGGCACCGGCGCCGGGGAGGACGACGAGACGATCCTTGTCGACCTCACCCGGGTCCCCGCCCACGTGGATCAGATCGTCTTCACGGTCAACTCGTTCACGGGGCAGACCTTCGCCGAGGTGCAGAACGCGTTCTGCCGCCTGGTCGACGAGGCCACCGGACAGGAGCTCGCCCGCTACACCCTCAGCGGTGGCGGCAGCTCCACGGCACAGATCATGGCCAAGCTCTACCGCGATGGCGCGGGCTGGCAGATGAAGGCCATCGGCGAGCCTGCCGCCGGCCGGACCTTCCAGGACCTGATGCCCTCCATCACCACCCACCTGTGACGAAGGCGGGCCGGTTGATCCGGAGCAGGTGCCGCTGAGCAGACAGGCACCCGGCCTGACCGCGGTGACGGTCGGACTTGGCTGGCAGTCGGGAACCGGCCACGACCTGGACGCCAGCGCACTGCTGTGTGATCAGTCCGGGAAAGTGCTGTCCGACGATCACTTCGTCTTCTGCAACAACCTGAGCAGTCCTGGCGGTTCGGTCCGTCCCTCCGGCAGCGGGGGCCCGATGGGTGCCGGCGGAGACAACCAGCAGATCCACGTCGACCTTGCGAGGGTCCCGGCTGACGTCGCGAAGATCGTCTTCCCGGTGCCCATCTACGATGCCTTCGCCCGTGGCCAGAACTCCGGGCAGGTGAGCAGCGCCCACATGGGGCCTGACGGCCGGGGGGTCCGCGACCGAGACGGCGATGGTCTTCGGTGAGCTCTACCGCTATGGCGCGGAGTGGAAGTCCCGCGCCATAGGGCAGGGCTATGTCTCCGGGCTTGAGGGCATCGCTACCGACTACGGTGTGGACGTCCTGCGCGAGATGTCGAGCCCGGGATCCGCCACTTCGACCCCACTCACGGCCCTGGCATGACCACCGTGACGTGGTCACCGCAGTGGGGTGTGGCCCGGCAGATCCAAGCGTGCGGTGGGGTGCGCGCAACGGGTGCAGACCACCCCTCCGCCGTACTACACACCGCCTCAGCCGGGCTATCCGCAGCCGGCGCAGCAGGGCTACCCGCAGCCGGGCTACCCGCAGCCGGGCTACCCGCAGCCCGGCTATCCGCCCCAGCAGGCAGACCAAACCAGCAGGGTGGCCGCCGGTTCGGTACCGGCGCGCTGATCGGTGCCGGAGCGGCCGGCCTGGTCGGCGGTGCACTGCTCAACGAGGCGTTGAGCGACGATGACGAGCCGGATGTGATTGTCAACAACTACGACGAAGAGGAGTGACCGGGTGGCCTCGTCAGTGCCCGGCAGTCGTTTTCATCAGACCGCCGGGCGCGGGCGGGGCTCGGCGGGGCGGCCGCCCGTACCAACACGGGCGGCGAGTCCCGGCGCCTAGACTGGGCAGCGCAGATGCGGCGGCGATGACCGGGACAGGACGGGGCGAGGACTGTGGCGGCAGGCGTCGGTGGCCTCGAGGATCCGCCCGCTGAGGTGCTGACGGAGGCGGCCGCCGCGTTCGGGCTCCTGGCATCCTCGGCCCGGCTGCACATCATGTGGGCCCTGGCGCAGGGCGAGAGCGATGTGACCCATCTCGCGGACCGTGTGGGCGGGGCCCTGCCCGCAATCAGCCAGCACCTGTCGAAGCTGAAGCTCGCCGGTCTCGTCCGCTCCCGCCGAGAGGGGCGGCGCCAGGTCTACTTCGTCGACGCCCCCGACGTGGTGACCGTGGTGCAGCTGATGGTCGGCCAACTGGCTGCGCGCGCCGAGGAGGCGTCCCCACCGATGAGCAGACTGCGCGGGACCGGTGTCTGAGACCGCCGCGGCCTCGGAACCGGGCGCCGGGGCGCCCGTTCCCGGGGCCGTATCGGCACCGGGGGGCGCCTCGGTCGTCGACGCCACCGATCGGGTGACGAGCGCGCCGACCGTGTTGCAGGTGCTGCGGTATCTGGACAGCGGCCCGCGCGGACTGACCGAAGCGCAGGCCGAGGAACGCCTGCTTCGCTTCGGGGCGAACACCCTTCCGGCACGGCGCCAGGCCTCCTGGCCACGGCTGTTCGTCCGCAGCCTGCGGGATCCGTTCACTGCGGTTCTGCTGTGTCTCGGACTGGTGTCGGCGGCCGTCGCCTCGGAGGGGACCGCCTGCGTGATCCTCTTGCTGGTCGCGGTCAGCTGTGCGCTGCGCGCTTCTGGAGAGCACAGGGCGGACCGGTCCATGGCTGTGCTGCGCGGGCTGGTCGCCGCCACGGCCACCGTGCTGCGCCGCGCCCAGGAGCACGCGGAGCCGGTGGCGCGGGAGGTCCCGGTGGATGAGGTGGTGCCAGGCGATGTGATCCGTCTCGGTCCGGGCGACCTGGTCCCAGCCGACGTACGGCTGCTGCGCGCACACGGCCTGACCGTGCATCAGGCCGCGCTCACGGGCGAGTCGGCCCCTGCCACGAAGGACGCGGCCGACGCGCTGGGCGGGGTCGGTGGCGGCGTGTTCGATCAGCCGCAGATGTGCTTCCAGGGCAGCAGCGTCGCTTCCGGCAGTGGTACCGCGGTCGTCGTCGCGACGGGCACGCGGACGCGGTTCGCCGCCGCCCACGGCCGTCCGGCCGCTCGGCGCGAGGCGAGCGCCTTTGACCGTTCCGTGCACGACATCTCCTGGATCCTGATCAAGTTCATGCTGCTGACCCCGCCGCTCGTCCTCATGGCGAATGCGGCGCTGCGCGGCCGCGGACTGGAGACGCTGCCGTTCGCCGTCGCGGTGGCGGTCGGCCTGACACCGGAGATGCTGCCGGTCATCGTCACCACCTGCCTGGCCCGCGGGGCCTCGCTGCTGGCCCGCGCCCACGGGGTGATCGTCAGACGGCTGCCCGCGCTGCACGACCTCGGCGCCGTCGACGTGCTGTGCCTCGACAAGACGGGCACGCTCACCCAGGACTGCCCTGTCGTCGACCGCGCCCTGGACCCGGACGGGCGGGACGACCCCGAGGTCCTGCGCTGGGCCGCGGTGAACGCCTGGTGGACTCTCCAACTCGCCGATCCGCCCAGCCCGGACACCCTCGATGGGGCGATCCTTGACGCCACCGACGAGGACGCCCTCATGGCATACGACGGAATGGCGGCCATCCCCTTCGACCCGGTACGCCGCCTGGCCACCGCCGCCGTCCGCGCCCCGGGCCGGCTGGGAACGCACACCCTGGTCGTCAAGGGAGCGGTCGAAGCCGTCCTGGCGCGCTGTGAACTGGCGGAGGACGAGCGGAGGCGGCTGCTCGCCCTCGCCGCTCAGCAGGCGGCAACCGGCCTGCGCGTGCTGGCCATCGCCACCGCCGAACGTCCGGCCCGCATCCGCGACTACACCCCTGCCGATGAACGCGGTTTGACCTTCCGGGGTTTCGTCACCCTGCGGGACGCGCTCGCCCCCACCGCCGCCGACGCGCTGAAGGTCCTCGCCGACCGGGGTGTCACGGTCAAGATCCTCACTGGCGATCACCCCGAAACCGCTGCCCGCGCCTGCCACGACCTGAGCATCCGCGTCGCCCCGGACCGTGTTCTCACCGCCGACCGCATTGACAGCCTCAGCGACGCCGAACTCGCACATGCCGCCTCGCGCACCGCCGTCTTCGCCCGCTGCACGCCCGAGCACAAGGCCCGGATCGCCGCCGCCCTGCGATCCAGGGGGCACACCGTCGGCTTCCTCGGGGACGGTGTCAACGACCTGCCCGCGCTCCGCGCCGCTGACATCGGAATCGCCCCTCGCGACGCCGTGGCCATCACCCGCGAGACCGCCGATGTGGTGCTCGCCGAGAAGGACCTCACCGCGATCGACCATGCCATCGTGGCGGGACGCCACTCCGCCGGCAACATCGCCACGTACCTGCGCGTCGCCCTGTCCTCAAACCTCGGCAACGTGATCGCGATGCTCGCCGCCGGGCTTCTCCTCCCCTTCCTGCCCATGCTTCCGGCACAGGTCCTGGCCCAGAACCTGTGCTTCGACGCGGCACAACTCGCGTTCGCCTTCGACGGCCCGCACAAGGCGGTGCCGCACCGCCCGACCGTGCTGCGCCCCCGCGACCTGTTGCGGTTCATCACCGGCTTCGGCGTCCTCAACGCCGTCGCCGACCTGGCCACCTTCGCCGTGCTCGCGCTCACTCTGCACGGGCCCGACGCTCTCGACGACGAGGCGGTGTTCCACTCCGGCTGGTTCACCGAGAACCTGATCACTCAGGCCCTGGTGATGCTGCTCCTGCGCACTGGCCGCCGCAGCGCGGAGGGCCGCGCGCCGGGCCCGGTCGGCTGGGCGGCGGCCGCGCTGACCGTGGTAGGGCTGCTGGTGCCGGTGTCCCCGCTCGGCTCATGGTTCGGCCTCACACCCCTGCCGATCCTCTACTACCTGCTGCTTGGGGCCGTCCTGGCGCTCTACGCGGCGGCACTGGTGGTGGCCCGCACACGCTACGAGCGGCGCCTGGTCGAGCTTCGGGTGACGTCGTGAGAGCCACTTCCGGCGGCCGAGCGGGTGTGAGAGGACGGAGGCATGGCTGAATCCCGGTGGCGGTGGCGGTGGCTCACGCTGCTGGCGTTCGTGCTGGTCCTATACGTCATTGGGCGCGCGGCCCATACCCCGCAGTCCGCCTCGACGCCCGCAAAGGCGACCACCCCCGCGCCGTCCCCGTCGGCCGGCGCCTCCGTCCCGGCAGCGGCCTCGCCGTACGATCCCGCCGACTATGCCTCCCAGGTCCGCGTCCGAGCACACCAGACCGGTGTCAGCGCCCAGTTGCTGATGGCGATCCTGTACAACGAGTCGTATAAACCCCATGACCCGGATCTGGAGCGGTCCTGGCAGCGGTACAAACCAGACGCGTCCTTCGGCATCGCGAACATGCACCGGGCCGCGTTCGATGAGGCCAAGCAGGGCCGGGACTTCGCCCATCGGCGCTGGCAGGAGCTGCCCGATGACCGCGACCTCGCGATCGAGGCCGCCGCCTGGCACCTGCACGACCTTGCGGTTCAACTGCCCGTCCAGCGGTCCGCCTCCTACCGCAAGGACGAGTTGCTGGCTCTCGGATACAACGCGGGCGCGGGCAACATGCTCGCATTCGCCCGCGGCGTGACACCCGGCAGCCAGGCCCAGTCGTATCTCGACCGGCTGCACGCCAACTGGGCCAAGGCGGGCAAGGCGGTCGGTGCGTGAGGCCGAAGCCGTCGCCTGTGGCCGGGCCGGTGCCTTCGCCGGGCGGTGCTATCCGTACGACAGGTTGGAGCACACGTCGTCATCGGCGGACCGGGCGTCGTCAGCCACCTCCGTGGGTACCGCGCTGGGCTCGGCCGAGGGCTCGTCCGTCGCATACGACCTGCCCAGGATCACGCTGACGCCCGCGCTGGTTGTCGACTGGAGCCGGGCCTCGGGGAAGAGCTTGGCGACGGTCCGGGCCCGCGCCTTCTGGTCCGGTCCGTACTCGATCAGTGTGGTGGCGTGGTCCTGGGAGGGCGCGTTCGAGGTGCCGGTGACCGTGAAGCCGTGGTCGGTGAGGGCCTTGGCGGCGCGGCCGGCCAGGCCGCCGGTGGTGGTGCCGTTGTAGACCGCCACGTCGATGCCGTCGCCGGAGACGTTCTCGGAAGCGCTCGGTGACGCCGCGGAAGGCTTGGCGGTCGTCCCGCCCTTCTTGGCGCTGGCGTCCTTGCCGTCGATGGTCCGGTCGGCCTTGAGCGCGGCCCACAGGGCGTCGGCGTCCGGCTCGACGATGGCGACGCGCTCACCCTGGTAACGCCAGGGGATGGTGACGAACTTGGTGTTCTGGAGGTCGACGTTCTCCAGCGACATGGCGAACTTGATCAGCTTGGCGGCGGAGCCGAGGCCCGGGTCGACGGTCATCGACTTCGTGGCGGCTTCGGCGAGCGGCAGCAGCTTGGTCGGGGTCAGCCCGTCGCTCTTCACCTTCTTGATCAGGCTGGCGACAAATGCCTGCTGGCGCTTGATTCTGCCGATGTCCGAGCCGTCGCCGATGCCGTGCCGGATACGTACGTAGTCCAGGGCTTTCTGCCCGGAGACGGTCTGCTCGCCCTTGTGGAAGAGCCGTTCGCCGCGAGTGGTGCGGCTGGGGTTGAGGTCGCCCTGGTAAACGTCGTTCGGCAGACACACCTCCACCCCGCCCACCACGTCGGTCAGCCCGGCGAAGCCCTTGAAGTCGACGACGACCGTGTGATCCACCCGCAGCCCGGTGAGGTGTTCGACGGTGTTCAGGGTGCAGGCCGGGTTGCCCTTGGCGGTCTGTCCCACCGAGAAGGCCGCGTTGAACATGGTGTTCGTCCGCGCTGTGGTCCAGGTGCCGTCGGGGAGCTTGCAGGGCGGGATGGTGACCAGCGTGTCGCGGGGGATGGACACCGCCACGGCATGCTTGCGGTCGGCGTAGATGTGCAGCAGGAACGCGGTGTCGGAACGGCCTATGTCGTCCTTGTCGCCACCGCCGAACGCGCTGTTGCCGCCGGTGCGCGCGTCGGAGCCGATGACGAGCACGTTCTCCCCCTTGGACGAGCCCGCGGGTGGCCGGCGGTCGGAGATGCCGTCCGCGTCGAAGGTGTTGATGTTGGCGTTCAGCTTGTAGTACACCCAGGCGGCGCCGCCCGCGATCAGCACGAGCACGGAAATCGCTATGGCGAGAGAGATTCGCACCCATCTGCGCTTGCGACGCCGACCGGACTCGCTCTGCCGGGCCCCGCGGCGGGGTGGCGGTGGCGCCGTCTTCCTGTGGCGCCGAGGAGTCACGTCGTGGCTGGTCGTCATGCGCGCCCTCATCCGTCCGGCTCATACGGAGGGGGCGCCGGGCCCCGCCCCACAGTTGTACAGTTGCGCAATGTAGCAATCATTTCGGCCGGCCGGTGAAGAGAATGGGGTGAGCGGGATGCTCCGCAACGGGCTGGAACCCTGGCATCTGCTGATCGTGGCGATCGTCGTCATCATGGTGTTCGGGTCGAAGAAGCTGCCGGACACCGCTCGGGCTCTGGGCAAGTCGGTGCGCATCCTCAAAAGCGAAGCCAAGGCCATGAAGGAAGACGGCGCCGCGCGGTCCGCCACCCCTTCCGGTGACGGCTCCGGGTCGCAGACTTCGCGGGGCGTCCAGGTCACGCCGGGCGACGCGGCCACGGCCCGTCAGGTCCCGGAGGACGGCGCCGCCCGCTGAGCCTCACCCCGCGCCGATCAGGGGCTCGCCCCGTCGAAGCCGTACCGCAGCGGCTCGTGCTTCACGCGGTAGTCGAGGCGGTAGATGTACAGCGCCTCCGCGCGCACATCGCCAGGGGGCGCATCCACCTCGCACGGGTATGTCACCTGAATCGTCTCCGGTCGGCCGGTGACCCGCATCCGCAGTCCGCCCGCGGGGCCCCCGTCGAGTGTCGCAGTTTCCGATCCCGTCGCGTCGCCGGTTTTCATGCTCAACACTTTAGTAGTTGCGCAACTTTGTAACTACTGTGTGCTGGGTCACGCGTGTGTCGTTGGGTGCCGAACGTCTTCGCGCGTGGATCCTCGAACGTGCGTTCCTCGGTGGGCTGTCGGCGTGATGAGCTCCAACAGGCCCGCATCGAAAGGTGTCTGAGGATCCTCGTCTCCGTCGTCGCCGGGATGTCTCCGGCGGGAATACTTTAGAGGTTGCGCAAATGTGGAACCATGGCGCTGGGGTCCGCGTTGGAACCAGTGACCATAAGACAGCCCACCGTCGGGAGGATGAGTGATGGGTGTTTCCCTGTCCAAGGGCGGCAATGTATCGCTGAGCAAGGAGGCGCCGGGGCTGAGCGCGGTGCTGGTGGGGCTGGGTTGGGACGTGCGCACCACCACCGGCGCGGACCATGACCTGGACGCCTCGGCGCTGCTGCTGAACGCCTCCGGCAAGGTCGTCTCGGACCAGCACTTTGTCTTCTACAACAATCTGAAGAGCCCGGATGGCTCGGTGGAGCACACCGGTGACAACCTGACCGGCGAGGGCGAGGGCGACGACGAGACGGTCAAGGTGAACCTGGTGGCTGTGCCCGCCGAGATCGCGCGGATTGTCTTTCCGGTGTCGATCCATGACGCCGAGGCGCGCGGGCAGAGCTTCGGCCAGGTGCGCAACGCGTTCATCCGCGTGGTGAACCAGGCCGACAACCAGGAGATCGCCCGCTACGACCTGTCCGAGGACGCTTCCACCGAGACCGCGATGGTCTTCGGCGAGCTGTACCGGCACGGTGGCGAGTGGAAGTTCCGCGCGGTCGGCCAGGGATACGCCTCGGGCCTGCGCGGCATCGCCGCCGACTTCGGCGTCAACGTCTGAACGGGGCCCTGAGTCTCCCGCCGACCGCCTGACACTCCGGGGCTCCCGCCGCAGCGGGCGGTCGCTCAGCGCCCCGTTCCGGGGCATTGTCCTCCCGCATGTTGCCCGATGTTGCCGCTCTCGCGGTTGTCGCGTGCAACACCACGTCGATCCCCCACGCTGGCCTCAACTCGGGCAAGCGGTCCGGGAGTCGTCTGGTCGGCGCGATCAGCCGTGCAGGGAGACAAGATGCGTGAGCTGCGGCCATTGGGTGATGGTCTGAGCGAGGAATGCCGGGAATTCGCCCTGGCGCTGCGGAACCTGTTCAAGGGGCTGGATGTCTCGGTGCGCAGATACGCCGCGCGCAGGCACCGCGATCCGGGCACGCTCTCGCGCTATCTGAGCGGGATGCGCATCCCGCCGTGGGAGTTCGTGCAGGACCTGTTCACCGATCTCGCCGAGCGGCGGGGCGCCGCGGCGACCCCGGCCGCCATCGAGCTGGTGCGGGAGCTGCACCGGGCCGCGGTGCACACGAGCGGCTCGCCCGGCCACGCGATGGAGATCCTCCAGCATCAGCTGGCGGACGCCGACCGGGAGGCCCGGGCGTCCAGCGTGAAGGAGGACGTGCTCGGTGAGGCGCTGCTGGACCGCCAGCACCGCATCGCCGATCTCGAGGTGCGGCTGAGCCAGCTGGAGTCGGAGTGGGCGGCCGAGCGGATGCGGGCGGACACGCTGGAGTTGGGCCTTCCCGATCACGCGGAGCTGATCAAGGAGCGGGACATGCTCCGGCGCGAGGTGAAGCGCCTCGCCGAGGAGCTGGAGGACGTGCGGCTGCGCGGAATGCTGGCGGAGGACCGCTGCCAGATGCTGGAGCGGCAGCTGGCCATGGTGGAGTCCCAGCGCCCCGCGGCGGCCCCGGGGCCGGAGGAGGTGCCCGACGCCTCCGCGGGGCCCGCGATGGCCAAGCCCTGCTCGGGGCTCCGCCCGAAGATCCTCGTGGTCGACGACCAGCACAACAACCTGCTGGCCATGGAGGCCGTGCTGGCCACACTGGACCAGGAGCTGGTGACCGCGGCCTCGGGGCAGGAGGCCCTCAAGGCGCTGCTCGACCACGACGACTTCGCGGTGATCCTGCTGGATGTGCAGATGCCGGAGATGGACGGCTACGAGACCGCGGCCCATATCCAGCGGCGGTCCCGTAACCGGGACATCCCGATCATCTTCCTGACCGCGATGGGCGCCGACCCGGAGCACTCCTCCCGGGGATACGCGGCCGGCGCGGTGGACTACATCGCCAAGCCGTTCGATCCCTGGGCGCTGCGCGCCAAGGTCTCCGTCTTCACGGAGATCTTTCTGGAGAGGCGCCGGTACAGCGAGCGCGCCGCCGCCCACTGACCGGCCCGGTTCAGCGCTCCTTCTTCTCGTCCGCCTGCTTGGCCTGCGCCTCGGGGTCGAGCGCGGACTGGTCGCTGCCGTCCACCGACGTCAGCGGTTCGCGCCCGCCCACCTCGGTCGCCGCCGGGGGCTCGACCAGCCAGTCGGGGTTGGCCTGCCTGTCCCACCACTTCCACGCGGCGAGGGCAACGGCGCCCACGAGGCCGGCGAAGATCGCGCGCTTGGCGATGCGGCCGGTGCGCGCCCTGCGGCGGTGCCGCTTGGCGACTCTGTTGATGTCGGCCGCGGTGACGCTCCCGTGCAGGGCGGCGAGGGCCGCGGCGCTCCGGATGAGGGCCTCCTCGCGCATCGGCCCGGCGGCGGTGCGCACCCCGGCGATCACGAGCCGGACGCGCGGCGCGGTGTACCGGGCGGCCCGGCGTGCCGCCCTGCGGGTGCGGACGGTGGCGCGGGTGGCGGCGGCGTCGACCCCTCGGGGCAGGGTGCCGCGGGCCTGGGTCAGCCGCGGTGCGATGTGCACGTGGTACTGGACGCCGGCGGTGTGGCGGGCGTGGTGTGCGGCGTGCGTAACCTTCGGCGCCAGCTGTACGCGGGCCGTGTGCGCGTAGCGCGCGGCGGTGCCCTTGGCCGTGCCGGCGTAGGGTGCCACCGCCTCCGCGGCGTGCAGGAAGCTGCCCTTGGCGGTGCCGGTCGCGGCTCGCACGCTGTCCATGCGGGTCACGGGATCCTCCTCCTCGGTGGCGGTGCTGCGGTCGTGAGGCGTTCTGTCCTTAAAGTGTTTTATATGGTGTTCTGGTCATTATGAAGATCATGCCGGTTCGCGGGGCGCCGGGCACGCGTGGTCGGGCATCCGGGGCACACGGGCGACCCGGGCACGTGCGGCTTCCCGTCCGGGGCAGGTACGGGTTCCCGTCCGAGGCGGCATGAATCGCGTGCGCCGCGCGCGGCTTCGGCGGGTACGCGTCCGTCCGGCGTCCGTGCGAGGATCGGGGGACCGCAGTGAAACCTATGGAAGGTAGATCGTGGCTGAGCAGCTCTACGCCACCCTGAAGACGAACAATGGCGACATCGTGGTCCGGCTGCTGCCGAACCACGCCCCGAAGACGGTCAAGAACTTCGTGGAGCTCGCCGAGGGCACCCGTGAGTGGACCCACCCGGCGACCGGTAAGCGGGCCAAGGAGAAGCTGTACGACGGCACCGTCTTCCACCGCGTCATCAGCGGCTTCATGATCCAGGGCGGTGACCCGCTGGGGAACGGCACCGGTGGCCCCGGCTATGAGTTCGCCGACGAGTTCCACCCGGACCTGTCGTTCAACAAGCCGTACCTGCTGGCGATGGCCAACGCCGGCCCGGGGACCAACGGCTCGCAGTTCTTCATCACCGTCGCGCCCACCACGTGGCTGACCGGCAAGCACACCATCTTCGGTGAGGTCGTCGACGAGGCGAGCCAGAAGGTTGTGGACGCGATCGTGGGCACCTCGACCAACCCGCGGACCGACCGGCCGCTCAACGACGTCGTCATCGAGTCGGTCGTCGTGGAGACCCGCGAGGGCTGACCTCGTACGGTTCGGTTCCGGGCCGCACAGGACCCGGCGACGGGAACTTCGCGCCCCGCCTGTCCGTCTTGACGGCAGGCAGGCGGGCGCGTGGGCCCGGTGCGAGCATGGAGTGCAGGGCAAGGGGAGACGATGGAGGACCAGGCGGTCTGCTGCTATCGGCACCCGCAGCGGGAGACCGGCATAAGCTGTGTCCGCTGTGAGCGGCCGATCTGCCCGGAGTGCATGATCAGCGCCTCGGTCGGTTTCCAGTGCCCGGATTGTGTGCGCGGCGGTGGACAGGGCTCCTCCGCTGGTCCCGCTCCGGCGGGGCATACGGTGCGGGATGCCAGGCCGCGCACGATAGCGGGCGGCGCCCTCACCTCCGATCCGCGGCTGCTCACCAAGATCCTCATCGGGATCAACCTCGCCGTGTGGTTCATGGCGCTCGCGGTCGGCGACCACTTCGTCAACGCCCTCGATCTGGTGGGCCGGGCGTACGACCCGGGCACCAACAGCCTGGTGGGCGTCGCCGAGGGTCAGTGGTACCGGCTGCTCACCTCGGTCTTCCTGCACCAGCAGCCCATCCACATCGCCTTCAACATGCTGTCGCTGTGGTGGCTCGGCGGGCCGCTGGAGGCGGCGCTCGGCCGGGCCCGCTATCTCACGGTGTATCTGCTGGCCGGGCTGGGCGGCAGCGCGCTGTCATATCTGCTCGCGGCGCAGAACCAGCCCTCGCTGGGCGCCTCCGGTGCGATCTTCGGCCTGCTGGGCGCGACGGCGGTCCTGATGCGCCGCCTCCGGTACGACATGCGGCCGGTCATCGCGCTGCTCGTGCTGAACCTGCTCTTCACCTTCACCTGGGCCAACATCTCCTGGCAGGCCCATGTGGGCGGGCTGGTGGTCGGCACGGTGGTGGCGTACGGGATGGTGCACGCGCCGCGCGAGAAGCGCGCGCTGGTGCAGCAGGGCACCTGTGTGCTGGCGCTGCTCGTGATCGTCGCGATGGTGTGGGTGCGCACGATGGAGCTGACCGGCTGACCGGCCGGTCCACCGGCGGGCTGGCCTGCCGGTGCGCGGGCCGGTGCACGGGTTGGCCTCCGGGATATCCGCAGCACAGTTGTCCACAGCGAGCGGCCGATCTTGTGCAAGCTGTGGAGAACATCAGTGCGGGTCCGCACTCATCTGCGTTTTCGCAGGCAGAAGCCGGTGTCAACGATCGAACGGAAGTGCTCGGCCGATCACACCGGCGTCAATGCGGCGGAAGTTATCCACAGATCTTCTGAGTTTTCCCCGGCTGTGGATAACTCTGTGGACGACCAGGGTGCGGAGGATCGGAGAGCCGATCCTACTTCCACTGGGTGGAGACCACGAACCCGGCGGCGATGAAGCCGAAGCCGACCACGATGTTCCAGTTGCCCAGGGATTCGACAGGCATGTCCCCGGTGGTCACATAGAACATCACGATCCAGGCGAGGCCGATGAGGAACATCGCCAGCATCAGCGGAGCCACCCAGCGGCGGCCGCTGTTCAGGCTGATGCTAGTGGCCTGCTTCGCCGGCGGCGGCGTGAAGTCGTCCTTCTTGCGGATCCGTGACTTCGGCACGAGGAACTCTCCTGTCGATGCGCTGCGTAACCGCGCGGATTGGTACGGACGGCGCCGGGTCGGGACCGGCCGGGGGACCACGCCCTTCCCTTGTGGGCGTCAGTTAGCGTAGTCCTTCCGCGGCGTCGTAAGGAGTAAGGGTACGTTGAGCAATTCCGCCGGCACCCCCACCCCGGGCCCCCGCCGCCCCGCCTTCCGCCCCGTCCGTCTGCTGACCGCCGCGGTCTTCGCGCTCGCCGGACTGATCTTCTGGACCAGCTTCAACACCGCCCAGGGCACCAATCTCCGCAGCGACGAGTCCATGCTGCGGCTGTCCGACCTGATCCAGGAGCGCAGCCGCAAGAACGCCCAGCTCGACGACGGCGCCGCCCAGCTGCGCTCGCGGGTCGACGCCCTCGCCCGCCGCGACAACGGCGCCACCGACGCCGAGCGCCGCGAGCTCGCGGCGCTTGAGCGGGCCGCGGGCACCGAGAAGCTCACCGGAACGGGGCTCTCCGTCACCCTCACCGACGCCCCGCCGAACGCCACGGCGAAGATCCCCGGAGTGCCCGAGCCGCAGCCCAACGACCTCGTCATCCACCAGCAGGACCTCCAGGCCGTGGTCAACGCG
This sequence comes from Streptomyces sp. NPDC097640, assembly GCF_040302705.1. NCBI lineage: Bacteria > Bacillati > Actinomycetota > Actinomycetes > Kitasatosporales > Streptomycetaceae > Streptomyces > Streptomyces sp. NPDC097640. The sequence continues at coordinate 145,716 of NZ_JBEOSB010000011.1, forward strand.
CTGTGGCAGGGCGGCGCCCGGGGGATCAAGGTCATGGACCAGCGGCTGATCTCGACCAGCGCGGTGCGCTGCGTCGGCAACACCCTGATCCTCCAGGGCCGGGTCTACTCGCCGCCGTACACGATCACCGCCGTCGGCGACCGGGGCAAGCTGCGCGCCGCGCTGACCGCCTCCCCCGCCATCCAGAACTACCGCAGCTACGTCGAGGCGTACGGGCTCGGCTGGAAAGTCGCCCAGCACGACCGCGTGACTCTGCCCGGCTACTCCGGCACAGTGGACCTGCACTACGCCCAGCCCCAGTGAGCTGAACCCGGGAAACCCGGCAAGCGCAGCAAGCGCGGCAAACGCCGCGAACACGGACAGGTGTGCGGCCGATGAGGGTGCGACTGGTCATCAGGACGCTCAGCGAGGTGTGCCTCACCGTCGGCACCGTGATCGTCCTCTTCGTCGTCTACATCCTGTACTGGACCGGGGTCCGCGCCGACCGCGCGATGGACGGGGAGATCGACCGGCTTCAGGACCGATGGGCGACCGGCCCCGTCGGCGGCGCGGCGACGGCGGCGCAGGGCCGGGCCGAGCCGCCCCCGTACCGGGACGGCTCCTCCTTCGCGATCATGTACATCCCGCGCTTCGGCACCGACTGGGTCAAGCCGGTCCTCGAGGGCACCGCGACCGACACCCTGAAGAAGGGCCTGGGCCACTACGCGCGCACCGCCCGCCTCGGCGCCCGGGGCAACTTCGCCGTCGCCGGGCACCGCCGCACCTATGGCGACCCGTTCAAGGACTTCCCCCGGCTGCGCCCCGGCGACGCCGTGGTGCTGACCGACGGCACGACCTGGTACACGTACCGCATCGACCAGCGGCCCTACCGCACGCTGCCCACCGACATCGGCGTGATCGACCCGGTGCCGCGCAAGTCCGGATTCCGGGGCCCGGGCCGCTATCTGACCCTCACCACCTGTGAGCCGGAGTGGGGGCACAGCCACCGGCTGATCGCATGGGCACATCTGGACGCCACCCGTCCAGTGACCGAAGGCAAGCCGGAAGCTTTGCTCCACTGACCCACCGGCCCCAGGCCCGGCCCCTTACTCTGGTGCAGTCGACTTCTTCGTCGTGGGTAGGGATGGCATGTACGGCTGGATCTGGCGGCATCTGCCGGGTAACGCATGGGTGCGGGCGCTGATTTCGCTCGTCCTGGTGCTGGCGATCGTCTTCGTGCTCTTCCAGTACGTCTTCCCGTGGGCGGAGCCCCTGCTTCCGTTCGGCGACGTGACGGTTGACGAGGGAATGGCGGGTCCCCGGTGAGCGCACGCATCCTGGTCGTCGACAACTACGACAGCTTCGTCTTCAACCTGGTCCAGTACCTCTACCAGCTCGGCGCCGAGTGCGAGGTGCTGCGCAACGACGAAGTGGCCCTGGGCCACGCCCAGGACGGCTTCGACGGCGTCCTGCTCTCCCCGGGCCCCGGCACCCCCGAAGAGGCGGGCGTCTGCGTCGACATGGTGCGGCACTGCGCGGACACCGGAGTGCCGGTCTTCGGCGTCTGCCTGGGGATGCAGTCCATGGCCGTCGCGTACGGCGGGGTCGTCGGGCGCGCTCCCGAGCTGCTGCACGGCAAGACCTCGCTCGTGACGCACCAGGGCGCGGGGGTCTTCCGCGGCCTGCCGTCGCCCTTCACCGCCACCCGCTACCACTCGCTGGCCGTCGAACGGGACACCGTCCCGGACGAGTTGGAGATCACGGCCTGGACGGAGACGGGCATCGCGATGGGGCTGCGCCACCGTCGGCTGCGCGTCGAGGGCGTGCAGTTCCATCCCGAGTCGGTGCTCACCGAATGGGGTCACCGCATGCTCGCCAACTGGCTCGAGGAGTGCGGCGACACGGGGGCGGTGGGACGGTCGGCGGGCCTGGCCCCCGTGGTGGGGACGGTCGGCGGCAAGGCCGGCGAGTGACCGCACTGCGCCCCGAGCGCGAGGGCGCGCCCCAAGGCGCCCAGGAGCCCGACCCCTACGCGTCGTACGAGCCGAGCGGGCCGCACGACGCCTATGACGATGCCTATGGGGGGACGGACGCGTTCGCGGCGGCTGTGGAGGGGCTGGACGACCCCCTGACCGACCCGCTGCCGAGACCCTCGCCGGGGCTGGTGCCGGGGATCGTGACCGGGCCCGCCCCGGGACCTGTGGCCGGGTCCACAACAGGGTCCACACCAGGGCCCGCTACGGGGCCCGCCACAGGGCCGGACGCACGGCCGAACCCACGGCGCGCCACGGGGCCCGACAGACGGCCCGGCGCAGGGGCCGCACCAGGACCCACCACGGGGCCCGTGACGGGAGCCGCCAGAACGGCCGCTGCCGGGCCTGTGGCGGGGCATACGGCCTCGCCTGTGCCAGGACCCGCCCCGGCCTCCGAGGGGCCCCCTGGAGGCCCGTCCCGGGCCCGTCACCGCCGCGCCCCCGCGCCACCCGCCGGGCCCGCCGATCCGGAGGCGACGGCCGTGCTGTCGCCGGTGCCCGCGGCGGAGGCTCCGGAGGCTCCGACGGTTCCGACGGTTCCGACGGTGGGTTCCGGCCGACGGCGGGCTCCGGCGGCCGACGACGAGACCGTGGCGCTGCGCGCGGTCCAGCCTCTCCAGGGCGACGACCAGACGGTGCTGCTGCGGCAGGTCCAGGCGCCCCCCGCCCCGGCGGAGACGGGCGGGGCGGAATCCGGCGGCCCGAGGTCCGGCGACGGCGGGGGCGAGCCGGGCGCCGCGGCCGGCCCGCAGGACCCGCCGTCCGGGGGCCGGGCCGCCCGTCGGCGGGCAGCGCAGGCGGCGGCCAGGCGCGGCGGCGGCAGAGGAGGGGCCCGCGCGCGCGGCGGAGCGGGCGGCAAGGGCGACAGCGCTACGAGTACCGCCGCCGAGGCCGGGAGCGGGCCGCGGACGACGGCGGCCGCGCCCCGTACCCGTATGGAGGCCAAGCGCGCCGCCCGGGCGCGCAAGGACAGCCCCGCCGTCGTCGTGAGCCGTCTCGTCGGTGAGCTGTTCATCACCGTCGGCGTGCTGATGCTGCTCTTCGTGACGTACCAGCTGTGGTGGACCAACATCCGGGCTCACCAGCAGGCGAACAGCGCCGCCGACAGCCTCCAGAAGAAGTGGGACCGGGACGGCGCCGGGAACCGCGATCCGGGCACGTTCTCGCCCGGCGAGGGGTTCGCGCTCCTCTACATCCCCAAGCTGGACGTCAAGGCCCCGATCGCCGAGGGGATCAGCAAGCTGAAGGTCCTCGACCACGGCATGGTCGGCCACTACAACGAGGGCAAGCTGAAGACCGCCATGCCCTGGGACAAGAAGGGCAACTTCGCGCTGGCCGGGCACCGCAACACCCACGGCGAGCCGTTCCGGTACATCAACAATCTCAAGCCCGGCGACAAGATCGTCGTGGAGACGCAGAGCGCGTACTTCACCTACGAGATGACCAGCATCCTGCCGCAGACCCCGCCCTCGAACACGGGGGTGATCGGTCCGGTGCCGCCTGGCTCAGGCTTCACGAAGCCGGGCCGCTACATCACCCTGACGACCTGCACCCCCGAGTTCACCAGCAAATACCGCATGATCGTCTGGGGCAAGATGGTCGACGAGCGGCCGCGGAGCAAGGGCAAGCCTGACGCGTTGGTCCAGTGAGCGAGCACGGCCGGGAACTCAGCAAGACCGGGCAGCCAGAAAGACCCGGAAGACCGGGAAAAGAGGTACGACGCGGTGGCACGGACCGACCAAGACGAGCAGCGGGACGAGCACCCCGCCGAGGCCGCGAGGCAGCGCCGCCCCCGCGGGCGGATAGCCGCGGCCGTCGGCATCCTGGGCGAGCTGCTGATCACCGCGGGGGTGCTCCTCGCCCTCTTCGTCGTCTACTCGCTGTGGTGGACGAATGTGCTGGCCGACCGTGAGGCGAAGAAGCAGGGCGACCGGGTGCGCAGGCAGTGGGCGCAGCAGCAGGAGCAGGGGCCCGGCAAGCTCGACACCAAGGACGGCATCGGCTTTCTGCATGTGCCGGCGATGCACAACGGCGAGGTGCTGGTGAAGAAGGGCACCGCGACGGAGACGCTCAACGACGGCGTGGCGGGCTACTACACCAAGCCGGTGAAGTCGGGGATGCCGTGGGACAAGAAGGGGAACTTCACCCTGGCGGCGCACCGGGACGGGCACGGCGCCAAGTTCCACAACATCGACAAGCTGCACAAGGGCGATCCGATCGTCTTCGAGACCCGGGACACCTGGTACATCTACAAGGTCTACGCGGAGCTGCCCGAGACCTCGAAGTACAACGTGCGGGTGCTCAGCCCGGTCCCGAAGGAGTCGGGGAGGACGAAGACGGGCCGCTACATCACGCTCTCCACGTGCACGCCGGTCTACACCTCGCTCCACCGCTACATCGTCTGGGGCGAACTGGAGCGTACGGAGAAGGTCGACGCGGACCGCACGCCCCCCAAGGAGCTGCGCTGACCGCGCGCGCCTGGTCCGGCTGACGCCGGTCCGGCAGACGGAGCAGCGAGAAGCCCCGGCGCCCGATTCCCGGGCGCCGGGGCTTCTCGCTGTCGTGACTGCTACGTCGTGACTGCTGCCGCGCTGCGCGGACGCGCTATGTGGAGGGTCCGCCGGACGGGCCGCCGAACGGGATGCCGCCGTTGCCGTTCCCGCCGTTGTCACCGCCCCCGTTGTCGCCCTGCCCCTGGATAGCGGTCAGGTTGACGATCTGCCCCTTGGCCACCTGAGAGCCTTCCTGCGGGTCGGAGAAGACCACCGTGGCGTTGTCGTCCTGCGATCCGGTGACGTTGCCGACGGTGAGACCGGCGCCCTCGATGGCCTTCTTGGCGTCCTTGAGCTTCAGGCCGCGCACCTGGGGCACCGCGACGTTGTCCTGCTGGGCGGGCGCCTTGGCGACGGTCAGGGTGACGATCGAGTTGGGCAGGACCTCCGAGTTGCCCTCGGGGTTCTGGCTGATGACCGTCCCCGCCTCGACGCTTGCGTTCTCGACCTCCGTGGTCTGCACCTGGAGGCCCTTGCCCTCGAGCGTCGACTTGGCGTCCTCGAGCTTCTGGGTGGTCACATCGGGGACGACGATCTTCGACTGCTCCCGGGCGACGGTCAGGGTGATCTCGGTGCCCCGCGGGACCTTCCTGCCACCCTCGGGGTCCTGGGCCGTGACCTTGCCGGGGGTCTGGTCGGACTCCTCGGTCTTCTTGGTGACCTCGAAGCCCTTGGCCTTGAGCTGCCTCTCGGCGCTCTCGAACTGCACGTTGATGACGTCCGGGACCTCGACCTTCTCGGCCGGCTTGGGGCCCTTGGACATGGTCAGCTCGATCGTGCCGTCGCGCTTGATGGCCTTGTCGCCCGGCTGCACGCTCTGCTTGCAGACCCTGTCTTTCTTCTCTTCGCAGAAGATGGGGCTGCCGACCACCTCGACCTTGAAGTTGCCGTTGTTGGCGGCGTCCTTGGCTTCGTTGAGTGTCATACCGGCCAGGCGCGGCACATCGACGTTGTCGCCGCCCCCGTTGCCGCTGAAGATCGCTTTCCCGATGAAGATCGCTCCGACCAGCACCAGGATTCCGGCCAGGACCAGCAGGATCGTCGAGAGGTTGCTCTTCTTCTCGGGCCCGCGCCTGCGGTCGGGGCGCTCGTCGTAGCCGAAGCCCCCGTCGTCGTCGCGCACCGGCGGCAGCATCGAGGTCGGCGCGCCGGCGTCCTGCGACCGCAGCATGGTGGTGGGCTGGTCCTCGCCGCCGTAGCCGACCGCGCCCAGCGCGGCGGTGGCGGCGACCGGCTGGCCCTCCAGGGCCGCCTCGATGTCGGCGCGCATCTCGTCGGCCGACTGGTAGCGGTAGTCCGGATCCTTGACCAGGGCCCGCAGGACGATCGCGTCCATCTCCGGGGTGATCTCCGGATCAAACGTGCTCGGCGGCTGCGGTTCCTCCCGTACGTGCTGGTATGCGACGGCCACCGGGGAGTCGCCGATGAACGGCGGACGCACGGTCAGCAGCTCGTACAGCAGACAGCCGGTGGAGTAGAGGTCGCTGCGCGCGTCGACGGTCTCGCCCTTGGCCTGCTCGGGGGAGAGGTACTGGGCGGTGCCGATGACGGCGGCGGTCTGGGTCATGGTCATGCCGGCGTCGCCCATGGCCCGGGCGATGCCGAAGTCCATCACCTTGACCTGGCCGCTTCTGGTGAGCATCACGTTCGCCGGCTTGATGTCACGGTGGACGATGCCGTTGCGGTGCGAGTACTCCAGGGCCTGGAGAATCCCGGTGGTCATCTCCATGGACCGCTCGGGGAGCAGCTTTCTGCCGGAGTGCAGCAGCTCCCGCAGGGTGGACCCGTCGACGTACTCCATCACGATGTACGGGATCGAGACGCCGTCGACGTAGTCCTCGCCGGTGTCGTAGACCGCGACGATCGCGGGATGGTTGAGCGAGGCGGCCGACTGGGCCTCTCGGCGGAACCGGGCCTGGAAGGACGGGTCACGGGCCAGATCCACCCGGAGCGTCTTCACGGCGACAGTGCGGCCGAGGCGGGTGTCGTGGGCGAGGTAGACCTCGGCCATGCCACCGCGGCCGAGCACAGAGCCCAGCTCATACCGGCCGCCGAGGCGACGCGGCTCTTCCATAGCTACTCCAGCCCTCTTCCGTCATTCCCGGCCGCACCCGTGGGGGCCCGGCGGTGTGCTGCTCGGGCATACCGTACCCGGGACGCCGCGCCGGACCCGGCCTCGGTCGCTACTTGATACGTGACCGGTACGACGACGTGCGGGATCGGCATCAAGACGTGACCGGGGTCACTTCTGGCTGTCGAGTACCGCCTTCATCACGTCCTTGGCGATCGGCGCGGCGAGCTTGCCGCCGGCGATGTCGTCGCGGACGGTGTCGGAGCCCTCGATGACGACCGCGACCGCGACGGGCGAGGAGCCGTCCTTGCCCTTGGCGTAGGAGATGAACCACGCGTAGGGGTTCTTGCTGTTGGCGACGCCGTGCTGGGCGGTACCCGTCTTGCCACCGACCGTGACGCCCGGGATCTGGGCGGCGGTTCCGGTGCCGGACTTCACGACCGTCTCCATCATGTCCTGGAGCTTGCGGGCGGTGTCTTCGGAGACCGGGTTGCTCATCGTCTCGGGCTCGGTCTGCTCGATGGTGTTGAGGTTCGCGGCGCGGAGCTTGTCGACCATGTACGGCTTCTTCAGGTCGCCGTCGTTGGCGATCGCCGCGGCGATCATGGCCATCTGGAGCGGGGTGGCGCGGGTGTCGAACTGGCCGATGGAGGACAGGGCGTTGGAGGGCCGGTCCATGTCCTCGGGGTAGATGCTCGCGTCGGCGCGGACGGGGGTGAAGATCTCCTCGTTGAAGCCGAACTTCTTGGCCTGCTCGAGCATCTTCTCCTTGCCGAGGTCGTTACCGAGCTTGCCGAAGACGGTGTTGCAGGAGATGCGGAGGGCTTCCCTGAGGCTGACGTTCTTGCACTGGATATTGCCCTCGTTCTTCAGGTTCTGGGTGGAGAGCGGCAGTTTCCACGGCACCGGCGAGTCGGTGGGGTCGTCGATGTTCTCGTACTTGCCGTTCTCCAGCGCCGCGGCCGCGGTGAGGACCTTGAAGGTCGAGCCGGGCGGGTAGGTCTGACGCAGCGCCCGGTTGAGCATCGGCTCGTCCGGGTTGTTCTTCTTGTCGAGCGCCTTCCAGGCGGCCTCGTCCTTCTTACCGGCCCCGGCGATGGTGGACGGGTCGTAGCTGGGGGTGCTGGCCAGCGCGAGGATCTTGCCGGTGCGCGGGTCGAGCGCGGCGACGGCGCCCTTCTTGTTGCCCAGACCCTTGAACGCCGCTTCCTGTGCCTTGGCGTTCAGGGTGGTGATGACGTCGCCGCCCTTTTGCTCCTTGCCGGTGAGCATGTCGATGGTGCGGTTGAAGAAGAGCCGGTCGTCGTTGCCGGTGAGGATGCCGTCCTCGAGGTTCTCGATCTGGTTGGTGCCGTAGACCTGCGAGGCGTAGCCGGTGACCGGCGCCCACATCTCGCCGTTCTTGTAGGTCCGCTTGTACTTGTAGTCGATGCCGTTGGTCTCGGCGGACCCGGTGATCGACCGGCCGTCGACGATGATGTTGCCGCGCGGCTGGCTGTAGCGGGCGATGTCGACGCGGTGGTTCTTCTTGTGGTTCTTGAGCTCGTCGGCCTGGACGTACTGGATCCAGTTGTCCCGCAGCAGCAGGGCGAAGACGAGGAGGCCGCAGAAGATCGCGATTCGGCGCAGGGGCTTGTTCACGGTCGGACCACCTGGGTCATCTCGGCGTCGGTGGACGGGGCGGGGGCCGGCGCCGGGCGCCGGGCGGTGTCGCTGATCCTGATGAGGATCGCGATGAGCGCCCAGTTGGCGAGGACGGACGATCCGCCGTAGGCGACGAACGGCATGGTCATACCGGTCAGCGGGATCAGGCCCATCACACCGCCGGCGACGACGAAGACCTGGATGGCGAAGGCCGCGGACAGGCCGATGGCCAGCAGCTTGCCGAACGGGTCGCGGGCGGCGAGGGCGGTGCGTACGCCGCGCTCCACGATCAGGCCGTACAGCAGCAGGATCGCCATGGTGCCGGCCAGGCCCAGCTCCTCGCCGACGGTGGCGAGGATGAAGTCGGAGTTGGCGGCGAAGCCGATGAGGTCGGAGGCGCCCTGGCCGAGGCCGGTGCCGAAGACGCCGCCCGAGCCGAAGGACATCAGGGCCTGAGCGATCTGGTCGGTGGTGGCCCAGCTGGGCCGGGGGTTGTCGTAGACGGCGAAGGGGTGCAGCCACGCCATCACACGGACCTTGACGTGCGGCTCGAAGGACGCCACGCCGACCGCGCCGACGGCCGACATCAGCATCCCGAAGACGATCCAGCTGGTGCGCTCGGTGGCCACGTACAGCATGACCACGAACATGCCGAAGAACAGCAGCGAGGTGCCCAGGTCGGTCTCGAAGACGAGGATGAGGATGCTCATCGCCCATACGACGAGGATCGGGCCCAGGTCACGGCCGCGCGGCAGGTACAGGCCCATGAAGCGGCGGCTGGCCAGGGCCAGCGCGTCCCGCTTGACCATCAGGTAGCCGGAGAAGAACACGGCGATGATGATCTTCGCGAACTCGGCGGGCTGGATGGAGAAGCTGCCGACCCTGACCCAGATCCGGGCGCCGAAGACGGGCGGGAAGAAGACCGGGAGGATCAGCAGGATCAGCGCGACGATCATGGAGATGTAGGTGTAGCGCTGGAGGATCCGGTGATCCTTGAGGAAGATCACCACGCCCACGAACAGCGCCACGGCCATCGCCGAGTAGATCAGCTGATTGGGGGCCGCGGCCGAGAAGACCTGTCCGATGTTCTCGGCGCGCTGGGCGAGCCGCCGGGACTGGTCGAGACGCCAGATGACCACCAGGCCGAGGCCGTTGAGCAGGGTCGCGATCGGCAGCAGCAGCGGGTCGGCGTACGGGGCGAACTTACGCACCACCAGGTGGCCGACTCCGGCGAGCAGGCCGAGGCCCAGGCCGTAGCTGAGCATGCCCGAGGGCAGCTCGTCGCTGAGGGCCAGGCCCGCGTTGGCGTAGGCGAAGACCGGGACGATCACCGCGAAGACCAGCAGCGCCAGTTCGGTGTTGCGCCTGCTCGGCGGGCCGACCGTGCTGATGGTGGTCGTATTGCTGGTACTGCTCATGGATCTACAGCCCCCTACGGCTTCACTGTTGGGTGCTGCTGCACTGCGGGACCAACTTCTGCTCTTCCTCGGAGAGGGTGGGGCCGGGCTTGGGCGTGGCGGTGGACGAGGGTGTGGACGAAGGCGTGTTCGAGGGCGTGCTCGACGCCTTGCCGCTCCCGCTCCCGCCGGTACCCGGCCCCTGGCCGGGCGCCGGCGGCGTGGTGGCCTCGCCCGCGCGCGTCGTGATCTCGTTGTTGGTCTGGGCCTTGTTGCCGGAGGACCCGCCGGACTTGTTCTTGTCCTTGGTCAGGTCCTGCTGCTTCTCCTCGGCCTGGCGCTGCTCGTCGGTCTTCTTGCAGGCGCTGGCGAGGGTGGCCAGGTCCTTGGTCTTGACCTTGGCCTGGCCGAGGCTGCTGACCGCGATGGTGTCCTCGACGCGGCTGCGCTGGTCCACCGGGAGGTACTTGAGTTCGATCTCACGGTGGTCCTCATGGACCTTGTTGAGCTTGATCCAGGCGAGGTCCTGGCTGATGCCCTGGTAGATCGCCACGTGGTCGCCGTTGACGCCCACGTAGTACTGCTTCTGCGTCCAGCGGTAGCCGCCGTAGAGGCCGCCGCCGACCACCGCGAGACCCAGGGCGACGTACAGCGAGCGCTTGACCCACTTCCGCGCGCCGCCCTTCTTGGCGAAGTCGGCGTCCGCGTACGCCCCGTAGCTGCCCTCGGGCGGTCCGCCGAGCGACGGGTCGCCGCTCCCCGGCGGGCCGAAGCCGCCCTGGGGATCCCCCGGGTGCGGAACGCCCCGGTTGCGCCCGAGTTCGGCGGCGCGGCCCGCGGGGGTGTGCGCGGCGCCGCCGTCCCCGAGGGGGGTCTGGTTCTCGGCGACCGCGCCCACGATGACGGGGGTGTCGTTCAGCTGCCCGGCGAGGGTGTCGCTGCCGTCGACGTCGAGGACGTCGGCGACGATGCAGGTGATGTTGTCGGGGCCGCCGCCGCGCAGCGCGAGCTGGATGAGCTCCTGGATCGTCTCGTGCGGGCCGTGGTAGCTGGCGAGAGTGTCCTCGAGGGTCTGGTGGCTGACCACGCCGGACAGGCCGTCGGAGCAGATGAGATAGCGGTCACCGGCCCGGACCTCGCGGATGGACAGGTCGGGCTCGACGTGGTCGCCGCTGCCCAGGGCGCGCATCAGCAGGGAGCGCTGCGGGTGGGTGCCCGCCTCCTCCTCGGTGATGCGGCCCTCGTCGACGAGGCGCTGCACCCAGGTGTGGTCCTGGGTGATCTGGGTGAGCACGCCGTCGCGCAGCAGATACGCGCGCGAGTCGCCGACGTGGACGAGGCCGAGCCGCTGGCCGGTCCACAGCAGGGCGGTGAGCGTGGTGCCCATGCCCTCCAGCTGGGGGTCCTCCTCGACCATGATGCGCAGCTGCTCATTGGCGCGCTGAACGGCGGTGCCCAGGGAGGTCAGGATGTCCGAGCCGGGGACGTCGTCGTCGAGCTGGACGAGGGTGGAGATCACTTCCGAACTGGCGACCTCGCCGGCGGCCTGGCCGCCCATGCCGTCGGCGATGGCGAGCAGCCGGGGGCCGGCGTAGCCGGAGTCCTCGTTGCCCTCCCGGATCATGCCTTTGTGTGATCCGGCGGCGAAACGCAGTGACAGACTCATGCGCACCTCGCCCGTCGGCTCCGGGTACAGCCCCTTGCCAACCACGCTGCCCACCCTCCGGTCGTCATGGTCGTACTACTTCCGCAGCTCGATGACGGTCTTGCCGATACGGATCGGCGCGCCCAGCGGAATCGGTGTCGGTGTGGTGAGTCGGGTCCGGTCGAGATATGTGCCGTTGGTGGACCCGAGGTCCTCGACGATCCACTGGCCGTCGCGGTCCGGGTAGATCCTGGCATGCCGGCTGGAGGCGTAGTCGTCGTCCAGCACGATGGTCGAGTCATGGGCCCGGCCGAGGCTGATGGTCTGGCCCTGGAGGGCGACCGTGGTGCCCGCGAGGGTGCCCTCGGAGACGACCAGCTTGGTGGGGGCGCCGCGGCGGCCGCGGCCGCCACCCCGGGCTGCGGGCTGCTGGCGCTGGGGCGGAGGCGTCGCCGCCTGCCGCTGCTGCGGCCGGTCGGGGGCGCCGCGCCGCGCCGAACCGCGCTGGGTCACGCGGGTCCCGAACAGGTCGCTACGGATGACCTGGACGGCCACGATGACGAACAGCCACAGTACGGCGAGGAAACCCAACCGCATGACCGTGAGGGTCAGCTCTGACATTGCCCCCGCTTCACCCTTCGGCTTGCCGGTAAACGATGGTGGTACTGCCCACGACGATGCGCGAGCCGTCGCGGAGCGTAGCGCGTGTGGTGTGCTGCCCGTCCACCACGATGCCGTTGGTCGACCCCAGATCCTGGATGGTCGGGGGTGTTCCGACCCGGATCTCGCAGTGCCGGCGCGAGACGCCGGGGTCGTCGATCCGTACGTCGGCGTCGGTGCTGCGGCCCAGGACCAGGGTGGGCCGGGAGATCTGGTGGCGGGTGCCGTTGATCTCGATCCACCGGCGGGTCTGCCCCCCGTACGACTGCGTGCCGACACCGGGACCGCCCGGGCGGGGCGCGGTGCGGCCGCCGGGCGGCGGAGCGGAGGGCATGGGGGGCGCGCTCGCGGGCTGCGGGGGGTGGCCGTAGCCGCCGGGGCGCTGCTGGGGCGCGGCGGGGCCGCGGCCCTGCGACGGGCTCTGGGACTCGCTGGACGCCAGGGTGCGGCTGCGTACGCGGTACAGGCCGGTGTCGAGGTCGTCGGCCTTCTGGAGACTGACCTTGATGGTGCCCATGAACGTGTAGCGCTGCTGCTTGGCGTAGTCGCGCACCATGCCCGCGAGTTCATCGCCGAGCTGGCCCGAGTACGGGCTGAGCCGCTCGTAGTCGGGCGCGCTCAGTTCGACGATGAAGTCGTTGGGGACGACCGTCCGGTCGCGGTTCCAGATGCTGGCGTTGTTGTCGCACTCACGCTGGAGCGCGCCCGCGATCTCGACCGGCTGGACCTCGGACTTGAACACCTTGGCGAAGGTGCCGTTCACGAGACCCTCGAGACGCTGCTCGAAGCGCTTCAGTACTCCCACGGGGCACCTCCTTCCTCAATCGTGCTCAGTGTCGTCCTCATACTGCTTACTGATCGTATCCACGCGTCGGGAAATCGGGTGGTTCCCCTTCCTGGCCCTGTGGAGCAGTGTCACCTCTCACAGGGATCGTAGAGGTGCCTTCATGACAGTGTCCCGCAACCGGGTCGCTATCCGGTCGGGCGGGTGCTGGGGCGTCGGGAACGCGTGTGAGTCCACCCTGCGTGCCGTGCTAATGTTCTGGATGTCGGAAGGCGCACCGCACAGACCGAACGGGCCGGAGCAAACGGCTGGGGAGGGTGGCGGCGAGCCAAACGGCAGCACCCATGCGCGGGTGGCGGAATAGGCAGACGCGCTGGATTCAGGTTCCAGTGCCCGAAAGGGCGTGGGGGTTCAACTCCCCCCTCGCGCACCAGTCGAAGCGGGCCTCTCCTGTGTGACGAAAGTCGCGCCGGAGGGGCCTGTTTTGCGTTGGGGATGTGCCTCAGGTCACGGCCCGTGTGATACGTGGCGGCGCCGGGGCGCGGGGGAGAGCCCGGAGACCCGCCGGGCGGTCGGCGCGGCGGGTCGGGCAGGTGTCCGGATCTGGATCAGGCGGCGAACCGGGTGGCGAGGGTCTTGGCCTTGGTGGCCGCCTCCTCGTGAGCCCTGGCCTTGGAAGCGTCGGAGAGTTCGACCAGGTCCGCCATGGCCGGATTGGTGCGGGCCAGGGTCAGCTCCGGGACGACGAACTCGACGTCGAGGGAGAGCATCTCGGTCAGTGTCTTGTCCAGATAGTTGAGGACGAACTCGAAGCTCTCACGCGGGGTGCCGGGGCCGTAGCCGCCGCCTCGGCTGGCGACGACGACCGTCGGGGTGCCCGCGGTGGTGGACGGCTGGGCCATCGCGGTGCGGCCCGCGATGATCACGTGATCCAGCCACGCCTTGAGCGAGGAGGGAATCGTGAAGTTGTACATGGGGGCGCCGATCACGACCGCGTCGGCCTGCTCAAGCTCGGAGGCCAGGGTGTCCCGCAGGGCGTAGGCGGCCTTGAGCTCCGGCGTGCGCTGCTCGGCGGGGGTGAAGGCCGCGGCGGCGGCGAGGCCGTCCAGGTGTGGCAGGGGGGTGGCGGCCAGGTCGCGGTAGATGACCGTGCCGCCCGGGTGCTGGGCTTCCCACTCCTTGCGGAAGGTGGCCGTGACGGCGCGCGAGGTGGAGGCGTCGGCCGGGAAGAGGGAGCTGTCGATGTGCAGAAGCGTGGGCATGAGGGCCTTCCGACGAGGGCTCGGTATCGGTTCCGGGGCGCGGCGTGCCGACCCGGAACCCAGCTAAGAATTCCTACGTAGCTATGAATAACACAGGAGCTTACTTTTCCGCAGTATGGTCCTGGGGTGGCAGTACGCTGTCCTCCATGGCGGGCGGTGGCGGGAGCGAGGAGCACGACCAGAAGGCGTGCAAGAAGGTCGATGTGGGGATGACCCGCGTCTTCGAGCTGTTCGGAAAGCGGTGGACCGGGCTCATCGTCGCCGTCCTGACCGAGCGGGCCGCGTACTTCGCCGAGCTGCGGCGGGCCATCCCGAAGATCAGCGAGCGGATGCTGACCGACCGGCTCACGGAGCTGGTGGCGGCGGGGCTGGTGCTGCGGGAGGTCGACCCGGGGCCGCCGCTGAGGGTGACCTACCGCCTGACGGAGAGCGGCAGGGCGCTGGAGCCCGCCTTGAACGAGCTGGCTCAGTGGGCGAGGCAGTGGTACATGCCCGGGGACGAAGCGTGCCGGGAGGGCGCCGCCCGGGACTGAGCCGGGTCCCGGCCCGGGGCGGAGCTCGGTGAGGGTCGGCTGTGCGCCCCCTCTGAGCAGGGCATTCGCGCCGGTCGGCGGAGTTATCCACAGGCTGTGACGGGTTTTCGCGGCGCGCTGTACGGTCTTGGCAGTCGAAGCCTTCGGTCGGCTTCGGCGGCTGTGACATGGCCGGTGCTCGGGCCGGCGGGGAAACGGGGGGCGTGTGATGACGGACGTCGAGAGCGGTCGGCAGGCGGTGCGGCGGCTGCCGCAGGTTCCGGGGTTCGCGAGGTGGCCGGGGAGCGGCACGGCCCGGCAGGAGGGGAAGGGGCTGCGCGAGCGGGTGCCCCGCTCGGCCCACCGCGAGCTGCCGTCGGACGCGGGGCGGCCGGACGCGGTGGAGGAGGTCGAGCGGTCCAACGCCGGGCGGCTGCCGGAGCTGACACCGATCAGGGTCGGGCGGATGGCCGCCTCTCCCTTTTCTTTTCTGCGCGGGGCGGCCGGGCTGATGGGCCATGACCTGGCGGCCACGCCGGTGACCGGCGTCGGCGCCCAGCTCTGCGGCGACGCCCACGCCGCCAACTTCGGTCTGTACGGGGACGCCCGCGGCGGCCTGGTCATCGATCTCAACGACTTCGACGAGACCATCCACGGCCCGTGGGAGTGGGATGTGAAGCGGCTCGCCACCTCGCTGGTGCTGGCCGGGCGGGAGGTGGGCGCGGACGAGGACACATGCCGGGCGGCGGCCCATGACGCGGTGGGCGCCTATCGGCGCACGCTGCGGCTGCTGTCGAAGCTGCCCGCCGCCGACGCGTGGAACGCGATCGCGGACGAGGAGCTGGTCTCGCACGCGGATGCCAAGGATCTGGCCGGCACGCTGGAGCGGGTCTCGGAGAAGGCGCGGCGGAACACCAGCGCGCGGTTCGCGGCCAGGTCGACGGAGGCCGTGCCGGACGAGCGGAATCCGTCCGGGCGGCCGGTGGCGCGGCGCTTCGTGGACGCGCCGCCGGTGCTGCGGCGGGTCCCGGACGCCGAGGCGGCGGCCGTGGCGTCGGCGCTGGGCGCATATCTGGGCACGCTGCCGGAGGACCGGCTGCCGCTGCTGGCCCGTTACTCGGTGCATGACGTGGCGTTCCGGGTGGTGGGCACCGGATCCGTGGGGACCAGGTCGTATGTGGTGCTGCTGCTCGACCACCGGGGCGAGCCGATGGTGCTTCAGGTCAAGGAGGCGCGGCCGTCCGCGCTGCTGCCGTATGTGAGGCAGGCCGGCTTCCAGGTGCCCGCCGTCGCGCACGAGGGGCGGCGGGTGGTGCTCGGCCAGAAGCGGATGCAGGTCGTCAGCGACATCCTGCTGGGTTGGGCCACGGTCCAGGAGCGCCCCTATCAGGTGCGGCAGTTCCGCAACCGCAAGGGGAGCGTGGACCCGGTGGCGCTGCCGGCCGACCAGATGGACGACTACGGGCGGATGACGGGCGCGCTGCTGGCGCGGGCGCATGCGCACAGCGTGGATCCGCGGCTGCTGTCGGGGTACTGCGGAAAGGGAGAGGAGCTGGACGAAGCGGTGGCCGCGTTCGCGGTGGCGTATGCGGACCGCACGGAGGAGGACCACGCGCGGCTTCTCGCCGCCGTGCGGGGCGGGCGGATAGCGGCCGAGTTGGGGGTGTGACACCGCCGCGGCCGGGTCGCCGCCGGACGTAGGCTGAGCGGGTGACGAACCCGGAAGCGCAGCGACAGGCCCGGCAGCCGGTGCCGGAAGCAGAGCCCCAGGCCGAATCGCAGGAGCCGGCACGGAGGGGGCCCGAAGCCCGATCACAGACGTCGTCGGAGGCGGATGCCGCGTCGGGGGTGGACGCGGAGGCGCCGGCGGGCGCGGATGCGGACGCGACCGCGGAGGCGGAGGCCACCGCGCGGCTCGAGCGGGCCGTGCTGGCGGCTGAGCAGGCGCTGATCGAGTTCGAGATCGCGGTGGAGACGTTCCGCATCGAGGTGGACAATTTCTCCCGGCTGCACCACCAGCGGCTCGGGCCGATGTACTCACGGCTCGACGAGCTGGACGCGCTGATCGCCGAGGCGGTGGCGGCGCGCACCAACGACCCCGAGGACATCCGCAAGGCGCGGGAGGCGCGGGGGCTGGTGCTGCCGATGCCGAAGGTGGAGGAGCTGTTCCACGGCTGGATCGACTCCGACGGGCTGTCGCCCGAGGGGGCCGCCATGCTCACCGAGCAGCCGGTGCAGCCGCCGCCGCGGGTGCGGCCGAGCGAGGAGGCGCGCCGCATCTACCGGGAGCTCGCCCGCAAGGCGCACCCGGACCTGGCGGAGGAGGAGACCGAGCGGAAGCGGCGCGGTGAGTTCATCGTGCGGGTCAACGCGGCGTATGCGGCCGGGGACGAGGGGAGGCTGCGGGCGCTGGCCGAGGAGTGGGCGGCCGGGCCGCCGCCGCCCGAGCGCCGGTGGAGCCGCAGCGAGGAGCTGTACGTCCGGCTGGAGTGGCTGGCCGCGCGCAAGGAGATGCTGGCCGAGGTCGCCGCCGAGCTGGAGTCCAGCGCGATCGGCGCGATGATCAAGATGGCGCCGGAGGACCCCGACGGGCTGCTCGACGACATCGCCGAGCAGCTGCTGGTCAAGGTGTCCGAGAAGGAGAATCAGCTGGCCGGGCTGGTGCGGTAGTAGGTTTCCCTCAGCTGTTGTGTCGTGTGAGAGGTGTGTGTGATGGGTTTTGCCCCGCTTCCCGAGGTGGAGGCCGCGGCGGTGCCGGCCGATGGGTTTCTGCTGGATGTCCGGGAGGACGACGAGTGGGGCGCGGGCCACGCCGAAGGCGCCCTGCACATCCCCATGGGACAGATCGTGGCCCGGTTCGGCGAGCTCACCGAGGCGCTGAGCGACGGCGGACGGGTGCATGTGGTGTGCCGGGTCGGCGGGCGGTCCGCGCAGGTGACGCAGTATCTGATCGCCCAGGGCCTGGACGCGGTGAACGTGGACGGCGGCATGCTCGCCTGGCAGCGGGCGGGCCGCCCGCTGGTGAGCGGGCGGGACGACGCCACGGCCGACGGAGCTTTTGTGCTCTAGAAGCCCGTTAGCCCAGGGGGTGGGCGGCGAGGAGGTCGCCGAGGGCCTCCTCGTGTGCGGCGGCGGGGCCCAGGGACAGCTCCAGCTGCTTGGCCCAGGCGTGGTAGCGGTGCAGCGGATAGTCGGTCGCCGCGCCGAAGCCGCCGTGCAGATGCTGTGCGGTCTGGACGACGCGGCGCACCCCTTCGGCGGCCCAGATCTTGGCGACGGCGACATCCCCCGCGATGGGCAGCGCCCCGGGCGCGGCGGGCGCGCCGTCGGGGTCCATGGTCTCCATGGCCAGCCGCCAGGCGGCCTGCCAGAGCGTGGCCTCCATCGCGCGCAGGTCGATATAGCGGTCGGCCGCCTGGACGGCGACCGCCTGGAAGGTGGCGAGCGGGAAGCCGAACTGCTCGCGCTTGCCGGTGTAGGAGCTGGTCACGGCGAGCACCGCTTCGCCGAGGCCCAGTGCGAGCGCGCAGGTGCCGGTGGTGAGGAGATGGCGCAGCCACTCCCAGGCGCCGTCCGCCGTCAGCACCTCGGAGCCGTCCAGCCGCACGGCGTCCAGGCGGATCTCGGCGAGCCGCTCGCCGCTGGTGGAGATCTGCGGCGCGAGGGTGACGCCGGTGAGGTCGCGGGGGACGAGCGCGAGGAGCGTCCGGCCCGCTCCGGTGTGGGCGGGCACGAGGACGCGGTCGGCGCTGTGGGCCCAGGGCACGGCGGTCTGAGCGCCGTCGAGGACCCAGGCGCCGTCGTCGCCGTCCTGGCGGGCCTGCACGGCGAGTTCGGCCGCGTCATGGCCGGTGCGGCCGTGGGGCGCGACGGTCAGCACGAGCTCGCCCCGGCCGGCGCCGGGCAGCACGGCGGAGCGCAGCTCCTCCCCGCCGTATCGCTGGACGGCGAGGGCGGCCGCGGTGGACTCCAGCAGCGGCACCCGGGCCAGGACCCGGCCGGCCTCGCGCAGCACCAGGCACAGGGCGATGGGGTCGAGACCGGCGCCGCCGTACCGCGGGTCGAGGAGGAGGCTCAGCAGATCGGCGTCGGCGGCCTTGCCCCACAGCCTGCGGTCGAGGTCGTCGGCGACGGCGCCGGGCGTGAGCGCGGGGCTGGGCACCCCGTCCGGCGGGGCGGAGGAGAAGACCGCCTTCGCCGCCTCGGCGGCCGCCTGCTGCTCCTCGGTGAAGGTGAAGTCCACTGTCCGTCCTCCCGCGCCATGGCTTGGTCTGACGGCCCGTCAAGATAGAACAGGTTCTACAAGAAGGGAACGCCCGCGCGGCGGGTCGGCGGTTCAGTGGTTCGGCGGTTCGGTGTGTCAGCGGTCGAAGTCCAGCTCCACGCGCTCGCCGACCGGATGTGACTGACAGGCCAGCACATAACCGGCCGCCACCTCGTCCGGCTCCAGGGCGAAGTTCCGGTCCATCCGCACCTCGCCGGAGACCAGGAACGCCCGGCAGGTGCCGCAGACCCCGCCCTTGCAGGCGTACGGCGCGTCCGGGCGGTTGCGCTCCACGGCCTCCAGCAGCGATTCGCCCTCCCGCACCGGCCAGGTGCCCGAGCGGCCGTCCAGCGTCGCCGTCACCACGCCGCGGGACGGGGCGGTGGCCGGGCCCGGCCCCGCGGGGGCGGCCTCGCCGTCCCCGGCGTCCACATGGAAGATCTCCTGATGGATGCGGCCGCGGGCGACCCCGAGTGCGCGCAGTGCCTGCTCGGCGCCGCGCACCATGCCGTAGGGCCCGCACAGGAACCAGCCGTCCACCGAGCCCACCGGCAGCAGCGCCGGCAGCAGCCCGGTCAGCCGCTCCTCGTCGAGGCGCCCGGAGACCGGACCGGCCTGGCGCTCCTCCCGGGAGAGGACGCTCACCAGCTGGAACCGGCCGGGCCAGCGGTCCTTCAGATCGGCGACCTCCTCCAGGAACATCGTGGAGGAGGTGGTGCGGTCACCGCGGACCAGGCTGAAGCGGGCCTCGGGCTCGCCGGCCAGCAGCGTCGCCGCGATGGACAGAACGGGGGTGATGCCGCTGCCGCCGACCACGGCGGCGAAGTGGCCGGGCCTGGGGTCCAGGACGAACCGGCCGGCCGGGGCCATCACCTCCATGACCTCGCCGACCGCGAGCTCCTTCAGGGCGTAGGTCGAGAACTCGCCGCCCTCGACCAGCCGCACCCCGACCCGCAGGGCGGCGGGGCCCTCGGACTCCAGGGCGGGTGTGCAGATCGAGTACGTCCGCCGTATCTGGCCGCCGTCGGCGAACCGCCGCACCGCGATGTGCTGCCCCGGGGAGAAGCGGAAGGTCTGGCGCAGCGCGGGCGGGATCCGCAGGGTGACGGCCACCGAGTCGTCGGTGAGCCGGTCGACCGCGATCACCCGCAGGGGATGGAAGGCGCCGTGGCGGGGCACGGGCGCCGCCACGCCTTCGGCGGTCATCACAACTCCTTGAAGTGGTCGAAGGGTTCGCGGCAGGTCTCGCAGCGGCGCAGCGCCTTGCAGGCGGTGGAGGAGAAGCGGCTGAGCAGCTTGGTGTCGGTCGATCCGCAGTGCGGGCAGCGCACCGCCAGGTCGACGGCGACCGGCCCGCCCGCGGCGCGGGGGCCGGGCGGCGCGATGCCGGACTCGGCCAGCTTGCGGCGGCCCTCCGCGCTGATCGCGTCCGTCGTCCAGGGCGGGGAGAGGACGGTGTGGACCGCCACCTCGGGTATGCCCTGGTCGTGCAGCACCCGCTCGATGTCGGCGGCCATCGACTCCAGGGCGGGGCAGCCGGTGTAGGTGGGGGTCAGCTCGACCTCGACGCGGCCCGGCGCCATGACGCGCAGCGCGCGCAGCACTCCGAGCTCGGCCAGGGTCACCATGGGCAGCTCCGGGTCCGGCACGGCGCCCGCCAGCTCGCGCAGCCGGGTCTCGAGCGGGGTCGCGGGCGCGGGCGTCACCATGACGCCCCCGGGTGGCTGCGGTGCAGATGCTGCATCTCGGCCAGCATCCGGCCGAACGGCTCGGTGTGGATGCCCTGCCGGCCGGCGCCGGCCGCCCAGGCGCCGCGCCGCGGCCCCTCGGGCACGGCCAGGGTGGCCCGCTCCAGCACGGCCGTCACCCGCGCCAGCCACTCGTCGTGCAGTGCGGTCCAGTCCACCTCGCACCCCTCGACCGGCTCGAACAGCTCGCCGGTGAACTGCCACAGCGCTTCCAGGCCGCGCCGCATCCGCTCATGGCTCTCGGCGGTGCCGTCGCCCAGCCGCAGGGTCCAGTGCTCGGCGTGGTCGCGGTGGTAGGCGACCTCCTTGACCGCCTTGGCGGCCAGCGGGGCGAAGGGGCCGTCGCCGCGCGCCAGCCGCTCGTACAGCAGCTCCTGATAGGTGGAGAA
The DNA here is from genome assembly GCF_040302705.1 of Streptomyces sp. NPDC097640. NCBI lineage: Bacteria > Bacillati > Actinomycetota > Actinomycetes > Kitasatosporales > Streptomycetaceae > Streptomyces > Streptomyces sp. NPDC097640. Next base: position 166,656 of record NZ_JBEOSB010000011.1, read on the forward strand.
GTACAGCTGGCGGGCGATGGTGTGCGCGAAGTCTCCGTTGGGCTGCTCGACCAGCTGCGCATTGCGGAAGGCGCGCTCCTCCCGCAGATAGGCCAGCTCGTCCTCGTCGCCCACCAGGGAGAGCAGCACCCGCGCCTGCCCGAGCAGGTCCAGGGCGATGTTGGCGAGGGCGACCTCCTCCTCCAGCACCGGGGCGTGTCCCGCCCACTCCCCCAGCCGGTGGGAGAGCACCAGAGCGTCGTCGCCGAGGGCGAGTGCGGCGGTCACAGGTGGCGCACCCCCTCCGGGATCTCGTAGAAGGTCGGATGGCGGTAGGGCTTGTCGGCGGCCGGTTCGAAGAAGGGGTCCTTCTCGTCCGGAGAGGAGGCGGTGATCCGGTCGGAGGGCACGACCCAGATGGAGACGCCCTCGGAGCGGCGCGTGTAGAGATCGCGCGCGTTGCGCAGGGCCATCTCGGCATCCGGCGCGTGCAGGCTGCCGGCGTGGGTGTGGGAGAGGCCGCGCCTGCCGCGCACGAATACCTCCCACAGGGGCCACTCACCGCTGGTGTCGCCGCTCATGCGCCGGCCTTTCCCTGCTTGGCCGCGTAGGCCGCGGCCGCCTCGCGCACCCAGGCGCCTTCCTCATGGGCCCGGCGCCGCTGGGATATGCGCTGGGCGTTGCACGGCCCGTTTCCCCTGAGCACCTCGCGGAACTCCTCCCAGTCGATCGGCCCGAAGTCGTAGTGGCCCCGCTCCTCGTTCCACTTCAGATCGGGGTCGGGGAGGGTGAGGCCGAGCGCCTCGGCCTGGGGGACGCAGATGTCGACGAAGCGCTGGCGCAGCTCGTCGTTCGAATGGCGCTTGATCTTCCAGGCCATGGACTGGGCGGAGTGGGCCGATGCCTCGTCAGGCGGGCCGAACATCATCAGCGAGGGCCACCACCAGCGGTCCACCGCGTCCTGCGCCATCGCGTGCTGCGCCTCGGTGCCCCGGCTCAGGGTCAGCAGCAGCTCGTATCCCTGGCGCTGGTGGAAGGACTCCTCCTTGCAGATGCGGACCATCGCCCGGGCGTACGGCCCATAGGAGCAGCGGCACAGCGGCACCTGGTTGGTGATCGCCGCGCCGTCCACGAGCCAGCCGATGGCGCCCACGTCGGCCCAGGTCAGTGTGGGGTAGTTGAAGATCGAGGAGTATTTCTGGCGGCCGGAGTGGAGCTTGTCGAGCAGCTCCTCGCGGCTGGTGCCCAGGGTCTCGGCGGCGCTGTAGAGATACAGGCCGTGTCCCGCCTCGTCCTGGACCTTGGCCATGAGGATGGCCTTGCGGCGCAGGGAGGGGGCCCGGGTGATCCAGTTGGCCTCCGGCTGCATGCCGATGATCTCGGAGTGGGCGTGCTGGGCCATCTGTCTGACCAGCGAGGAGCGGTATGCGTCGGGCATCCAGTCGCGGGGCTCGATCCGCTCCTCCGCGGCCAGGGCGGCGTCGAACACCGTCTGATACGCCTCCGTGTCAGCCGTCATCGTCGTCATGCGAAGCCCCTTCGCCGTCCCGCCGGGGCCGCCGCCCGGCCCGACCGACCGATCGTTCGGTTCAATGGTGAGCCGGGGGAACGTAGGGTGTCAAGCCTGTGGATAACCCCGGAGCGCTGTGCCCCGCGCGCCCTCATCGGTACCGTTCCGGGGCGTAAGGGCCGCGGAAAGCGCGGATCCGGGACCACGGAATCGGGGCGGGGATGGCGGAGACGGGGCGGTACGAGGAGAAGGGGGCGGGGGAAACCGGGGCCGGCGGGCCGCTCTCGCTCCCCTCGCAACTCGTGGTCGCGGTGGGCCTCGCCGTCGTCGTGGCCGCCGTGGCCGTCCACCTGGGGATGGCCTTCCTGAATGTCTCGCCGCCCAACACGGTCAGCAAGCAGCACAGCGAGGCGATAGACGACTACATATATCCGGAATTCGAACGGAACTGGAAGCTCTTCGCCCCCAACCCGCTCCAGCAGAACATCGCCGTGCAGGCGCGTGCCGAGATCCGCACCCCCGAGGGCGGCACCGCGACCACCGGGTGGCGAGATCTGTCGGCCCAGGACGGCGCGGCCATCAGGCACAATCCGCTGCCCAGCCACACCCAGCAGAACCAGCTGCGCCGCGCCTGGGAGTTCTACACCCTCTCGCACAACGCCGAGGAGCAGCCGAACGGGCTGCGCGGACAGCTCTCGGGGCAGTATCTGCGGCGGCTCGTGATGCTCCGCCTCGGCATGAAGCAGGACGGCGGCACCGTGCAGCGCGTCCAGCTGCGCTCGGTCACCCGGCAGCTGGCCGCCCCGCCATGGAGCGAGGAGAAGATCGACACCCGCCCCGGCTACCGGCTTCTGCCCTGGTGGACGGTCACCGCCGACGACCTGCCGGAGGCGAAGCGCCGGTGACCACCCCCGCTCTCCCGCCGACCCCGCCGCCGCCCCCGCATCCGCCCCGCCCGGCCCTGCCCCCGGCTCCCGATCCGGCTCCGGCTCCGGCCCGCCCCAGGCCGTCCGCCCGCGTCGAGGCCGCCGTCACCCGCGCCCACGCCCGCGTCACCGGATCCGCGCTCGGCCCGTACCAGACCGCCGTGGTGCGCATCGGTTTCTCCTTCACCTGGCTGCTGTTCCTGCTGCGCGAATGGCCCCACCGCCAGGAGCTGTACGGGCCCGAGGGCCCATGGAGCTGGGAGATGGCACGCCAGTTCATCGGCGGCAACGGGGCCTTCAGCGCGCTCATGTGGTCCGACGGCGCGCTGTGGTTCGAGACCGTCTATGCCCTGGCCCTCGTCTCCAGCGCGCTGCTCCTGCTCGGCTGGCGGACCCGCACGATGTCCGTGCTGTTCATGCTGGGCGTGATCTCCATGCAGAACCGCAGCATCTTCGTGGGGGACGGCGGCGACAACGTCATCCATCTGGCGGCGCTGTATCTGACGCTGACCCGGTGCGGGCAGGTGTGGTCCCTGGACGCCCGCCGCGCGGCGCGGCGCGATCCGGGGGCACCGGCGCCGCGCGACACGACCGGGATCGTGCTGTGGGCGCTGACCGGGTCGGCCCTGCTGTGGGCGCAGCTGTTCAGCGAGGCCCGCCTCGACTGGACGGACTACGGCCCCCTCCCCGGCGTCGGCTGGGCCACGGCCCTGTGGGGTGTGTGGGCCGTTCACGGCGTCTGGTGGTTCGTCCAGCGCCGCGCCCCCGGCGAGCCGCGCACCCTCCTGGACATCCTGGCCAACCTCGTCAACAACGGGGCGCTGGTGGTGATCATGGGCGAGGTCTGTCTGCTGTATGCCTCGGCCGGCTGGTACAAGATCCAGGGCACGCGCTGGCAGGACGGCACCGCGCTCTACTACCCGCTGCACCTGGACTACTTCTCGCCCTGGCCCGCCCTGGCCGATGTGCTCGCCGGCAGCGGCCTGCTGGTCATGGTGCTCACCTATGGCACCGTCATCGTGCAGGTCGCGTTCCCCTTCACGCTGCTGAACCGGCGGGTGAAGAACGTGATGCTGGTGGTGATGGTGCTGGAGCACCTCGGGATCGCGGTCCTTCTGGGGTTGCCCTTCTTCTCCCTGGCCATGATCGCGGCGGATGCGATCTTCCTCCCGACGAACTTCCTGCGCTGGGTCGGTGCGCGGGCGGGCCGGATCCGCGACCGGATCGGCGACCGGCTGCCCGCACGGGCGGCCGGGCTGCCGCGCCAGCGGACGGAGGAGAGCGCCGCGGGCCGACCGTAGGCTGTGGACATGAGCGTGTCCCAGCGCACTGAAGCGCAGCGAGACTGAGCGGGAGGGAGGGGCATGAGCGACGACGAGGCCGTGACGGCCGTACGGCGATGGCGCGAGGCCGCCGCCGGGACCGTGCTGCTGGACGGCTTCCATGCGCTGAAGCACGCGCTCCGGTTCGGCGCGGAGGTGCGGATCGCCGTCACGAGCGACAAGGCGGGCGCCCTCGCTCTCGCGCACGACCTGGCCGGCGACCTGACCGGGGTGATCGAGGAGCGCCTCGTCGAGGTGGAGGCGGAGACGCTGCGCGATCTTGTGCCGAAGGTCCATCCGACCCGGGTCGCCGCGCTCGCGGTCAGGCCCGATCGGCGGCGGAACCTGGACGAGCTGACGGGACCCGCCAGGTCCGCGCCGGTCGTGGTGCTGGACAACCCCCGCAACCTGGGGAACGTGGGCGCCGTGGTGCGGCTCGCCGCCGGGTTCGGGGCCGCCGGGGTGGTCACCACCGGCGATATCGACCCCTGGCACCCGAACGCCGTCCGGTCGGGCGCCGGGCTTCACTTCGCCACCGCGGTGGAGCGGCTGCCGAGCGACGACCTTCCGCCCGGGCCGCTGTACGCCCTGGATCCGGAGGGGGAGGACATCCGGTCCGTGGCCATCCCCGATGACGCGCTGCTCGCGTTCGGCTCCGAGCGGCACGGGATCTCGCCGGAGGTGCGCAAGCGGGCCACCAGGCTGGTGGCCCTCCCCATGCGGCCTCAGGTGTCCAGCTACAACCTGGCCACCAGCGTGGCCATGGCGCTGTTCCACTGGGGAGGGCCTGCCCAGGCTCCGGCGAGCGGCTGAGTGAGCCGGGAAAGCCGCGGAGCCCGGCGGTGTTACAGCGGGCGGCGGACCTCGACCATGCGGAAGCGGGAGGCCACGAACGCCCCGTCGCACAACGCGGCGTTGGCCGAGGGGTTGCCGCCCGTGCCGTGGAAGTCGGAGAAGGCCGCGGTCTGGTTGACGTAGACCCCACCGGTCAGATTCAGCGACAGCTGGGCGCACTCCTCCAGACAGGCCTCCTCGACCAGCCGCTCGGCCTCTGGGGAGGTGGTGTACGCGCCGACGGTCATGGCGCCCTTGTCGCGGATCGTGCGGCGCAGCAGGTCGGCCGCGTCCGCCGTCGAGTCCATGGCCACGGCGAAGGACACCGGGCCGAAGCATTCGGACAGATAGGGCGCCTCGGCGTCGGCCGGCTCCCAGAACTTCCGGGCGCCGTCGGCCTTGACGATCACGGGGGTGCGGACCGCGGCCTCGGGGAACTCGGGGTGGGCGACCTGACGGGAGGCCAGGGCGGTGCCGCCGAGGCCGGGGGCGGCCTCCAGCCGCTCCGTGACCCCGGGGTTCACGATCGCGCCGAGCAGGGCGCTCGCCCGCGCGTCGTCGCCCAGCAGCCGCTCGACGGCCGCCGCCAGATCGGCGACCACCTCGTCGTACGACTTGGGGCCGGCGTCCGTGGCGATGCCGTCGCGCGGGATGAGCAGGTTCTGCGGGGTGGTGCACATCTGGCCGCAGTACAGGGACAGGGAGAACGCCAGATTGCCCAGCATGCCCTTGTAGTCGTCGGTGGAGTCGATCACGACCGTGTTGACCCCGGCCTTCTCGGTGAAGACCTGGGCCTGGCGGGCGTGGGTCTCCAGCCAGTCGCCGAAGGCGGTGGAGCCCGTGTAGTCGATGATGCGGATCTCGGGGCGCACGGCGAGGACCTTCGCCAGGCCCTCGTCGGGGCGCTCCGCGGCCAGGGCCACCAGATTCGGGTCGAAGCCCGCCTCGCTCAGCACCTCGCGCGCCACCCGGACGGTCAGGGCCAGCGGCAGCACGGCCCGGGGGTGGGGCTTGACCAGGACGGGATTGCCCGTGGCGAGGGAGGCGAACAGGCCCGGGTAGCCGTTCCACGTCGGGAAGGTGTTGCAGCCGATGACCAGGGCGATCCCGCGCGGGACGGCCGTGAAGTCCTTGCGCAGGCGCAGCGGGTCGCGCTTGCCCTGCGGCTTGGTCCACTCGGCCGACGCGGGGGTGCGCGTCTGCTCCGCGAAGGCATAGGCCACCGCCTCCAGGCCGCGGTCCTGGGCGTGTGGCCCGCCGGCCTGGAACGCCATCAGATAGGCCTGCCCGCTGGTGTGCATGACGGCATGCGCGAACTCGTGCGACCGGGCGCCGATCCGGGCCAGGATCTCCAGGCAGACCATGGCGCGCGCCTCGGGGCCTGCGTCCCGCCAGGCCGCCATGCCGGCCCGCATCGCCGGGAGCAGCACCTCGATGTCCGGGTGCGGATACTCCACATCCAGCCCGATGCCGTACGGCGAGGTCTCGGTGGCCGTCCAGCCGTCCGTGCCGGGCTGGTCCAGCTCGAAGCGCTTGCCGCGCAGCGCGTCGAACGCCCTCTGGCCGTCGGCGGGGGACAGGCTTTCCCGGCCGCTCGCGTCGGCCCCTCCGTAGGCCTTCGGATGCTCGGGGTGCGGCGACCAGTATGCGCGGGTACGGATGGCCTCCAGAGCCTGGTCGAGGGTGGGGCGGTGCTGCTCGGTCAACTGCGCTGTGGTGAGTCCGGCGGTCACGACTGACCAACTCCTCGTCGAGCTGGGATTGAGCTGAGCTGGGAACGACGACAGACTTAGGGTAACCGAACGATCGGTCGGGACAAGAGGGCCTGGCGCACCTGTGGATAACTTCGTCCGAGAGGATCAGCGGCATGACTGCGATCGACCGGGGGACCGGCCCCGCCGGCATCGTCGCCGTGGTCGGCACCGGCACCATGGGCCAGGGAATCGCGCAGGTCGCGCTGGTCGCCGGGCATCCCGTGCGGCTCTACGACGCCGCCCCCGGGCGCGCCGCGCAGGCCGCCGACGCCATCGCCGCGCGCCTGGAGAGGCTGGTCGCCAAGGGCCGGCTCGCCCCCGCAGCCCGGGACGCCGCCCTGGGCCGGCTCACCCCGGTCGCCGGGCTCGCCGGGCTGGCGGACGCGGAGCTGGCGATCGAGGCGATCCTGGAGGACCTGGGGGCCAAGCAGCAGCTGTTCACCGCCCTCGAATCGGTCGTCTCCGACGGCTGTCTGCTCGCCACCAACACCTCCTCCCTGTCCGTCACCGCCGTCGCGGGCGCCCTGCGGTGCCCCGGCCGCCTCCTGGGCCTGCACTTCTTCAACCCCGCTCCGCTGCTGCCGCTGGTCGAGGTGGTGCGCGGCTTCGCCACCGAGGAGGCGGCCGCCGACCGGGCGTACGAGACCGTCGCGGCCTGGGGCAAGACCCCGGTGCGCTGCGCGGACACCCCCGGCTTCATCGTCAACCGGATCGCCCGCCCCTTCTACGCCGAGGCGTTCCGCGTCCACGAGGAGGGTGCCGCCGACCCGGCCACCGTCGACGCCGTGCTGCGCGAGTGCGGCGGCTTCGCGATGGGCCCCTTCGAGCTGACGGACCTGATCGGCCAGGACGTGAACGAGGCCGTGACCCGCTCGGTGTGGGAGGCGATGTTCCACGACCCGAGGTTCACCCCGTCCCTCGCCCAGCGGCGGCTCGTCGACGCGGGCCTGTACGGGCGCAAGTCGGGCCGCGGCTGGTACGACCACGCCGAGGGCGCGCCGCGCCCCGAGCCGCACACCGCCGAGCCGTGCCGGGCCCCGGAAAAGGTCGCGGTCCACGAGGGAGCGGGGCCGGCCCGGGAGCTGCCGCGGCTCATCGAGGAGGCGGGCATCACGGTCACCCGGGAGGCCCCGGACCCCGACGCCCCGCCCGGAGGCTTCATCGCCCTCCCCGACGGCACCCGGCTGGCCCTCACCGACGGCTCGTCCGCCACCACGGGCTCCCCCGTCCCCTGTGTCCGCTTCGACCTGGCGCTGGACTACCGCGCCGCCACCCGGATCGCTCTCGCCCCGGCCGAGACCGTCGCCCCCGAGGCCCTGGAGTCCGCGATCGGGCTCTTCCAGGCGCTCGGGAAGCAGGTCAGCGTCATCGAGGACGTGCCCGGCATGATCGTGGCCCGTACGGTCGCGATGCTGGCCGACTTCGCCCTGGACGCCGCCGCCCGCCGGGTGGCGAGCCCGGAGGACATCGACACCGCGATGCGGCTGGGGGTGAACTACCCGCGCGGGCCGCTGCGTTGGGGGAGTGAGCTCGGCGCGCGCTGGGTGCGCGACGTAATGTTGAACCTTCACCAGGCCTATCCCACCGGGCGCTATGCCCCGTCCCAACCGCTGATGCGGCGCGCGGCCGCCGAAGAAGAACTGTTCTCATCATGACCATGTCGAAGCGCGACACCTATACGCCCGAATCGCTGCTCGCGGTCGCCGTGGAGGTGTTCAACGAGCGTGGCTACGACGGCACCTCCATGGAGCACCTCTCACGTGCGGCCGGGATCTCCAAGTCGTCGATCTACCACCACGTCAAGGGCAAGGAGGAGCTGCTGAGGCTGGCCATAAGCCGCGCCCTCGACGGACTGTTCGGCATCCTCGGCGAGCCGGGCGCGCGCGACGGACGGGCGGTCGAGCGGCTGGAGCACGTGGCCCGGCGCACCGCCGAGGTGCTGATGGCGGAGCTGCCGTACGTCACTCTGCTGCTGCGCGTGCGCGGGAACACGGACACCGAACGGTGGGCCATGGCCCGGCGGCGGGAGTTCGACCACGAGGTCGCCGCGCTGCTCAAGCAGGCCGTGACCGACGGGGACCTGCGGCCCGACGTGGACGCCCGGCTGGCGACCCGGCTGCTCTTCGGCATGATCAACTCGATTGTGGAGTGGTACCGGCCGGGCCGGGGCGGGGCCGTGAGCGCGGACGAGGTGGCCGACGCGGTGGTCCGCACGGCGTTCGCCGGGCTGCGCGTCTCCCTGGTCTAGAGCTCGGTTGTCTAGAGCTCGGTGTCGAGGTCGGTCTCCTCGAAGACCAGCAGCGTGCGGGTGCTCAGCACCTCCGGTATGGCCTGGATGCGGGTGAGGACCAGCTCGCGCAGCGAGCGGTTGTCCTCGGTGTGGACCAGCAGCAGCACATCGAAGTCCCCGCTGACCAGGGCGATATGAGCGGCGCCCGGAAGCTGCCTGAGCTGCTCGCGGACCGTGCGCCACGAGTTCTGCACGATCTTCAGGGTGATGTACGCCGAGGAGCCCTGCCCGGCCCGCTCCTGATCCACCCGGGCGCTGAAGCCGCGGATCACCCCGTCGTCGATGAGGCGGTTGATACGCGCGTAGGCGTTGGCGCGCGAGACATGCACCCGCTCGGCGACGGAGCGTATCGAGGCCCGGCCGTCCGCCCGGAGCATGCGGAGGATGTCGCGGTCGATCGGATCCAGGGGACGGGCCGGGGGCGTGTCGTCCGGATTGGCCATCTGTTCGCCCCGCATACCGCCCCGCCTCCCCTTCATGGACGTCCTGGCCACATCTCATGCGGTGCTGAACCGTTTGTCCACAGGCTGAGGCCGCCTGTAGCCAAAATGCGTCAACGACCGAACAATCGGTAGGGAGGGGTTCGCCCGCCCCATCAGCTCCCTGTCCGCAGGAGGTCGCGCCATGACGGTCCTTGAGCAGCCCGGTGCCTATCGACCCACTCCCCCGCCCGCCTGGCAGCCCCGCGTCGACGCCGCCCCGCTGCTGCCCGACGCGGAGCCGTACCGCCTGCTGGGCACCGACGCCGCGGCCGACATCGATCCCGCCCTGCTGACCCGGCTCCATCGAGAGCTGGTCCGCGGCCGCCGGTACAACGCGCAGGCCACCGCCCTGACCAGGCAGGGCAGGCTCGCCGTCTACCCCTCCTCCACCGGTCAGGAGGCCTGCCAGGTCGCCGCCGGGCTCGTGCTCCGCGAGCAGGACTGGCTCTTCCCCAGCTACCGCGACACCCTGGCCGCCGTCGTCCGCGGCATCGACCCGGTGCAGGTCCTCACCCTGCTGCGCGGCGACTGGCACTCCGGCTACGACCCGCGCGACCACCGGGTGGCCCCGCTGAGCACCCCGCTGGCCACCCAGCTGCCGCACGCGGTGGGCCTGGCACACGCGGCCCGCCTCAAGGGAGACGACGTGGTGGCGCTCGCCCTGGTCGGCGACGGCGGCACCAGCGAGGGCGACTTCCACGAGGCGCTCAACTTCGCCGCGGTATGGCGGGCCCCCGTCGTCTTCCTCATCCAGAACAACGGCTTCGCGATCTCCGTCCCGCTCGCCAAACAGACCGCCGCCCCCTCCCTCGCCCACAAGGCCGTCGGATACGGCATGCCCGGCCGGCTGGTCGACGGCAATGACGCGGCGGCCGTGCACCAGGTCCTGGGCGAGGCCGTCCGCCGGGCGCGCGCGGGCGGCGGCCCCACCCTCGTCGAGGCCGTCACCTACCGCGTCGACGCCCACACCAACGCCGACGACGCCACCCGCTACCGCTCCGACGCCGAGGTGGCGGCCTGGCGCGCACACGACCCGATCGACCTGCTGGAGGAGGCCATGCGCGCCCGCGGCCTGCTCGACGACCAGACCGTGCGGGCCGCACGCGAGGCCGCCGAGCGGCTGGCCGCCGATCTGCGGACGCGGATGCACCAGGACCCGCCCCTGGAACCGATGGACCTCTTCGCGGACGTCTACGCGGAGAAGACCGGCCAGCTGCGCGAGCAGGCTGAGCTTCTGCGCGCGGAGCTCGGCGCCGAGGAGGGCGAGCGATGACGGCGACCGCGGTCAAACCCGCCACCATGGCCCAGGCCCTGGGCCGCGCGCTGCGCGACGCGATGGCCGCCGACCCGGCCGTCCACGTCCTCGGCGAGGACGTGGGCACGCTGGGCGGCGTCTTCAGGGTCACCGACGGGCTCGCGAAGGAGTTCGGCGACGACCGCTGCACGGACACCCCGCTCGCGGAGGCCGGCATCCTGGGCACCGCGGTCGGCATGGCCATGTACGGGCTGCGGCCCGTCGTCGAGATGCAGTTCGACGCGTTCGCCTACCCCTCCTTCGAGCAGCTCGTCAGCCATGTCTCGAGGATGCGCAACCGCACCCGTGGCGCCCTGCCGATGCCCATCACCGTGCGGGTGCCCTACGGCGGCGGCATCGGCGGCGTGGAGCACCACAGCGACTCCTCCGAGGCGTACTACATGGCGACGCCCGGCCTCCATGTGGTCGCCCCGGCCACCGTCGCCGACGCATACGGGCTGCTGCGCGCCGCCATCGCCTCCGACGACCCGGTCGTCTTCCTCGAACCCAAGCGGCTCTACTGGTCCAAGGCCGAGTGGTCCCCCGACCACCCCGAGGAGGTCGCCCCCATCGGCCGCGCCGTGGTGCGGCGCCCGGCCGGCGGCGGCCGGGCCGCCACCCTCGTCTCGTACGGGCCCTCGGTGCCGGTCTGTCTGGAGGCCGCCGAGGCGGCCACGGCCGAGGGCTGGGACCTGGAGGTCGTCGACCTGCGCTCGCTGGTGCCCTTCGACGACGAGACGGTGTGCGCCTCCGTCCGCCGGACCGGGCGGGCCGTCGTCGTCCACGAGGCCACGGGCTTCGGCGGCCCCGGCGGGGAGATCGCCGCCCGGATCACCGAGCGCTGCTTCCACCACCTGGAGGCGCCGGTGCTGCGCGTGGCCGGATTCGACATCCCCTACCCGCCGCCGATGCTGGAGCGGCACCATCTGCCCGGCGTCGACCGGGTGCTGGACGCGGTGGCCCGGCTCCAGTGGGAGTCGGAGTGGACCGAGGGGAGGGCGGTGTGATGGCCGAGGTGCGCGAGTTCACCCTGCCCGACCTGGGAGAGGGGCTCACCGGGGCGGAGATCGTGCGCTGGCTGGTGGAGGTCGGCGATGTCGTCGCGGTCGACCAGCCGGTCGTGGAGGTCGAGACCGCCAAGGCGATGGTGGACGTGCCCTGTCCGTACGGCGGGGTGGTGACCGCGCGCTTCGGCGAGGAGGGCACCGAACTGCCGGTCGGGGCGCCGCTGCTGACGGTCGCCGTCCCGACGGCCGAGGGCCCGCCCCCGAGAGCCGAGAGCCCGCCCCCGGCGGCCGGGGAAGGGTCCGGCAATGTGCTGGTCGGCTATGGCACTTCGGCCCCGGCCGGCCGGCGCCGCCGCGTCCGTCCGGCCCCGCCGGACCCGGCCTCCCCGGCGGCGCCCGCCCCGGCCGGGAGCCCTGCGCCGCCGCCGGCTTCCGGCCCGGTGGCCGCGCGCCCGGCACCGTCCGCGCCGGGGCCGGGCCAGGTCGCCGACGGGGTGGCGCGGTCGTCGGCGCCCGGCCGGCGCGGCGACGGCCCGGTTCCCGTCATCTCGCCGATCGTCCGGCGGCTGGCCCGCGAGCACGGGCTGGACCTGAGCGAGCTGCGCGGCTCAGGACCCGACGGCCTGATCCTGCGCGCAGACGTGGAGCAGGCAGCGCAGGCCGCGCAGGCCGCACAGGCCGCACAGGTCACGGAAGCCGCGAAGGCGGCACCGGCCCCGCAGGCCCCGGCCGCGCGTCCGGCCGACGGGAAGCGCGTCGTGGTGCGGGGCGTGCGCGGCGCCGAGAAACTGGCCCGCAGCCGGCGGGAGATCCCCGACGCGACCTGCTGGGTGGACGCCGACGCGACCGAGCTGCTGGCCGCCCGCGCGGCCATGAACGCGGCCGGGCCCAAGATCTCCCTGCTCGCCGTCCTGGCCCGCATCTGCACGGCGGCCCTCGCCCGCCACCCCGAGCTGAACGCGACGGTCAGCGAAGGCGAGATCACCCGCCGCGCCGAGATCCACCTCGGCTTCGCCGCGCAGACCGACCGCGGCCTGGTGGTCCCCGTGGTGCGTGACGCGCACGCCCGCGACACGGCCGGGCTGTCCGCCGAGATGACCCGCCTCACCGAGGCCGCCCGCTCCGGCACCCTCTCCCCCGGAGAGCTGACCGGAGGCACCTTCACGCTCAACAACTACGGCGTCTTCGGGGTCGACGGCTCGACGCCGATCATCAACCACCCCGAGGCCGCGATGGTCGGCGTCGGCCGGATAGCCGCGAAGCCGTGGGTGCACCAGGACCAGCTGGCGATACGGCAGGTGGTGCAGCTGTCGCTCACCTTCGACCACCGGGTCTGCGACGGCGGCACCGCGGGCGGTTTCCTGCGCTATGTGGCCGACTGCGTGGAACACCCGGCGGTGCTGCTGCGGTCGCTGTAGCGGGGCCGTCCGGGAAGCCGCCCTCGGGGTCTGCACCGGCTGTCACGGGGACATACTCATGGGGTGACGTATGACGCTGTGATCCTGGCCGGAGGCGCCGCCCGGCGGCTGGGCGGCGCGGACAAGCCGGCGCTGCGGGTCGGGGCCCGGCCGCTGCTGGACCGGGTGCTCGGCGCCTGCCGGGGCGCCGGCCGGACCGTCGTCGTCGGGCCGCGCAGACCGACCGCGCGGCCCGTGGACTGGACCCGCGAGGAGCCGCCCGGCGGCGGGCCGGTCGCGGCCGTCGACGCCGGGGTGCGCCGGACCACGGCGCCCGTCGTCCTCGTGCTCTCCGCGGATCTGCCGTTCCTCACCGACGACACCGTCGGGGCGCTCGTCCAGGGCCTCGGGCAGGCCGAAGGGGTGCTGCTCACCGACTCCGGCGGCCGCGAACAGCCCCTGGTCGCGGCGTACCGCGCCGAGCCGCTGCGCCGGGAGATCGCGCTGCTCGCGGCCGAGCACGGCGGGCTGGCCGGGCTGCCCCTGCGGCTGCTCACCGCCGAGCTGACCCTCGCCCGGCTGCACCACCCCACCGCCTCCTTCGACTGCGACACCTGGGAGGACATCACCACCGCCCGCGCACGGATCAGGGAGCATGGACACGTGTTGGATGAATGGATCGCCGCAGTGAAGGCCGAGCTGGGCATCGACCTCGATGTCGATGTCTCCGCCCTTCTCGACCTCGCCCGGGACGCGGCGCACGGCGTCGCCAGGCCCGCCGCGCCGCTGACCACCTTCCTCGTCGGCTACGCGGCCGCCCAGCAGGGCGGCGGCCCCGAGGCGCTGGCCACCGCCACCGGCAAGGCGGCCGCGCTCGCCGCCCGCTGGGCCGAAGAGGCCGAGTCGACGGGATGACGGACCGGGACCCCCGCGGCGGCGACGCGCTGGACCGCGAGCTAGACGAGGCGCTGGCGCTGGCGAAGGACCAGGGTCCGTACACGCGGCGCGCCGAGACCTGGGCCGAGGGGCCCGTTCACCGCGACGACGCCGACGACGCCGAAGGCGTCGATCACGCCGATGACCTCGAGAGCCGCGGCCACCCCGAGAAGCCCGAGAAGCCCGAGTGGACCGACCCATGGACCACGGTGCCGCGCGACCGGGCGCCGCGGGCGCGACGGCCCTCCGGCGCCCCCGCCCGCCACCGGCCCGCCACCACCTGGCCCGACGCCCGCGCGATCGCGGCCCGCGCCCCCCGGAAATCCCGCCCGTCGCCCACCACCACCCTCAACGGACCCCCCCTTGCCCGGCCGCTCGCCGAGGCCGTCGGCCACGTCCTGGCCGCGCCCCTCACCGCCCTCACCGACCTGCCGTCCTTCGACACCTCCGCCATGGACGGCTGGGCCCTCGCCGGCCCCGGCCCCTGGCGGCTCCCCGCCGGCGAGCAGTCCATCCTGGCCGGCCACGCCGAGAGCGACCCGCTCCCCGACGGCCACGCGATCCGCATCGCCACCGGCGCCCGCATCCCGCCCGGCGCCACCGCCGTGCTCCGCACCGAACACGGCACCGCGGGCGACGGCTGGCTGTACGCCGCCCCCGGCCACCCCGTCACCCCCGGTCAGGACATCCGCCCCCGAGGCCAGGAGTGCCGCAGCGGCGATCTCCTGCTCCCCGCGGGCGCCCTGGTCACCCCCGTGATACTGGGCCTGGCCGCCGCCGCCGGGTACGACGACCTGCCGACCGTGCCCCGGCCCCGCGTCGAGATCCTGGTCCTCGGCGACGAACTGCTGCGCGAGGGCCTCCCCCACGACGGGCGCATCCGCGACGCGCTCGGCCCGATGCTCGCCCCCTGGCTGCGCGCGCTCGGCGCCGAGCCGACGGCGACCCGCCGGCTGGGCGACGACGCGGAGGCGCTGTACGCCGCCGTGGCCGGATCCTCCGCCGACGTCGTGCTGACCACCGGCGGTACGGCCGCCGGCCCCGTCGACCACGTCCACCCCACGCTGCGCCGGCTGGACGCCGAGCTGCTGGTCGACGGGGTGGCGGTGCGCCCCGGCCACCCGATGCTGCTGGCCCGCCTGGCCCTGGGGAAGCACCTCGTGGGGCTGCCGGGCAATCCGCTGGCCGCCGTGTCCGGCCTGCTGACCCTGGCCGAGCCGCTGCTGCGCACGCTCACGGGCCGCCCGGCGGCCACCCCCTGCCCGGCCCCGCTGGCCGCCGCCGTCCAGGGCCATCCGCGCGACACCCGACTGGTCCCGGTGGTCTTCCGGGGCGACGAGGCGCTTCCGCTCCGCTTCAACGGCCCGGCCATGCTGCGCGGGGTCGCCGTCGCGGACGGCCTGGCCGTCATCCCGCCCGGCGGCGCGGACCGGGGGAGCGAGGTCGAGGTCCTGGATCTGCCCTGGTCCGCGGCGTGGCCCTCGGCGGCGGGCGGCCCGGGAGACCCGGCGGTCGGCCCGGGGCACCTCCTGTGACCGCCCCGACGGTCTGGACCGTCTAGATCGTCGGGGGTGTCCGGCGGACACGTGGCGGAGCCGCACATCGACGCTGTTCCCCACCCCGCCCCTTCCCGGCCCCTGCCGATGTGCGGCTCCGCCGCGTGGGGAGCTCCGCCCCTGGACCCCGGAGCCCCGCCCGGTGCCGGAGCCCCGCCCCGGTGCCGGAGGCCCGCCCCGGTGGCGGCGCCCCGCCCGGCGGTGGAGCCCCCGGCGGTGGAGCCCCCGGCGGTGGAGCCGCAGATCGACACTGTGGGAAGGGGCGGGGTGGGGGAGGGCGGCCGAACCGCCCTGACATCGTGCCCTCGCGCCCCGCGCCGGGCGCGGACCCCAGGCAGTAGCCTCGCCGCCATGTATGCGATCACCATCCCCGAACCCGGCGGCCCCGACGCCCTCGTGTGGGCGGAGGTCCCCGATCCCGTACCCGGCGAGGGCGAAGTCCTGGTCGAGGTCGTGGCCGGCGGCGTGAACCGCGCCGATCTGCTCCAGCGCCAGGGCCACTACCCCCCGCCCCCCGGCGCCCCCGACTACCCCGGCCTGGAGTGCTCGGGCCGGATCGCGGCGCTGGGCCCCGGCGTCAGCGGCTGGTCGGTCGGCGACGAGGTGTGCGCGCTGCTCGCGGGCGGCGGATACGCCGAGAAGGTGGCGGTGCCCGCGGGGCAGCTGCTGCCCGCGCCGCCCGGCGTCGACCTGGTCACCGCGGCCGCCCTCCCCGAGGTGACCGCGACCGTGTGGTCGAACGTCTTCATGATCGCCCATCTCCGGCCGGGCGAGACCCTGCTGGCACACGGCGGCTCCAGTGGCATCGGCACCATGGCGATCCAGCTCGCGAAGGCGGTCGGCGCGCGGGTCGCGGTCACGGCGGGCAGCGCCGAGAAGCTGGCGGCCTGCCGTGAGCTGGGCGCCGACATCCTGATCGACTACCACGAGCAGGACTTCGTCGAGGAGGTGCGCAAGGCCACCCAGAACGCGGGGGCGGACGTGATCCTGGACATCGTCGGCGCGAAGTACCTCGCCCAGAACGTGGCCGCGCTCGCCACCAACGGGCGGCTGGCGATCATCGGCCTCCAGGGCGGGGCGAAGGCCGAGCTGAACCTCGGCGCGCTGCTGGCCAAGCGCGGCGCCGTGATGGCCACCAGCCTGCGCAGCCGCCCCCTCGCGGAGAAGGCGGCGATCGTCGCGGCGGTGCGCGAGCACGTCTGGCCCCTCGTCGAGAGCGGCCGGGTGCGGCCCATCGTCGACCGTACGATCCCGATGCGCGAGGCGGCCGAGGCGCACCGCGTGCTCGAGCAGAGCGGGCACGTCGGCAAGGTACTGCTGACGGTCTAGGCCCAGTCCGCGGATCTTTCCCCACCCGCCCCTTCCCGCAGTGTCGAGCCCCTGCCGATGTGCGGCTCCGCCGCGCGGGGCTCCGCCGCGTGGCAGGGGCTTCGCCCCCGGACCCCGAGGTCCGGGGCAGCGCCAGGCGTCAAGATCCGCCGGACACGGTCCAGGCGCCGGGCGGTCCCGGATGCCGTGCCCATGCCGTCGTGTGACGCTGGATACGTCACGCGACGGCTCGGCACGGGAGGGTGACGGCCGTGAGACCTGAGCTCCGTACGCTGCGCACGTTGCCGGTGGTGCTGGTGATGGCCGGTGTGGCGGTGGTGGCCGCGCCGGTGGCGCGCGCCGACGATGACGAGCTGGCCGGGACCCGCGCCGGGGAGGGCCGGGCGCACCCGGGGCGCACCGAGGAGCCCGATGTCGTCCCGCCCGCCGCGTCGGCCGCGCCCGTACCGTCCCGGCGGCCCGGCCGGCCGGACGGCCCCGCGACGCCCGTGCCCAGCGCGGCGACCACCCCCGCCGCGCGGCAGCCACAGGACGCGTACGACGCCGAACCGAACGACGCGGTGCCCACCGGGCGGGCGCTGCGCGTGCTGCCGATGGGCACCGGCCTGGCACTGATGGGCCTGGGCCTCGGGCTGGCGTTCCTGGGCCTGCGGCTGCGCCGCCACTGAGCCCGGCGGCGAGCCCGGCGGCGGCGAGCCCGGTGGCGGCGAGGCCGGGCGCCCGGGAAGCGGTGCGGCGGCCGCCCCGGGGAGCGGTGCCCGAATCCTGGTCACCCGCCCCCTCCGTACGTCTGTACGTGCGGAACAATGGGGGTATGAACCAGCCGATGAACGAACGATCGCAGGAGAGCCCGCACGTCCTGGTCGTCGGTCCGGACGGCATGGCCCTCGGCAGCGCTCCCGGCGACGGCGGCGGTGACGACGAGTCGCGCGAGGTTCCCGTGACGGACATGGTCGAACAGCCGGCCAAGGTCATGCGCATCGGCAGCATGATCAAGCAGCTCCTGGAGGAGGTCCGCGCGGCGCCTCTCGACGAGGCCAGCCGGGTCCGGCTCAAAGAGATCCACTCCAGCTCGGTGAAGGAGCTGGAGGACGGCCTCGCGCCCGAGCTGATCGGCGAGTTGGAACGCCTCTCGCTCCCCTTCACCGACGAGGCGGTCCCGACCGAGGCCGAGCTGCGCATCGCCCAGGCCCAGTTGGTCGGCTGGCTCGAAGGGTTGTTCCACGGCATTCAGACGACGCTGTTCGCCCAGCAGATGGCGGCGCGTGCGCAGCTGGAGCAGATGCGCCGGGCCCTGCCGCCGGGCTTCGGCGGCGAGGACGGGGAGGGCGGGCCGCAGCACGGCGGTGCGCGTTCGGGTCCGTATCTGTAAGCCACTGTCTATAGGCCACCTTTACTACGGCGGGCCGTTCCGGGGACTCCGAGTCCCGGGAACGGCCCGTCGCCTTAAGTGGGCGCAAGTGGCCCATCGCCGCGCCCCCGGATTGTCCCCTGACAGCGATCCGGCCGCTTTCTAACCTGGGCCGACAGTCCACGGCAGAAAGCAGAAAGCAGAAAGAGGTAGGACCACCATGCGCGTCTTCGTCGCGGGAGCCACCGGCGCGGTCGGCCGCCGTCTCGTCCCGCTTCTCGTGGCGGCGGGGCACGAGGTCACCGGCGCCACGCGGACCGGGGAGGGGGCGGAGCGGCTGCGCGCGCAGGGGGCCTCGGCCGTGCGCGCGGTCGCGGACGCCGCCCCCGACGCGGTCGTCCACCAGCTGACCGCCCTGGCGAACGGCGACCGCGCGGAGAACGGGCGGATCCGCAGGGAGGGCACCCGCCACCTCGTCGACGCAGCCAAGCGCGCTGGGGTCAGGCGCATCGTCGCCCAGTCCATCTCCTGGGCCTACGCGCCCGGCGACACCCCGGCCGGCGAAAGCACCCCGCTCGACCTGGAAGCGGAGCCGCCGCGGGCCGGGATGGTCGACAGCCTGCGGGCGCTGGAGGAGGCCGCCGCGGAGATCGGGACGCATGTGGTGCTGCGCTACGGGACGTTCTACGGCCCCGGCACCTGGTACGCGCGGGGCGGGCCGCTGGACGCGGCGCTGCGCGGCGAGCAGGCGGCGGGGGATCCGGCGGGAGATTCGGCGAGGGATCAGGCGGCGGCGCTGGTCGGCCTGCCCGTGGCGGGCGACGCGGTCGGCTCGTTCGTCCATGTCGAGGACGCGGCCCGGGCCGCGGTGGCGGCGCTGGACTGGCCGACCGGCACCGTCAACATCGTGGACGACGAACCGGCCCCGGCCCGCGCGTGGCTGCCGGCGTTCGCGGCCGCCGTGGGCGCGCCGCCGCCCGCCCCCGCCGCGGACGGCGGTCGGGAGGGCTGGGAGCGGGGGGCCGACAACACCCTCGCCCGCCGCCGGCCCGGCTGGCGGCCGCTGCATCCGACCTGGCGGACGGGGTTCACGGCGCTGTGACGGCGAAGGGGCCCGGCGGATGCCGGGCCCCTTCCCCAGAAACGACGATCAGCCGACGACGTCAGATGACGACGATCAGCCCGGCATCCCCGAGGAGACGGTCAGCTCGATGGTGTCGGTCTTCGGGTCGTACGCCTCGTAGTTGCGGTACGTGTAGTTGAGGACGGTGCCCTTGCCCCACAGGTTCTCGTCCTCGGTGACCACGTTGTACTTCCAGCCCGCGGCGCGGATGCACTTCTTCACCGAGTCGATGTAGAGGTTCTGGAAGTCGGGCACGTTGTAGGCACCCTTCTGGTCGTAGGACTCCGAGGCGTCGGTGCACTTCGACGCGTCGATGGTCTTGGTCTTGTCGCCCTCGCGGAATCCGGACGGGGGCGCCGACGACGAGGCGGACTTGGTGTCCTTGCCGTCGTCGCGCGCCTGCTGGTCGTCGGATCCGCCGCTGCCTCCGCTGAGGGCGATGACCAGGACCACCGCGACGACCGCGATCGCCGCGACGACCGCCGAGCCGATGATCACGCGCTTGTTGCCGTTGTCGCCGCCCTGGCCGCCCCCCGAGGACGGGGCCGAGGCCGGCGAGACGGTGTACGGCGGCGGGGTTTGGGCGCCGCCCTGCGCGTACGGCCCGGGGGGCGGGGTCTGCGCCGGGGCCGGGGCCGGGGTGCTGTAGCCCCCCTGCGCCATCGGCTGGTTGGGCGGCGGCGGGGTGGAGGGGCCGAAGCCGCCGAACCCGCCGGAGGACTGCGGCTGGTACGGGGTCTGGACGCTCCCCATGCCCGGGCCGGGGGTGTGCTGGTCGATCGGCGGGAAGACGGCCGAGCCCACGCCGGAGCCGCTGCGGGCCGGCGGGCCGCCGCTGATGATGATCGGGTTGGCGCCGGTCTGTCCGGTGCGGGAGACCCGGGCGCACTCGTCGCGCATCGCCTCGGCGTTGGGGAACCGCTCGTTCGGGTTCTTCTTCAGCGCGCGGGCGACCAGCGCGTCCACCGCCGGGGGAATGGACTGGTTGATCGTGGAGGGCGCGACCGGCTCCTCCTGGACGTGCGCGTACGCGATGGCGAGCGGCGAGTCCGCGTCGAACGGCAGCCGGCCCGTCAGCAGCTCGAAGAGCATGATGCCGACCGAGTAGAGGTCGCTGCGCGCGTCCACGCCGCGGCCGAGGGCCTGCTCGGGCGAGAGGTACTGCGGGGTGCCGACGACCATGCCGGTCTGGGTCATGGAGGTCACGCCGGACTGCATGGCGCGGGCGATGCCGAAGTCCATGACTTTGACCACATTACGCTTGGTCATCATCACGTTACCGGGCTTGATGTCGCGGTGGACCAGCCCCATCTCGTGGCTGATCTCCAGCGCGGCCAGCACGTCAGCGGTGATTTTCAGCGCTTTTTCCGTGGGCATCGCGCCGTACTGCCGGGCATCGGCGTCGAGCACGGAGCGCAGCGGCTGGCCCTCCACGTACTCCATGACGATGTACGGCATCACGGAGCCGTCGA
The DNA here is from genome assembly GCF_040302705.1 of Streptomyces sp. NPDC097640. NCBI lineage: Bacteria > Bacillati > Actinomycetota > Actinomycetes > Kitasatosporales > Streptomycetaceae > Streptomyces > Streptomyces sp. NPDC097640. The sequence continues at coordinate 187,218 of NZ_JBEOSB010000011.1, forward strand.
TCGTGTCCTCGCCGGTGTCGAAGACCGAGACGATGTTGGTGTGGGTCAGCTTGGCGACGGCCTGGGCCTCGCGGCGGAAGCGCTCGCGGAAGGACTGCTCACGGCCCAGTTCGGTGTGCAGGGTCTTGATCGCGACCTGGCGGTCGAGAACGCTGTCGTAGGCCAGGTGGACGGAGGCCATACCGCCCTCGCCGAGCAGGTCCCGCAGCTGATAGCGGCCGCCCGCGAGCGATTTCCCCTCGTACCGGCCCGGTGCGCCCTGCTGGCTCATTTCTTACGTCCCCCTCGGCGCACTCACTAGCTTGACGCGCACGTTCCGACCCACTGATGATCTTCTTTGACTCGATACCCCGGCCCAGTCTGCCCCAGGCCACGGACACGTCAAGCGGCGTGCCCGTTCCGTGACCGGATGTGCAAGAACCCGTCACGCGATTTGCATGGCCTCACCTACAGCAGGTTTGATGGCCGGTCCATCACGAACCGGTGCGCGGCACGAACCCTGTAGCGTGCTCTAGCAGCAAACCGTACCGCCCGCGAGCGGGGCGATCGCGATGAGACCCCCACCCAGATCAGACGGCGAGGACCGATGGCACAGACCCAGAGCGGCGCCCAGGGGCCCTCCGAACCTGACGCCACCGGGGCCGGAATGCCGGACTCACCCGAGGCGTGGGGTAACGGCGGCCTGGTCGGCGACGGCCGCTACCGACTCACCAGCCGGCTCGGCCGCGGCGGCATGGCCGAGGTGTTCGCGGCGGAGGACGTGCGGCTCGGCCGTACGGTCGCGGTGAAGCTGCTCCGCGCCGACCTGGCGGAGGACCCGGTCTCCAAGGCCCGCTTCACCCGCGAGGCCCAGTCGGTCGCCGGGCTCAACCACCACGCCGTCGTCGCGGTCTACGACTCCGGCGAGGACATCGTCGGGCAGCCCGGGTCCATTCAGAGCACCGTGCCGTACATCGTCATGGAGCTGGTCGAGGGCCGTACGATCCGCGATCTCCTGGTGAGCGCCGAGGCGCCGCCCGCGGACCAGGCGCTGATCATCGTCTCGGGGGTGCTGGAGGCGCTGGCCTACAGCCACCAGCACGGCATCGTGCACCGCGACATCAAGCCGGCGAACGTGATCATCACCCACAGCGGCGCCGTCAAGGTGATGGACTTCGGCATCGCCCGCGCCCTGCACGGGGCCGCCTCCACCATGACCCAGACCGGCATGGTCATGGGCACCCCGCAGTACCTCTCGCCGGAGCAGGCGCTCGGCAAGGCCGTCGACCACCGCTCCGACCTCTACGCCACGGGCTGTCTGCTCTATGAGCTGCTCGCGCTGCGCCCGCCGTTCGTCGGCGAGACCCCGCTCTCGGTGGTCTACCAGCATGTTCAGGACATGCCGGTGCCGCCGTCGGAGATCTCCGGGGGCGCCGTGGCGCCGGAGCTCGACGGGCTCGTGATGCGCTCGCTGGCCAAGGACCCGGACGACCGCTTCCAGAGCGCCGAGGAGATGCGCGGTCTGATCCAGTACGCCCTCCAGATGCTGACCGAGGCGGGCGGCCACACCGGCACCTGGAGCACCGGCCCGGTCACCCAGCACCTGGGCGGCTCCACCGGCGCCATGGGCATGGCCGGCACGACCGCCATGCCGCACCCGGGGCACGGCGACACCAGCCAGCAGCCGATCCTGCCGGGCGGGCGCCGCGACGACGGCGGCTATGACGGTGGCTACGACGACGGTTCCGGCCGCCGCGGCCGTGGCCGGATGTGGCTGCTGGCCGTGCTCGCGGTGATCGCCATCGCGGTCGGTGTCGCCTTCGCGATAAACCAGGGCGGCGACGACAACAAGAAGCAGCCGGGCAAGAGCGAGACGTCGACCAGCCAGACGCCCACGAAGAAGCCGACCGATGAGCCGTCGGACGAGACGACGGCGTCGAGCGGGCCCACCGAGACCTCCGGGGACACGGGCGGCTACACCGGTCCTGCGGAGCCCTCGTCGCCCACGTACAGCGAGAGCGCCACCACGCCCCCGCCGGACACGGAGACCGACGCGCCCACCACCGACCCGACCGACACCGAGACCACCCCGGGCGGCGGCGGCGAGACCACCCCGCCGACCACCCCGCCGACGAGCGACCCGACCGACCCCGAGACCACCGACCCGGCCACCGGCGGGGTCGGGGTGGGCTGACCGGAGACCGACCGGTCGGGGCCGTCCGGCAGGGCCCGCCCGGCAGGGTCCACTGCTCCCTGCCGCGGCTGCCCGGCGGGCGCCGCTCAGCCGCAGAAGGCGTCGCGGACCGCCTCGTACTCCCGCGTCCACCACACCGCCAGGGCCGCCGCCGCGGGGAACAGCGGATCGGCGCGCCGGTCCCCGTCCTGGTAGCGCCAGCGCAGCATCCAGAAGTCGTTGAGCCGCTCCCACCACACCCGGTGCACGGCCGCCGCCATCTCGTCGGCCCCGGCGCCCGTCTCGCAGCGGTACGCCCGCGCGTACGGCCGCACCTTGTCCAGCTCCAGCGGGCCGTCCGGCCGTACGAAGAAGATCGCGGCGGCGCGGACCGCCTCCTCGGCGCGGGGCTGCACCCCGAGCCGGTCCCAGTCGACGATCGCGGCCGGTTCCGTGTCGCGGTAGAGCAGGTTGAGCGGGTGGAAGTCGCCGTGGACCCAGCCGGTGGCCGGGATGGCGTCGGCCTCCGGGCGGCGGTGCGCGTGCCGCTCCAGCAGGGCGCGCCGTTCGATCAGGCGGTGCTCGGCCAGCCCGTCGAAGCTGTCGTGCCGGCGGCTGCCGCGGGCGAGGACGAGCAGCCGGTCGATGAGCGTGAAGGTGTACTCGGGGTCGGCGGAGGACTCGGGGGGCTGCCGGTCGGCGGCGCGGGCCTCCACGACCTCCTCCAGACAGGTGTGGACGAGCCCGAGCAGCCCGCCCAGCCGCCAGGACTGGGCGGGCGTCAGCTCGCCGCCGACGCGGTGCCGCCCGTCGACCCAGGGGTGCAGGGCGTAGCAGCGGCCGCCGATGACCACGACGGTGCGGCCTTCGGCGTCGGGGACGGGCGGGGCGACGGGCACCCCCAGGGTCTCCAGCAGCTGGGTCACCCGGTGCTGGCGGGCGATGGCGGCGTGGTCCCCGTCCAGGTGGTGCTTGAGGAAGAACCGGCCGCGGGTGGTGGCCAGCCGGTAGCCGCGGTTGAGCAGGCCCTCGGCGACGCGCTCGCAGGACACCGCCTCGCCGGTGCGGTCGTAGCGGCGTAACAGCGCGCTCAGGGTTTCCCCGTCGGGAGCTGTCTCGGCGGAGGTTACATGTGAGCGCGACACGCGCCAGATGTTAGATCAACGAACGCGTTGGCCACGGCGCGAGTTGACGCAGGCGTGCGCTCAGTGCTTCTGCGGCTGGGTCTTCCGGGCCTCGGCCGGGGCTTGCGAAGGGCCCTGCGGCGCGGTCTGTGTATGGGCCTGGAACCGGGCCACATACGCGGCGGCCTGCGAGCGGCGCTCCATGCCGAGCTTGGCCAGCACCCCGGAGACATAGTTCTTGATCGTCTTCTCGGCGAGATGCAGCCGCTCGCCGATCGCGCGGTTGGTCAGCCCCTCCCCGATCAGCACCAGGATCCGGCGCTCCTGGTCGGTGAGGTCGGCGCTCAGGTCGTCACCGAGCCGGGCCGCGCCCGTACCCGTACCTGCGCCCATCCCCGAGCCCGTGCCCGTACCCAGCCCCGCACCCGCGCCCGCGCGCACCCGCTCCAGCATGCGGGCCGTGGCGGCCGGGTCGAGCAGGGAGCGGCCCGCCGCCACGTCCCGTACGGCGGCGAGCAGTTCGTCGCTTCCGATGTCCTTGAGGACGTACCCGTAGGCGCCCGCCATGATCGCGTCGATGAGGGCGGTGTCGTCGGCGAAGGAGGAGAGCATCAGACACCGCACCTCCGGGTGGTGGGCGCGGACCTCCCGGCAGACCTCGACGCCGCTGCCGTCCGGCAGCCGGAGATCCAGCAGGGCGACATCGGGGTGCGCGCCGGGGATCCGGGCCAGGGCCTCGGCCACGGTGCCCGCCTCGCCGACCACCGCCAGGTCCGGCTCACCCGAGAGGAGCTCATGAACACCGCGTCGTACGATTTCATGGTCGTCGAGCAGGAAAATGGTGATTTTTCCTTCTTCGCGCACGAATCCAGTCTCACACACCGAGTCTTCTTGCGTCTTTCAATGTCTTTCCGCGCCGTTGTCCTGAGAGATAACGTGCGGTTGTTCCGACGGGCTGCGGGGCTGTGACCAGTGGTTGTTCCACTTCTGCGCGATTTACTTGGAAATCCAAGCAAAATTGCAGGTCAGAAGGGGTTTCGCAGAGATGCGACCCACTGGGTAACGTGCCCTTTGCAGGGCCAGCCGCCGGGATACCTGTCACGCCCGGTCGGTCTTCGGCGCACCCACCCCGTGCGCTGTCGCCGAGCGAGCGAGCCGCAACTGGCCGCCGGCGGACCCCGGGGGCCGGACAGACGGAGGAGCACAAGTGACCGTGGAGAGCACTTCAGCGCGCAAACCGCGCCGAAGCGGAGCCAAGCGCACCACCGCGAAGCGGCGAGCGGCCGACCAGCCCGAGCTCGTCCAGCTGCTGACCCCCGAGGGTGAGCGGGTCGAACACCCCGAGTACTCCCTGGACCCCACCCCCGAAGAGCTGCGTGCCCTGTACCGGGACATGGTGCTGAGCCGGCGCTTCGACGGCGAGGCCACCACCCTCCAGCGCCAGGGCGAGCTGGGTCTGTGGGCCTCGCTGCTGGGCCAGGAGGCCGCCCAGATCGGCTCCGGCCGGGCCCTTCAGGACGACGACTACGTCTTCCCCACCTACCGCGAGCACGGCGTGGCCTGGTGCCGCGGCGTGGACCCGGTGAATCTGCTGGGCATGTTCCGCGGCGTGAACCACGGCGGCTGGGACCCCAACAGCAACAACTTCCACCTCTACACCATCGTCATCGGCTCGCAGACGCTGCACGCGACGGGCTACGCGATGGGCGTGGCCAAGGACGGCGCGGACAGCGCGGTCCTGGCCTACTTCGGGGACGGGGCCTCCAGCCAGGGCGACGTCGCCGAGGCGTTCACCTTCGCCGCGGTCTACAACGCCCCGGTGGTGTTCTTCTGCCAGAACAACCAGTGGGCCATCTCCGAGCCCACCGAGCGGCAGACCCGCGTCCCCCTCTACCAGCGCGCCCAGGGCTACGGCTTCCCGGGCGTCCGGGTCGACGGCAACGACGTGCTGGCCTGCCTCGCGGTCACCAAGGCCGCGCTGGAGCGCGCCCGCACCGGCCAGGGCCCCATGCTCATCGAGGCGTTCACCTACCGGATGGGCGCCCACACCACCTCCGACGACCCGACCCGCTACCGCCGGGCCGAGGAGCGCGAGCTGTGGGAGACCAAGGACCCGATCCTGCGGCTGCGCACCCACCTGACCGCGCAGGGCCTGGCGGACGACGCCTTCTTCGCCGAGCTCGAGGAGGAGAGCGACGCGCTCGCCAAGCGGGTGCGCGACGCGGTACGGGCCATGCCGGACCCCGACGACATGGCGCTCTTCGAGCACATCTACGCCGACGGGCACCCGCTGGTCGACGAGGAACGCGCGCGGTTCGCCGAGTACCAGGCTTCGTTCGCTTCCGCCGAGGAGGGCAACTGAGATGGCCGCCCAGAAGATGTCGCTCTCCAAGGCGATCAACGCATCGCTGCGCACGGCGCTCGAGAACGACCCCAAGGTCCTGATCATGGGTGAGGACGTCGGCAAGCTCGGCGGGGTCTTCCGCGTCACCGACGGCCTCCAGAAGGACTTCGGCGAGGACCGGGTCATCGACACCCCGCTCGCCGAGTCCGGCATCGTCGGCACCGCGATCGGGCTGGCGCTGCGCGGCTACCGCCCGGTGGTGGAGATCCAGTTCGACGGGTTCGTCTTCCCGGCGTACGACCAGATCGTCACGCAGCTCGCCAAGATGCACGCGCGCTCGCTGGGCAAGGTCAAGATGCCGGTCGTCATCCGCATTCCGTACGGCGGCGGCATCGGCGCGGTCGAGCACCACAGCGAGTCGCCCGAGGCGCTGTTCGCGCATGTCGCCGGGTTGAAGGTGATCTCGCCCTCCAACGCCTCCGACGCCTACTGGATGCTCCAGCAGGCCATCGGCAGCGACGACCCGGTGATCTACTTCGAGCCGAAGCGCCGCTACCACGACAAGTCCGAGGTCGACACCGCGGCGATCCCCGACCCGCTGCACATCGCCCGGGTGGCCCGGGCCGGCACCGATCTGACCCTCGCCGCGTACGGACCCATGGTCAAGGTCGCGCTCGACGCCGCCGGCGCGGCCGCCGAGGAGGGCAAGTCGCTCGAGGTCGTGGACCTGCGGTCGATGTCGCCGATCGACTTCGACACCCTTCAGCGTTCCGTCGAGAAGACCGGCCGGCTGGTCGTCGTCCACGAGGCACCGGTCTTTTTGGGAACTGGCGCGGAGATCGCCGCACGGATCACCGAGAGGTGCTTCTATCAGCTTGAGGCCCCGGTGCTGCGGGTCGGCGGTTTCCACGCCCCGTACCCGCCGTCGCGGCTGGAGGACGAATACCTCCCGGGCCTCGACCGGGTGCTCGACGCCGTTGACCGCGCGTTGGCGTACTGAAGGGCTTGAGGAGAGTCGTGACCATGGCTGCAACCGATCAGCGCTTCCGTGAGTTCAAGATGCCCGACGTGGGCGAGGGACTCACCGAGGCGGAGATCCTCAAGTGGTACGTGGCGCCGGGTGACACGGTCGCCGACGGCCAGGTGGTCTGTGAGGTCGAGACCGCGAAGGCGGCGGTCGAGCTGCCCATCCCGTTCGACGGGGTGGTGCACGAACTGCGCTTCGGCGAGGGCACCACGGTGGACGTGGGCACCGTGATCATCGCGGTGGACACCCGGCCGGGCGACGGAGACGCGCCCGCGCCGCCCGCCGCGGCCGCCGCCGAACCCGCCCCGCCCGCCGAGACCGCCCAGGCCGCCGAGGCGGCCGCCGAGCCAGAGGGCCGCCAGGCCAATCTGGTCGGCTACGGCGCCGCGCCCTCGTCGACCAAGCGCCGCCCGCGCAAGCCGCGGCCCGGCCTGGAGGCGGCGCCCGCCCGGGGCGTCCCGGCCCAGCCGCTCCCCACCCCGGCCCCCGCACCGGCGGCCCCCGCACCGGCGCCCGCGCCCGCCCCTGCGCCCGCCCCCGCGCCCGCCGTCGCGCCGTCTCAGGCGGAGCTGAACGGCCACGGCAGGGCCGCGCGCCCGCTGGCCAAGCCCCCGGTCCGCAAGCTCGCCAAGGACCTGGGCATCGACCTGGCGGCGGTCACCCCGACCGGCCCCGACGGCACCATCACCCGCGAGGACGTCCACGCGGCCGCGGCCCCCGCGCCCGCCGCCGTGGCCGAGCCCGTGGCGGAGCCCGCAGCGGCCGTGGCGGAGGCGGCCCCTGCCTCCGTCGTCGGCCGGGAGCGCCGGGTGCCGATCAAGGGCGTACGGAAGGCCACCGCCCAGGCGATGGTCAGCAGCGCCTTCACGGCCCCCCACGTGACCGAGTTCGTCACCGTGGACGTCACCCGCACGATGAAGCTGGTCGCCGACCTCAAGCAGGACCCGGACCTGGCCGGGCTGCGGGTGAACCCGCTGCTGCTGGTCGCCAAGGCCTTCCTGGTGGCGATCCGGCGCAACCTGGACGCCAACGCGGCCTGGGACGAGGGCGCCCAGGAGATCGTCTACAAGGACTACGTCAACCTCGGCATCGCGGCCGCCACGCCCCGGGGGCTGATCGTCCCCAACATCAAGGACGCGGGCTCGCTGACCCTGCCCGAACTGGCGTCCGCCCTTGGCGAGCTTGTCGCCACCGCCCGCGAGGGCCGGACCAGTCCGGCGGCGATGTCCGGCGGCACGGTCACCATCACCAACGTCGGCGTCTTCGGCATCGACACCGGCACCCCGATCCTCAACCCCGGAGAGTCCGCGATCCTCGCCTTCGGCGCGGTCAAGCTCCAGCCGTGGGTCCACAAGGGCAAGGTCAAGCCGCGCCAGGTGACCACCCTCGCGCTGTCCTTCGACCACCGGATGATCGACGGCGAGCTGGGCTCCAAGGTGCTCGCGGACGTCGCGGCCATCCTGGAGCACCCCAAGCGGCTCATCACCTGGGGCTGACCCCCGGCCCCCGGCCCCTACGTGCCCTACGGCCCGGCTGCCTCGCGCGGCCGGGCCGTCGGCATGAACCCATCGGCATGAACCCATCGGCGTGAACGATGTCTCGTATCCCGGACGGCCTCCTGTCACGCATACGTGTTGTATCTATGATGTGCGCATGCCTCCCGCTCCCGTCCCTGCCGGCCCGACCACCAAACAGCCACCCGCCGCCGAACGCGTCTACGCGCACGTCAAGCAAGCCGTCCTCGACCGCCGCTACGAGGGCGGCACACTGCTGACCGAGGGCGATCTCGCCGAGGCCGTCGGCGTCTCGCGCACGCCCGTGCGCGAGGCCCTGCTCCGGCTCGAGGTCGAGGGGCTGCTCAAGCTCTACCCCAAGAAGGGCGCCCTGGTGCTGCCCGTGTCCGCGCAGGAGATCGCGGACGTCGTCGAGACCCGGCTGCTGGTCGAGCGGCACGCCGTCGCCAAGGTCGTCCCGGCCGGGCAGAGGCTGATCGCCCGGCTCGAGGAGCTGCTGGAGGAGCAGAAGGAGCACGCGGCCGCCGGGGACCTGAACGCCTTCGCGGTCGCCGACCGCTGCTTCCACGCCGAGATCGTACGGGCCGCGGGGAACGGCATCCTGGCCCATCTGTACGACCAGCTGAGGGACCGCCAGCTGCGGATGGGCGTGGCCACCATGCACGCCGAGCCCGGCCGCATCGCCAAGAACATCACCGAGCACACCGAGATCCTGACCGCCCTGCGCTCCGGCGACGCCACCGCCGCCGCCGGGCTGGTCGAGCGCCACATCGGCTGGGTGAACAACCTCGCCCGGGGTGAGGTGCGGTGAGCGACCTCAGACTGCCCGGCGATCCGCCCGGCGGACGGCGGGCCGCCGCCGTCTGGGGCATCGGGGTCGCCGTCTACTTCATGGCCATCACCTACCGCACCAGCCTGGGCGTGGCCGGCCTGGACGCCGCCGAGCGGTTCCACATCAACGCCTCGGCGCTGTCGACGTTCTCGATCCTCCAGGTGCTCGTCTACGCGGGCATGCAGATACCCGTCGGCCTGATGGTCGACCGGCTGGGCACCAAGAAGGTGCTCGCGCTCGGCGTCGTGCTGTTCACCACCGGCCAGCTCGGCTTCGCGCTCTCCCACTCGTACGGCTTCGCGCTGGCCTCCCGCGCGCTGCTCGGCTGCGGCGACGCCATGACGTTCATCAGCGTGCTGCGGCTCGGCTCGCGCTGGTTCCCGGCCCGCCGCGGGCCGCTGATCGCGCAGGTCGCCGCGTTGTTCGGGATGGCGGGCAACCTGATCTCGACGCTGGTGATCGCGCAGGCGCTGCACGGCATCGGCTGGACCCCGACCTTCGCGGGCAGCGCGATCGGCGGCGTGGTCGTCCTGGTCCTGGTGGTGGCCTTCCTGAAGGACCACCCGGAAGGGCACGAGCCCGTCCCGTCCACCCACTCCGGCGCGGGCTTCGTCCGCCGGCAGATCGCGGCGGCCTGGCGCGAGCCCGGCACCCGGCTCGGTATGTGGGTGCACTTCACCACCCAGTTCCCCGCGATGGTCTTCCTGCTGCTGTGGGGGCTGCCCTTCCTGGTCGAGGCCGAGGGGCTCTCCCGCGCCTCCGCCGGCGAGCTGCTGACCCTGGTGGTGCTCTCCAACATGGCGGTCGGCCTGGTCTACGGACAGGTCATCGCCCGGCACCACGCCGCCCGCGCGCCGCTCGCCCTCGGCACCGTCGCGGCCACCGCGCTGCTGTGGGGCGCCGTGCTGGCCTGGCCCGGCGACCACGCGCCCATGTGGCTGCTGATCGCGCTGTGCGCCGTGCTCGGCGCCTGCGGGCCCGCCTCGATGATCGGCTTCGACTTCGCCCGGCCCGCCAACCCGCCCGAGCGGCTCGGTACCGCCTCCGGCATCGTCAACATGGGCGGCTTCACCGCGTCGATGACCACCCTGCTCGCCATCGGCGTGCTGCTCGACGCGACCGGGAACAACTACCGCGTCGCCTTCGCCTCCGTGTTCGTCCTCCAGGCCCTCGGCGTCACGCAGGTGCTGCGGCTGCGCGGGCGGGCACACCGCCGGGAGCGCGAGCGCGTCGTCGCGAGCCGCGTCGAGGCGGTGCACGTACCCGCGTGACCCGCTGAACGCCTGAACCCCTGACCCCTGAACCCCCTGAGGCCGTAACCGTCCTGAGGCCCGTGCGGTGGCCTCGGGACGCCTCAGGCCGTGACCGCGAAGTGGGTCAGGATCGCGTCGGCCAGCTGCTGGTCGCCCTCGATCTTCAGCTTGTCGGAGACCGCCTCCGGCCGCACCCGCCCGCAGGCCAGGCGCAGATACGTCTCCCAGTCCAGGGTCAGCGTCACGGTCGGCCCGAGCGAGACGCTGCCGTCGATGGTGGCCCGGCCCTCTGCGTTGACCCGCACCGTCCGCATGAACTCCAGCGGGCCGCTGACGTCGAAGACCACCGCCGAGCCGGGCGCCGCGCCCGCGTCGTCGGCGACCACCTTCGGAAGCGCGGCCAGCAGCCGGTCCCGGACGATGATCGCGCCCGGCGAGTCCAGATTGCCCGGCCGGCCGAGCGCCCGTCGCAGGTCCTGCTCATGCACCCATACGTCGAAGACCCGCCCGAGCAGGGCCTTCTCCAGGGCCACCTCGCCCCCGCCGGGCCAGCGCACCATGTGGTCCGGCTGGCGCTTCTCGTTGCGCAGCTGCCGCATCCGGCGGATGAGGGTGTACTCCAGCTCGGAGGTCATCTCGGGCGCGGTGTGGCAGCGCCGCACATCGACCTGGACCTCCATGTAGCGCGAGTGCTCGCCGGTGACATGGAACAGGTCGCGCGGCAGCGAGTGGATCGGGCGCGGGTCGCCGAGCATCTCGCACTCGAGGCCGATGACGTGTGAGACCACGTCGCGCACCGACCATCCGGGGCAGTCGGTGGCCCAACTCCACTCCCCCTCGACGAGCGGATTCACCAACTCGGATATCGCTTCGACGGAATGGGTCCAGGCGTCGATGGAAGTCTGAAGGCTGGGATGGACGGTCACGGGACCCCTCGGGCGGTTGGTACGCGGGCTGGGTGCTTGTGTGTGCGTTTAAGTTACGCTGCGCACGAGCACCCCGGGAGTGCTTTCGGGTCTGATCGTAGGCCCGGATCGGCCGCTCGACCGCTGAGAGCGGTGGTAAGGTGCGCGCCCCGCCGCCACAGATCCGGATGAAACCGGACGGGTCGGGTGAAAACCGTGGGGTGCCGCCTCAGTTGGCGATATGGCGGTAGCCGGTGGCCTTTCCGGGCGCCGGCAGCGGGGCCACCTGGACGGTGCTGCCGGGGCGCGGGGCGTGGATGACCTCGCCGCCGCCGATGTAGAGGGCGATGTGGCCGTCGCCATTGGACAGCACCAGGTCGCCGGGGCGCAGTTCGGCCCGGGTGGTCGCCTTCCCGGCGTATCGCTGCTTCCAGGTGGTGCGGGGGAGCTGGACCCCGGCGGCCTGCCAGGCCCGCATGGTCAGCCCCGAGCAGTCGTAGCCGCGGGGGCCGGTGCCGCCCCAGACGTAGGCCTTGCCGAGCTGGGCGCGGGCGTAGGCGACGGCCTTCGCGGCCCGGCTGTCGGTGTGCTGCGCGGGTCGCTTCTTGGCGGGTTTCTTGACGTGCTTCTTGGTCTTGGCGGTCTTCTTTCCGCTGCCGTCGGTGCCGCGCTCGACGGCGTTCCCCGCGACCGTCCCGGGCAGGTTAAGGGTGTCGCCGGCGTAGATGAGGGTCGAGCTGCCGAGCCCGTTCAGGTGCTGGAGCTTCTTGACGGTGGTGTGGTTCTCCTCGGCCAGGCCGTACAGCGTGTCGCCGGAGACCAGCACCACCTTCACCGGCTCGACCGTGCCCGGCCGGCCGTCCTTCCGCTCCTTCGGCTGCTTCGCCGGGGTCTTCGCCTCGGCCGGCGGAGCCGGCGTCACCTGCCGGGACGGGGAAGGCGACTGCGCGGCGGCCCGGTCGCCCGGCCCGTGCACGGCCAGCAGCGCCCCCGCGAGGATCCCGAGGACGGCGAGCACCGCCAGGGCGCCGGTGCGCACCGCCGCCCGGCCCACGGCGGCCCGCGGCCCTCCCCGCGCGGCGCGCGGCTTGGCGTGGGCCGCCCCTGACGCCTCGGCACGGCGCCGGGCGGTCCGTATGTGCTCGCTCATCACAACCTCCTTGGCGGGACCCCTGACTCGGGGCGTGAAAGGGAGGCTGCTGGGGCGCGAGGGTGTCCGGCAACGCCTGGGCCGTCCGAGACAGTCCGGACCCGTCTGCGCAGGTCAGGACGGGTCGGACAGCCCCCTCCGCGCCGATTGTCAGGGGGAGTTGGGAACATCCCGGCATGCGATTCGACGACGCTGACGACATGCGCCGAGAGTGCGCCGAACGGCTCGGCGAGAAGGCCGGCCGACAGTTCGCGGCCCTGGCCCGCCGCGGCTTCCTGCTCGACCCTCCGACGGACGGCGCCCGGGCCACCGGCCGCTGTCGGCTCGGCGGCCCCGCCCTGCTCGAACCGGGCACCCCCTGGCCCGAGGTCGAGGGCATCCCGCTCTCCTTGCACGCCGTCCTCGACACCGACACCCTCGCCCCCTGGCTCGGGGACCAGCTGCCGACGCGGCCGGGCCTGCTCAACTTCTTCTACCTCGATCCCGACCTGCCGTACGAGCAGTACTCGAGGCTGGACGACGGGCCCGAGGCGTGCCGGGTCATTCCCGCCGATCCGGCACGGGCGGTCGAGACCACCGCCGCCGCACCGGCGAGGAGCTATCCGGTTACCCCCGTCCACGCGGCCGAGGCCACCATGCTCCCGGACGCCTGGGACGTCGAGGAGGACGACGTCGAGTACGACAGGGACGAGCACTGGGGCGCGGCATCGCTCATCCTCGACGCGATGGGCGACCTCGACGGCAACACCTCCGGCAGCCACTGCGCGTTCGGCTGGCCCGACGCCTCGTACGCGTTCTGGGTCACCCCCCGCGACGACGACGGCCCGGCCGTCCATCTGCTCCAGCTCCCGGAAAACGAGGACCTCGGCTGGGGCTGGGGCGACGCCGGGACGATGTACTTCACGATCCCGGCGAAGGCGTTCGCGGCGGGTGACTTCAGCAAGGCGCAGGCGGACATGCGCTGCTGCTGAGCCCGTCCCGCGCCGGCGGCGCCCCCCCGTACCAGGGGCGGGGGACGCCCACGGGCGCACGAGTGGCACTCTTGACGTCATGAGCAAGCGAGCCCGTGTCCGCGCCCCTGAGCTGCAAGGACGTACCTGGATCAACACCGGCGCCGAGGAACTGTCCCTGGCGGACTTCCGAGGCAAGATCCTGATCCTGGATTTTTGGACGTTCTGCTGCGTGAACTGCCTGCACGTCCTGGACGAGCTGCGCGAGCTGGAGGAGAAGCACCGCGACACCGTCGTGATCGTCGGCGTGCACTCGCCGAAGTTCGTCCACGAGGCCGAGCACCAGGCGGTCGTCGACGCCGTCGAGCGCTATGAGGTGCATCACCCCGTGCTCGACGACCCGGAGCTGGCCACCTGGAAGCAGTACGCGGTGCGGGCCTGGCCGACGCTGGTCGTCGTCGACCCGGAGGGGTATGTGGTCGCCCAGCACGCGGGCGAGGGGCATGCGCACGCGCTCGAGAAGCTGGTGGCCGAGCTGGAGGCCGAGCACGCCGCGAAGGGCACGCTGCGGCGCGGCGACGGGCCGTATGTGCCGCCGGAGCCGGTCGCCACCGAGCTGCGCTTCCCGGGCAAGGCGCTGCTGCTGCCCGGCGGCACCTTCCTGGTCTCGGACACCACCCGGCACCAGCTGGTGGAGCTGGCGGCGGACGGCGAGAGCGTGGTGCGGCGGATCGGCGTCGTGGGCGAGCGGGGGCTGGTCGACGGGCCCGCCGACCGCGCGCGGTTCAGCGAGCCGCAGGGGCTGGCGCTGCTGCCGGACGGCACGGTGATCGTCGCCGACACGGTCAACCACGCGCTGCGCTCCCTGGACCTGGCGACCGGCGAGGTGCGGACCGTCGCCGGGACCGGGCGCCAGTGGTGGCAGGGGTCCCCGGCCGCGGGGCCCGCGCGCGAGGTCGACCTGTCCTCGCCGTGGGACGTGGCGTGGTTCGCCGACCGGCTGTGGATCGCCATGGCGGGCGTCCACCAGCTGTGGACGTACGACCCTGCGGACGCGACGGTGCGCGCGGCCGCCGGGACGACGAACGAGGGGCTGGTCGACGGGCCGGCCGCCGAGTCGTGGTTCGCCCAGCCGTCCGGGCTGGCCGCGACCGCCGACCGGCTGTGGGTCGCGGACTCCGAGACCTCGGCGGTGCGGTACGTGCAGCGGGACGGCGAAGACGGCTTTGTGGTGCGCACGGCCGTGGGCACCGGGCTGTTCGACTTCGGCCACCGCGACGGACCGGCCGGCCAGGCGCTGCTCCAGCACCCGCTCGGCGTGACCGCGCTGCCCGACGGCTCGGTCGCCGTCTCGGACACCTACAACCACGCGCTGCGCCGCTTCGACCCGGCCTCCGGCGAGGTCAGCACGCTCGCCACGGACCTGCGGGAGCCGTCCGGCGCGGTGCTGGTGGACGGCGACATCGTGGTCGTCGAGTCGGCGCGGCACCGGCTGACCCGGCTGCGGCTGCCCGAGGAGGCCGTGCGGGTCGAGGCCGTGGCACACCGCACCCAGCGCGCCGCCACCGACATCGCCCCGGGGACGCTGCGGCTCGACGTGGTCTTCCAGGCCCCCGCCGGGCAGAAGCTCGACACCCGCTACGGCCCGTCCACGCGCCTGCTGGTCAGCTCCACCCCGCCCGGGCTGCTGGCCGAGGGCGAGGGGGCCGGTACGGACCTGAACCGCGAGCTGGTGCTGGCGGCCGGGGTGACCGAGGGCGTGCTGCACGTCTCCGCGATGGCCGCCTCCTGCGACGACGACCCACTGAACGAGTACCCGGCCTGCCATGTGCACCAGCAGGACTGGGGCGTCCCGGTCCGGGTCACCGACGGCGGCGCGACCAGGCTGCCGCTGGTGCTGGCGGGGATGGACGAGGACGAGACTCCCTGACGCTCGTCAGAGCGTGAGCACCAGACGCCCGCGCAGGCCGCCCACCGCCACGCGGTGGTGGGCTTCCTGGGCGTGACCGAGAGGGAGGGCGCCGGCCACGCGCAGGGTCAGGCGGCCGGCCGCGGCCAGCGCGGACAGCTGGGCCAGGGCCGTGCCGTCCGCCGCGATCCAGTGGTTGGCCGACCGGATGCCCCGCAGCCCGACGGGCGCGTCGGCGGCCACCGCGACGAACGCGCCCGCGTTCCGTACCGCCGCGAGCGCCGGCAGCCCGACGCCCGCCGCGTCCAGGGCCCCCGCCACGCCGCCCGGGACGACCGCCCGCTCCGCTGCCGCCAGGTCAGGGGCGTCCCGCGCGACGAACCACTCCGCCCGCAGCCCGCGCAGCGCGGCCAGCTCGACGGCGCCCGTCACCAGCAGCGTGGCTCCGTGCCGCAGGCCCAGCGCGTCCGGCGACTGCCAGGCGGTCAGCCCGTTCAACGGCAGCGTCGCCGCCGCATCCGCGCGGACCTCGACGCGCCGCTGCGCGAGTCCGCAGGGCTGGTGGGCCAAAGCTCCAAACTCGCTGCCCGGCTGCCGGTCGGGTGTCGAGGTGAGCAAACACCTCTTTGTCTTGGCTTCCGGACCGGGCGAGGGGCGGCGTCGTTCAGCGGGTCAGGAGTTCCAGCATCTGCGTCGTGTTGGAGAGGTCTTCAACCACCGTCGTAGCTCCCGCGGTCCGGAGTTCATCCGCGTTGGTGCGCCCAGTGGCCACACCGATCACGCGGACGCCCCCGTCCAGCGCACCCCGCACATCGGCGGGGGTATCGCCGAGCAGCACGGCCTGTGCCGGGAGCACCTGGGCACGCTTGAGAGCCGTGCGCACCAGCTCCGGCCGTCCGTCAGCGTCCTCGCCGAAGGCGCCGATCGTGAGGTCCAGGTGGCGATCGAGGCCGAAGACGGCCAGCTTGACCTCGGCGGCGGCGCGGATGTTGCCGGTCACCACCGTCTGTACGACGCCATCACGTGCCGCCAGGGCAGCGAGCAATGACGGCGCACCAGGGAGGGCGTGCCCACGCTCGCGAAGCTCGGCAGTGCGTCGCACATGTGCGGTGCCGAGCGCCTCTGCGAAGCGCTCGAACTGCCCGCGAGTGTCTTGCAACCCGTGCAGTTCCAGCGTCTCGCGGAGAATGACCGGCTCGGTCGACCCGTCGATTCTCGCCTGCTGCCGCATGGGCCGGCCGGTGACCTCTTCGAATGCCTGGGCCCACAACTCCCGGCCGACACCCCGGGTGTCAACGAGAGTGTGGTCGATGTCCCACAACACGAGCAGCTTTGCCGACACTGCCCCACCCCTTCGACCGTTGGATACCGACTCCACGTGGTGACTTGCACCATACGCTGAGTAGGGATACGTACGGAGGTTGGCATGGTCGCACCCGATCTGCCCATCGGCGACAGAATCAGGCACTACCGCGGCGCGCGGCGGCAAGACGTCGTCGCCGGTCTCGTCGGGATCTCGCCCGACTACCTCTCGCAGATCGAGAGAGGCCTGAAGATCCCATCGTTACCCATCCTGTACTCCATCGCTCAGGAACTTGGAGTGCCCACCGCCGCCCTGATCGCTGAGACGGCCGCACCCAACAGCACGTCCCCCGACGCCACCGAGCCCGCGATCGTGCAGGCCCTCATGGGCTTCGGGCCGCCACGAAACGCCCCCGCCGATGATCCGGCCCTGTTGCGTGAGCGGGTGGAGAGCGCGTGGCAGAAGTGGCAGAGCAGCAAGACCCGGTTCACGGACATGGGGCAGGCCCTGGCCGATCTGATCGCGGATGTTGAGCACGCGGACAGGGCCCACCGTGGCGCCGGAGACGCCACCGCGCGTCGCGACGTCATGCGCGTGATGGCTGACCTGTGCTTTCTGCTGCGGTCGTACCTGCGTCGCACTGGCCGGGTAGACCTGTCGATGATGGCCGCCGACCGCGCCGTACGGGCCGCCGAAGAGGCAGATGATCCGCTGCGTATGGCAGCCGCGCAGTGGAATCTCGGCCATATCCTCCTGGCTGCTCAGGATCCGGATGGCGCGGAGCAGGTCGCGCTGCGCGCGGTCGAGCGACTGCGGGCGGTACCGATGGCCGAGCCGGATCGCGTCGCCATGTCGGGCGCGCTGCACTTGGTGGCGGTGGTCGCAGAAGCGCGAGGCCGGAACTGGTCGGCAGCACGGAAGCGGTTGAAGGAACGGGCAGCCCCAGCGGCCGAACAGGCTGGTGAGGGCAACATCATGTGGACCGTCTTCGGCCCGACCAACGTGATACTTCATTGCGTCAGCATCGAGATGGAGGCCGGCGACACGAGCGAGGCCCTGCACGTCGCTGACGACGTGGACACCAGCCATCTGCCGTCGATGGAGCGGTCGTTCACCTTCAACCTGGAAGTGGCGCGCTGCCACAGCCTGCGCAGGGAGGACGCCGCAGTACTCCTGAGCCTGAGGGATCTCGAGGAGTTCGCGCCGGAGGACCTGGCACGGACGCCCTTGGCCCGCGAACTGATTCTCACGGTGATCCGACGCGGCCGGACGATGCATGCCAGGCAGGCAGAGAATCTCGCTGAGCGGATCGGCATCTTCTGACCGACGAGCCTGTGGTTCACCCGAACTGACAGCTCGGGCGATCAGCCTCAGGTGTCTCTACGGTCGGTAATCAACTGATCACCGATGATGCCGGGGGCTCCTGTGGAGACGACGAACAACCACCGTGTCCTGCCCTGGATGCCGCCCAGGGGGCAGAGCGCGGAGTTGCAGCCCGCTGGCCGATCGTGGGACGTCGTGCGCGTCCCCCTCTCGCTCGGCATCGGCGAGCGCGCCCTCGACCTGCTGGGCGAGGCGACGGGCTCGGTCATCGAGAATCCCTTCGACAAGGTCCTCTACTGGTTGATCGCGCTTGGCTCAGCCGCCGCATGGGACATGAGCCGGCTGCCCAGTATCGAGGTGTGGGGAGCGACGGCCTATATCGAGGTGCCTCCCGCCTGTCGCACGACCGGGCCTGGCGTCCACTGGCGCGTACCGCTCGGGTACGGCCGGTGGCTCACCGAGCCGACGGCTCTCCTGTCCGCGCTGAAGATCGCGACCAGCGCGGCGCTCGGCCCACGCGAGGAGGCGTCCCGGTGACCGAGTGCTGCTATCGCTGCGACAAGCCCACCCCCGAACCGGTCACCGTGCTGCGCGCGTCGGCCTCCGGGCCGGGCTGCCTGCGGCACCTGTGCCCGGACTGCAACAGGCGACGACCGCACCCCGACGCCGACCTCTACGACGTGCTGATCGCCTTGCAGCGCGAGAGGCAGACGACGACATGACCGCCCCGGGCGGTGCCCGGCGTCTGTCCCCGTATTGCGCGATGTACACGGCCGAGCCCGACACCACGCCCGCCGAGATCCACGCCTTCTGCAAGGGACCCGGCGAGGTCCGGGCGAAGCCCATGCCGCCCGCGTCCCGGGGCGCGCTGATCTTCACCGTTCGCTGTGACTGCGGCTGCCACCAGGGCCCGCCCGCCTAGACCGGTGCGCCGCACTGGCCCACCCCACATCGCCTCGCCCCGGTCCCCGCTTGCAGGCCAGTGGCCGGGACGAGCACCGCGCAACCGCGCGGGGACACCCCTGCACACCTGAACTCACAGGAACAGCCCATGCGATTACAGCACGCCACCCGCCAGGACCCGGACGACGGCGACACCATGCCCGACACCGACACCCCGACACCCGGCGGACAGACACCCGGCGACTCCGACGACGGACGCCAATACGCGCACTAACCAGACCGCGGCCCCGCTCTCAGAGACGGGGCCGCTCCCGCCATGCAGGAGCCCCCATGACAGCGTCACACTGGCACTGCTACCGCTGGACCGGAGAACGCCGAACCTACGACGACGAATCCGCACGCCGACCACCACACCTCGTCGTCCACGACATCACGCCCCACGAGTGGAAACAGATTGCAGCGGCGAGCCCCGCCTTCATGGCGAGTGAAGTACCGCCCCTGGAGGTACCTCACTGGCTGCTGCGCCCAGCCCGAATGATCAAAGCCACCTTCCAGGAGCCGGAGAAAGCCGCAGCCTGGTACCAAGACCAGGTCACCGACCTGGCCCCCGCCTTCATGGCCGACCACGACAAGGACCCCGCACGGCAAGCCGAACGCTTCACCGCCGCCGAAGACCGGCTCAGCTGGGGCGGAGACGTCGTCGGCGGCTGGTACCTGCGAGGCACCGGATTCGCCTCCGTCCACGTCATCGCATGCAGCGCGAATCGGATCCGGCCGACCATCCCCTGCCCGATACTCCCCCAGCTCCCGCTGGGAGGTGCCACCTGATGTCCCTGCACGGGAAAGCCGACGGCCCCGCCGCAGGGCAGCGGCGGGGCCGTCGGGGCGGGAAGCCGGGGGGAGTCGGCTCCCCGGGTCTGTGGGCCGGGGCCGAGGGGGCGTCAGTCGAGGGCGTTGGTCAGGTCGCTCTGCCAGTACGTCACCTGGGCGGTGTTGTCGACGTAGACGGAGCCGCCGGGCAGCTCGACCGGCTTGGAGTCGTCGGAGCCCTCGAGGAACACCTCGAGGGAGGTGGCCTTGTAGCCGTTGATGCCCGAGTCGTCGGCGGCGGAGGTGCGGATCCCGGCGTACGCGGTCTCACCGGGGGCGAGGGTGACCACGGCCTGCGGCTTGGAGTCCTCGTACACGGGGGTGGGGGCCTGGGCGTCCTCGAACTTCAGCACCGGGTAGCCGACCATGTTGCAGTCCACGCCCGCGTGGTTGTTGACCTCGAGCACCATGTAGTTGACGGGCCGCTGGACGGTCTTCACGCCGATCGTCAGCTTGTTGATGTCGCAGGGGCCGATCTCCTGCTCGGAGTTGTCGGAACCCTTTGCGCTGTCGTTGGAGGTCCCGGCCTGCTCGCCGCCGCCCTTCTTCGCGCCGTTCTCACCGTTCGAACCGCCCTTGTCGGCCGGGGCCGCCGGGGCGGAGGCCGAGCTGTCCGCCGGGCCCTCGCTCTTGGCGCCGGTGCCCTCGCTGTTGTTGCAGGCGGTGAGGGTGAGGGCGGCGGCGGCGGTCAGGCCGGCGGCGGCGAGACGCAGGGTGCGGGCGCGGCGGGTGACGCGGGCGGTGATCGACATGGTGGGTTCCCCCCAGTGGGACTTGGCCGTTTCCGATTCGGTTTCTCGGTACGGCTCAAGCCTGTCGTCCCCCGCTGGCGTTCGGCTGCCGCGCCACTGCCGCCCGGCTGCCGAACGCCTAACGTCCCGCTAACGCCCTTTCCTCACCCCTTGCCCTCGCCGTCCCGCCGGTCCTCGCTGTCCTGGGCGAAGAGCTTCACCAGGTCGCTCATCACGTAGCGGTTGGTGGCCTCCTCGTCCAGCAGATGCATCTCCGCCAGCCGCTCCAGGCCGTCCTGGATCAGCTCCGGGTCCGCCCCGGCCAGTGCCGCCGCCTCCGCGGTGTTGACCTCCCGGGCGAAGCCGGTGCCCAGGGTCCGCAGCAGCCGGGCGTCGTCCGCGGAGAGCCTCGCCACCGAGTTGCGCAGCGCCGCGGCGACCCCGGCGTCCTCCGCCGACAGCAGCGCGAGCCGCCGCCGCTCGTCGCGGAGCGCCGTGGCCAGCCGGGCCAGCCGCCAGCGCGGGCGGGCCTGGAGCTGTGCCGAGGCGGCGCGCAGCGCGAGCGGCAGCCCGTCGCACAGGGTCACCAGCTCATGCGCGGCCTCCGGGTCCTCGGCGACCCGGTCGGGGCCGAGCAGGGCGCCGAGCAGGGCCACCCCGTCCTCGGGCCCGAGCGCGTGCAGCCGTACGGGGCGGGCCGCGTCGGTGGCGATCAGCCCGTCGAGCCGGCTGCGGCTGGTGACCAGGGTGGTGCACCGTGGCCCGCCGGGCAGTAGCGGCCGCACCTGTGCCGAGCTGCTGGCGTTGTCGAGCACGACCAGCAGGCGGCGGTTCGCCACGAGCGACCGGTACAGCGCGCCGGCCGCCTCCGGGGAGGGCGGGATGCGGTCCGCGGGCTGCCCTAAGGCCAGCAGGAATTCGCGCAGCACCTCGGCGGGCGCCGCCTCCTCGCCGCCGCTGAACCCGCGCAGATCCGCGAACAGCCGCCCGTCGGGGAAGGCGTACGCGTGGGCGTGGCCCCAGTGCACGACCAGGCCCGTCTTGCCGACCCCGGCGGGCCCGGTGAGCAGCGTGATGCCGCCCTCCGGGGGGAAACCGGCGGGGGCCGAGCCGTGGGCCGGGTCGGCCGGCTCGGCGGCGGGCAGCGTGAGCCGGGTGAGATACGCCAGCTCGTGGTCGCGGCCGAGGAACCCGGCGGGGGGCCGGGGGAGCAGCTGCGGCCCGGGCGCGGGCTCCTGGTGGGCCGCCGCGGCCTGCGCGGGGATCTGCCCCTGCCCCTGCCCCTGGCCCTGGCCCTCGTCCCGGCCCTGGCCGTGGTGCTGGGCCTGGGGGGCGTTGGGCGCGGGGGCGGCGCGCAGGATCTCCTGGTACGCGGCGCGCAGCCGCTCCCCCGGGTCGACCCCAAGGTCGTCGGCGAGGAGTTCCCGGGTGCGGTGGTACCAGGCGATCGCGTCCGACTGCCGCCCGATGCGGTACAGGGCCAGCATCAGGGCCGCGATGAGCCCTTCCCGCAGCGGGTTGGCCACGGCCACCGGGTGCAGTACGTCGGCCGCCTTCTCGTACCGGCCGAGCGCCCCGTGGGCGCGCGCCAGCGCCTCGACGGCGGCCAGCCGCCGCTCCTCCAGGGCGTGGGCCGCCGCGGCGAACGGCGGGCTGGCCACCGTGCCGGTGAGCGCCGGGCCGCGCCACAGGTCCAGCGCCTGGCGCAGCAGATCCACGGCCTCCTCGGGGGCGGCCTCGGGGCGGGCGAGGGAGAGCAGCTCGGAGAAGCGCTGGCTGTCGACGAGCTGTTCGGGCATCCGCAGCTGGTAGGCGGAGCCGTGGGTGACCAGCTCGACCCCGTAGGCGTCGGCGCCCGCCTCGGCGAGCGTGGCGCGCAGCCGCGAGACATGGCCTTGGATGACGGTGCGGGCGTGTTCGGGAGGCTCCTCCTCCCACAGACAGGTGATCAGCTGTTCGACGGGGACGATGGCGTTGGGCTGGAGCAGCAGCATGGCCAGCAGGCTGCGCCGCTTGACCGGGCCCAGCGCGACCTCTCCGGTCCCGGTGGTCACGGCCACGGGACCGAGCAGGGAGAAGTCCAAGTCAGCCCTCCAGGAAGGCGGTCATGGCCTTGGCGAGCAGCTGCGGATCCTGGGCGCCGCACAGTTCGCGGGCCGAGTGCATGGAGAGAATGGCAACACCTATGTCGACGGTGGTGATGCCGTGCCGGGCAGCGGTGATCGGGCCGATCGTGGTGCCGCACGGCATGGCGTTGTTGGAGACAAAAGTCTGCCAGGGCACTTCAGCGCGCTCGCAGGCGGCCGCGAAGACGGCCCGCCCGCCGCCGTCGGTGGAGTACCGCTGGTTCACATTGACCTTGAGGATCGGGCCGCCGTTGGGCAGCGGGTGGTGGCCGGGCTCGTGCCGCTCCGCGTAGTTGGGGTGGACGGCGTGCCCGGTGTCGGAGGACAGGCAGACCGTCCCGGCCAGGGCGCGGGCCCGGTCCTCGTACGCACCGCCGCGGGCGAAGACCGAGCGCTCCAGCACATTGCCGAGCAGCGGGCCCTCGGCGCCGGTGTCGGACTGGCTGCCGTTCTCCTCGTGGTCGAAGGCGGCGAGGACGGGGATGTACGGCAGGTCGGGGCGGGCGGAGGCGGCGATGAGCGCGGCCGTGCCGGAGTGCACGGACAGGAGGTTGTCCATCCGGGGCCCGGCGACCAGCTCCTGGTCCCGGCCGAGGTAGGCGGGCGGCTCGACGCTGTGCGCCATCAGGTCCCAGCCGCCGACCTCGGCGGCCGGCACCCCGGCCGCGTCGGCGACATAGCGGATCAGAGCGCCCTCCTCGACGCGGCCGAGGCCCCAGATGGGCGTCATATGGCGCTGCTTGTCGAGCTTGAGCCCCTCGGTGTTGACGGACCGGTCGAGGTGGACGGCGAGCTGGGGAACGCGCAGCAGCGGCCGGTCGATGACCACCAGGTGGTGCGAGCCGTCCTTGAGGGTGAGCCGGCCGGAGATGCCGAGGTCGCGGTCGAGCCAGGTGTTCAGCAGGGCGCCGCCGTAGATCTCGACGGCGATCTGCCGCCAGCCGTGCGCGCCGGTATCCGGGATGGGCTTCACGCGTAGATTGGGAGAGTCGGTGTGAGCCCCCACAATCCGGTACGGAGTGGAAGGTCTGGCGCCGCCGGGGAGGTACCAGGCGATGATCGCGCCGCCCCGCAGGACGTACTTGCCGCCCGTCTCGCCGTCCCAGGGCGCGGTCTCCTCGACCTGCCGGAATCCAGCCTTCTCCAGCCGCCTGGCGGCGCTCGCCACCGCGTGGTACGGCGATGGGGCGGCGGCGAGGAAGGACATCAGGTCGTCGGTATGGCCGCGGTCGAAGCGGGGGTGCGAGCTCATATGGACAGCATAAGTTCGGGACCGGCCGGGCACCCGTGTTCGACCGGGCGGCTCTCGGGATCGGCCAAAAGGGGCGGGCCGGTCGGTGCGTGGCGCGGCTTCCGTGTGCCGCTTCCGTGGGATCCGGCTGGGCCGATCAGATGAAGGACGGCCGCCCGCTGATACGAAGGACGCTTTTCGTCTCATATCTCCCTTGATCGTGCAACACCGCACTAAAGGGGATATCGGATGCGCGCTCTTCGTCATGTTCTGGCCGTCCTCGGGGTGCTCTTCCTGCTGTGCGGTGCGGTTCCCGCCGCGGCGCAGCCCGGCGTCTCGCCCGCCGCCACCACGCGCGCGAAGCCGCCGGGCGGCGAGCCCGTGCCCTGCCCCATCACGGACCGGGTGGGCGTCAACACCCGCCCGCCCGCGCCGTTCCAGCGGTACTACGAGGGCGACTGGCGGCTGGGCCCCGCGGAACTCCCGCGGAGCGGGCCGATCGCCGAGATGCT
This sequence comes from Streptomyces sp. NPDC097640, assembly GCF_040302705.1. Lineage (NCBI taxonomy): Bacteria > Bacillati > Actinomycetota > Actinomycetes > Kitasatosporales > Streptomycetaceae > Streptomyces > Streptomyces sp. NPDC097640. Next base: position 211,377 of record NZ_JBEOSB010000011.1, read on the forward strand.
CAAGGGCTGGGGGAGGCTGGACCATCTGTCGTCCAGTGAGTTCCTGGAGTGCTACTGGGACGACGCGGCCTCCGGCTGGTGGTACCCGGACCCGGACGGCTGGGTCCTCATCAACGGGACGCCGCTGCATGTCACCGTCACCCTGCGGCCCGGGCAGAAGGTGGACCTCTTCGGCAGCGGTTTCGGCCACTTCCTCGCCCCGGCCGGCACGCCCTTCGCGGAGCGCGCGTTGCCGCCCAGCAGCCTCAACACCCTGAACCCGGCGTTCCCCTTCGGCTATCACCTCTACGAGGTGGTGCAGCCCTTCACGGTGGAGGCGGGGCCCATCAGGCCCTGGTTCGCCCAGCCCGGGGAAGGCCTCCAGTACCTCACCGGTCCCTCGATCCCCCAACTCGTCGCCGCCGGCAACCTCCGCGAGCTCAACTGACGCGCGGTGGACCGGCGGGAGCTCGTCCGGACCCTGCGCGCCGACGGGGTGCCCGACGCGCTGTACGACATCCCGGGGGTGCACGACATCCCGGTCCAGCCGGACGCGTACTACTTCCTGCGGCCCGCGGCGGGCGGCTGGACGGTGGGGCTGCGCGAGCGCTCCCGGGACCGGGATACGCGCTGGTTCCCCTCTGAGGACGCGGCCTGCCGCGAGCTGCGCGCGAAGCTCAGCGCGTCACCGCCCCCGGCCCGGGCCCCGGCCGGGGGCGGGGGCGGGGGCGAGACGGTCGAGGACGTGCTGGCGGAGAGCGAGGAGATCCGGCGGCGGGCCTGGCAGGACTTCGAGCGCGCGCTGCGCGAGCGGGAGCAGCGGGGTCAGCGGGGCCAGCGGGGTCAGCGCGGGCCCGGGAACGAGTGAGCCCGGCGCCCCCGGGGCGAGGGGTGCCGGGCTCGACCAGCGGAGCGGTATCCGGACCTCAGAAGGCCGCCTCGTCCAGGTCCATCAGGGAGCCGTCCACGGACTCGGCCACGGCGCGCTGGACCCCGACGCCCGGCAGCACCTCCTGGGCGAAGAACTTCGCGGCCGCGATCTTGCCTTCGTAGAAGGACTTGTCCTTCGCGGAGGCGCCGGGCAGCTTGTCGGCGGCGATCGCCGCGCCCTTGATCAGCAGATAGCCGATGAACACGTCGCCGGAGGCGAGCAGCAGCCGGGTGGCGTTGAGGCCGACCTTGTAGATGGAGGCGATGTCCTGCTCCGTGGCGGTGAGGTCGGTGAGCATGACGCCCACCAGCCCCTCGAGGTCAGCGGCGGCCTTGGCCAGCGCGTCGCGGGTGGCGGCGAGCTCCTCGCCGCCGCCGGCCTCGGCCAGGAACTTCTTGATCTCCTCCGAGATGACGGTCAGCGCCTGGCCCTGGTCCCGGACGATCTTCCGGAAGAAGTAGTCCTGGCCCTGGATGGCGGTGGTGCCCTCGTAGAGGGTGTCGATCTTGGCGTCCCGGATGTACTGCTCCAGCGGGTACTCCTGGAGGTAGCCGGAGCCGCCGATGGTCTGGAGGGACTGCGCCAGCAGCTCGTACGCCTTCTCCGAGCCATAGCCCTTGACGATGGGCAGCAGCAGGTCGTTGAGGGCGTGCGCGGCGGAGGTGTCCTCGCCGGCCGCCTCCAGGACCTGGATCTCGTCCTGGACGCAGGCGGTGTAGAGGACGAGCGAGCGCAGGCCCTCCGCGTACGCCTTCTGCGTCATCAGGGAGCGGCGCACATCGGGGTGGTGGGTGATGGTGACGCGCGGGGCGGCCTTGTCGGTGAAGGCGGCCAGGTCGGCGCCCTGGACGCGCTCCTTGGCGTACTCCAGCGCGTTCAGATAGCCGGTGGACAGGGTCGCCATGGCCTTGGTGCCGACCATCATCCGGGCGAACTCGATGATCTTGAACATCTGGCGTATGCCGTCGTGCTTCTCACCGAGCAGCCAGCCCTTGGCCGGGTGGTCCGCGCCGAAGGTCAGCTCGCAGGTGTTGGAGACCCGCAGACCCATCTTGTGCTCGACATTGGTCGCGTAGACGCCGTTGCGCTCGCCGAGTTCGCCGGTCTCCCAGTCGAAGTCGTACTTCGGGACGATGAAGAGGGACAGCCCCTTGGTGCCCGGGCCCGCGTCCTCGGGGCGCGCCAGCACGAAGTGGACGATGTTGTCCGAGAGGTCGTGCTCACCGGAGGTGATGAACCGCTTCACGCCCTCGATGTGCCAGGTGCCGTCCTCCTGCCGGACCGCCTTGGTGCGGCCCGCGCCGACGTCCGAGCCCGCGTCGGGCTCGGTGAGCACCATGGTCGCGCCCCACTGCCTGTCCACGATCTGCCGGGCGATCGCCAGCTGCTCCTCGGTGCCCTCGTCGTAGAGCACTCCGGCGAAGGCGGGGCCGCAGGCGTACATCCAGATCGGGGTGTTGGAGCCCAGGATGTGCTCGGCGGAGGCCCACAGGAGCGAGCGCGGGCAGGCGGCTCCGCCGAGGCCCTCCGGGACGCCGAGGCGCCACCACTCGGCGTCCATGTAGGCCTGGTAGCTCTTCTTGAAGGACTCCGGCACCGGCGCGGTGTGCGTCTTCGGGTCGAAGACCGGCGGATTCCGGTCGGAGTCCGCGTAGCTCTCGGCCAGCTCGTTCTCGGACAGCCGGGAGATCTCCGAGAGCACGCTCTTGGCGGTCTCGACGTCCATCTCCTCGAACGGTCCGGTGCCGTACAGCTTGTCGCGCCCGAGCACCTCGAAGAGGTTGAACTCGATGTCGCGGAGATTCGACTTGTAGTGCCCCATGGCGAACGGCTCCGTAAGGCTCGGGAGGCGGACCTCTTCGTTGGCGTAGCGCGATCGATCGTCGATCGCCATGATGCTACCCGTGGGTAATAAAGAGCAACCCCCAATCGGGCAACTGTGACGCACCGCGCTTCGGCGACTCAGTACGCTTCTGTCCATGTACGGCTACGACCAGAACGCGAGCGCAGGGCAGGGTTACGCGGCGCCGCCGCCTCCGCCGCAGCAGCAGCCGCCTCTGTCACATCACCCACAGCCGGGCGCCGGCTATGGCGAGCAGCCGCTGTACCCCGAGCCCTCTCCGCCCTCCCTCGCCGACGCGGTGCGCGCCTTCACCACGGGGTCGATGTCGGCCGAGGACTTCCAGCAGATCTTCGCGTCGTCCAAGGTGTACTGCCCGCGCGGTGACAACCCCGGGTTCCTTGCGCTGCACAACACCCAGCAGCCGGTGATCCCCATGTTCACCTCGCTCAAGGAGCTGCGCCGCTACGCGGGCAAGGAGTCCAAGTACTTCGTGATCACCGGCGCGGAGGTGATCGACCTGCTGCCCACCGGCTACGGCTTCGTCCTCGACATGGAGGGCGACCACCGGATGGTCTTCGACGCGAAGGCGGTGGAGCAGATGGTCGACTTCGCGATGCGCCGTATGTACGGCTAGGCCCTGTCCGGCGGATCTTGACGCCTGCGGTAGGGGAAACGATCCCCGCGCGGGCTCCCGGCGCGCTCGGAAATAAAGCCCCCCTTGCGAGTCGTTCACCCTTCAACTAAATTGAATGGTGAACGACCGAGGAGGCCGTCATGCCAGCTGTGACCGTAGACAACCCGTTGACCCTGCCGCGCGTCGCGGCAGCCGCCGACGCCAAGCCGCGCCCCGTGCTCGCCGTCGCTACCGCTCCCAGCGGTTTCGAGGGTGAGGGCTTCCCGGTGCGGCGCGCCTTCGCCGGCATCGACTACAAGCACCTGGACCCGTTCATCATGATGGACCAGATGGGCGAGGTGGACTATCAGCCCGGGGAGCCGAAGGGCACCCCGTGGCACCCGCACCGCGGCTTCGAGACCGTCACGTACATCATCGACGGGATCTTCGACCACCATGACTCCAATGGCGGTGGCGGCACCATCACCAACGGTGACACCCAGTGGATGACGGCCGGGTCCGGTCTGCTCCACATCGAGGCGCCGCCGGAGCACCTGGTCGTCTCCGGTGGTCTCTTCCACGGCCTCCAGCTGTGGGTGAACCTCCCGGCCAAGGACAAGATGATGGCGCCCCGCTATCAGGACATCCGCGGCGGCAACGTCCAGCTGCTCACCTCCCCCGACGGTGGCGCGCTGCTGCGGGTCATCGCCGGTGAGCTGGACGGCCACTCGGGTCCGGGGATCACGCACACGCCGATCTCGATGATCCACGCGACGCTGGCGCCGGGCGCCGAGATCAACCTGCCCTGGCGTGAGGACTTCAACGGCCTCGCGTACGTGCTGGCCGGTAAGGGTACGGTCGGCGCCGAGCGTCGTCCGATCCACCTCGGCCAGACCGCGGTCTTCGGCTCGGGCTCCTCGCTGACCGTGCGCGCGGACGAGAAGCAGGACTCGCACACGCCGGACCTGGAGGTCGTCCTCCTCGGTGGCCGGCCGATCCGTGAGCCCATGGCGCACTACGGGCCGTTCGTGATGAACAACCGCGCGGAACTCCAGCAGGCCTTTGAGGACTTCCAGAAGGGCCGGCTCGGGACGATCCCCGCGGTGCACGGGATGTCCGAGGGCGGAATGTAAGGCTCGCCGGGACGAAACGTGATCCGCCCGCCCGCGCTACTGGGATTGCGCGGGCGGGCGGATCGCTTGTTTTTCAGTTTTCGGTGGTGTCTCAGTGTTGCCTGGCGCGGCGCTTTCGGGTTACGAATGCGAATGCCGCGCCGGTGCCGGCCAGGAGGGCGCTGAGGGAGATGAGCGTCAGCAGCCCGGATGTACCGGTGTTGGCCAGCGAGCCGCCGCCTCCGCTGGTCTGGGGGCCCGGGTTGTTGGGCGGCACAGTCGCGGGCGGCTCGTGGGTCGGCGGCTCGGTCGACGGCTCCGGAGTGGTCGGAGTGGGCGTCGGCGTGGGGGTCGGTTCCTCCTTCTTGGGGATGTACACACCGGCGTCGATGGTGTGATCGACCTCGCCGGCCTGGTCCGGTGCCGTGACGGGTGCCAGTCCGTTGCACAGGCGCCCGGTCTTCGGCGGGGTCACGTTGGAGTCGTGTGCCCGGTTGTCGCCGGCCCGCGGGAGTGTGAACCGCAGCTCGTCGGCCGCCGGCTGGGTCGGCACCTTGCTGGTGTCCGCGGTGCACACATCGAACTGCACCGTGTACTTCGCACCCGGCTTGAGTTCGTAGTCGGCGCCGACTCCACCGAAGTAGTACTCGCCTGCGGCATCGGTCTTGGTCGTGGCGACCTGCTTGCCGTCGGCGTCCAGCAGGTTGATCGTCGCGTCCGGCAGCGGCACCTCGTTGGTGCCCTCGGGATCCTGGATCCCGTTGTGGTCGCCGTCGAACCAGACCCGGTTGCCGATCTGGATCGGCGCGTTCGCCGCCTCGTACGCGATATCGCCGAGCCCACCGGCCTTACCGAACCCGTTGTCGGTCGAATTGACGAACTGGTACGCGTTGGCGGAGTGGTTGTTACCAGGCCCCTGACCGGTCTCGATGTTGTAGTAACCGGTCCCGCCGGTCCCGTAGTTGTCGGTCGGGTCCATCTGCGTGCTGACGACCCACTGCTGCTGCGGGATGTAGGCGACCGCCCCTTGGGAGGCTTCGTTGTGCACGCCCTGGATCTGCTCCGGTGCGGCCCTGTTCCGAACGTAGTCGCCCGGGAAGTATTCGACGACACCGGTGTTCTGGCCGCCGTCGGTTTCGGGCTTGGCGTGGTTGGGGCAATTCCCGGTGCCTTCCCACGCGTATCCACCGTCGGGATTCGCGCAGGCCATGTTGATGTCACCGCCGGACATACCGTTTTGCGCGGTGTCGTTGCCCGGCCGGGGGTCGAGACCGCCCCCACTGACCACGTCCATGAACCGGTCGCGGAAGCCGAGGATCATCGAACCGTCGCGGGCGAAGGCGAGGGTGGCGAGCTCCGGCTGCGGATTGACGAGGGTGTTTGTTCCGCTGATCTTGAATTGGTCCCAGGTCAACAGGCTGGTGTTCCACGGGTTCCAGTGGTTGGCCTGGTCAACCCCTACGGCACCGCCATAGACGGTACCGCGCTCGCCGGTGAGCGGCTGGGTCAGCACCGTGTCGAACCGTGTCCCGTCGTATGTGTAGACGACGGCTTTCAGGTCCTCGCGGTTCTGTGTGCTCTCCGCGCTGCACACGCCGCCGACGTAGAGCTTGTTGTCGTGGGCGGAAAGCGCGAACGGCCGCCAGTCGGTGGACACCGCGCAGCCCGGGTCCGGGATGCGCACCGTCGACTTGGGCGCGGATGCGGTGGTCCCGGTCGCGTCGAAGCTGACCAGGCGCCGGGTCAGCAGGTTCACCGCGTAGAGCGTCGAGCCGTCCTCGGACAGGGCCAGCCCGCCGATGCTCTCCTTGCCCGGCGCGTTGGTGAACCCGGCGTCCTTGATCATGTTGCTGGCGTCGTGCGGTGTCACCGTGGCGCCCGGCACCTTCGCGAACAGGGTCGGCGCGCTCCCGCCGTCGGTCGGCGTGGTGTAGATCGCGTCACCGCCGTCCGGCCCGTACGGGGTGTACCGCCGGGCGAACGCGCCCTGGAAGATCCGCTTCTGGTACTTGTCGTAGGCCAGCGCGAACGTCGTGCCCACCTGGTCCTGCGTGTTGAGCGCGGTCGGGCACGCCGCCTGGTCAGGACACGTCCCTCGTTTGTCCGTTCCGAACGCCACCAGTGCCCGGGTGTCTTTCCCGCTGGAAGAGTTCTGGATCGGAACGAAATAGCGCGAGTCCGGCAGTGCGTAGTCGGCCGGGTTCCAGACCCCGGTGATGACCGAGTCGTCTTTACCGTCCGACACATCGACGAACGTCGTGAAGCTGTCGAAGTGGTTTTCCGCCGTCGAGGCCGGAGCCGCCTGGAGATACTTGTTGTACGGCGCCGGGACGGTGACGTCGACGCGGTACTGGCCGCCGGTCAGTTCGGTCGACTTCGAGATCACCACCTTTCCGGTGGCGTCCGTGGTGCCGGTGACCCGATGGCCGTCGGGGTCGGTTACCTCGACCTTCATGCCCCGCTGCGGGACGTCCATGGTCGTGTTGATCACGCCGGTGCCGAAGAAGTCCCGCAGCACCTCAACGGTCAAAGTGCCGTCGCCAGTTGCAGCGGTGGCCGTCCCGGCCGTCGCGCCCATGGCGCCACCCGACAGCAAGAGAACGGACAAGCCCACTCGCGTCAGCGAACCCGTATGCTTCCCGGCCGTCCGGTTTAACGTTGTGCACATTCTTTTCACAGCCATCACGCTCCCCTCATCATGCGAACCGAACACCCGCTTCCGGTTGCACATCGGCTTCCCGGGCCCGGGTGACACGTCGGCCATGAAAAGGGTCCACCGCTGTTTCGGTGGACCCGGTCGTTCTTGGTCGTCTTGCCGGATGTGGCGAATTCAGGGACTCGGGAGTGCTTCCCCCAGGACAGTCGCACTCGTCCTCGCTTCCCACACGGAAACAGCACAAGGGTCCGAATAGTCATCCTGGACCGCCCCACCAGCGACGATACTGTAGCGGGTGGCCGCCAAGATCGGGGCGAGCAGGGGATGAATGAGCGCATCAAGTTACCAATGCGTCACCTGTGGAGTATGAGAATCAAACAAGGTCCCTCCCGGTGCAACAACGTGATCCGCCCGCCCGCGCTACTGCAGTAGCGCGGGCGGGCGGATCGCTTGTTTTTCAGTTTTCGGTGGTGTCTCAGTGTTGCCTGGCGCGGCGCTTTCGGGTCATGAATGCGAATGCCGCGCCGGTGCCGGCCAGCAGGGCGCTGAGGGAGATGAGCGTCAGCAGCCCGGATGTACCTGTGTTGGCGAGCGAACCGCTTGGGTCTCCGCCGGTCTGGGGGCCCGGCTTGTTGGGCGGCACGGTCGCGGGCGGCTCATGGGTCGGCGGCTCCGGAGTGGTCGGAGTCGGCGTGGGCGTCGGCGGTTCCTCCTTGGGGATGTACACGCCGGCGTCGATAGTGTGATCGACCTCGCCGGCCTTGTCCGGTGCCGTGACGGGTGCCAGTCCGTTGCACAGTTGTCCGGTCTTCGGCGGGGTCACGTTGGAGTCGTGTGCCCGGTTGTCACCGGCCCGCGGGAGTGTGAACCGCAGTTCGGTGGCTGCCGGCTGGGTCGGCACCTTGCTAGTGTCCGCGGTGCACACGTCGAACTGCACCGTGTATTTGGCACCCGGCTTGAGTTCGTAGTCGGCGCCGACTCCGCCGAAGTAGTACTCGCCTGCGGCATCGGTCTTGGTTGTGGCGACCTGCTTGCCGTCGGCGTCCAGCAGGTTGATCGTCGCGTCCGGCAGCGGCACCTCGTTGGTGCCCTCGGGGTCCTGGATTCCATTGTGGTCGCCGTCGAACCAGACCCGGTTGCCGATCTGGATCGGTGCGTTCGCGGCCTCGTAGGCGATATCGCCGAGCCCACCGGCCTTACCGAACCCGTTCTGTTCCTGACCGACGAACTGGTACGCGTTGGCGGCCGGACTGTTGCCTGGCCCCTGACCGGACGTGACGTCGTAGTAACCGGTCCCCGCGGTTTCGATGTTGACGGTCGGGTCGAACTCCGTGCTGACGACCCACTGCTGCTGTGGAATGTAGGCCACCGACCCCAGCGCGGTTTCCTGGTGCCCGCCGGCAAAGAAGTCGCCCGGGAAGTATTCGACGACATCGTCGTCCTGGCTGCCATTGGCGGCGGGGGTGGCGTTATTGGCGCAACTCCCGGTGCCTTCCCAGGAGTACCCACCGGTGGGGTTGGCGCAGGCCATGTTGATGTCACCACCGGACATGCCGAGCTCCGGCGTGTCGTTCAGCGGGCGGGGGTCCAGCCCCTTGGCACTGAGAACGTCCATGAACCGGTCGCGGAAACCCAGGATCATCGAGCCGTCGCGGGCGAAGGCGAGGGAGGCGAGCTCCGGCTGCGGATCGATGAAGGCGCCGCCCGCCTTCCGCTCGTCCCACGTGGCCAGGGTGGTGTTCCACGGGTTCCAGTGGTTGGCCCGGTCATTGTCTCCGGCACCGGTGAAGACGCTGCCCCGTTTGTCGGTGAGCGGCTGGGTCAGCACCGTGTCGAATTGCTCGCCGTCGTAGGTGTAGACGACGGCTTTCAGGTCTTCGCGCTTCTGCGTGCTTTCCGCGCTGCACACGCCACCGACGTAGAGCTTGTTGTCGTGGGTGGAAAGTGAGAACGGCCGCCAGTCGGTGGGCAGCGCGCAGCCCGGGTCCGGGATGCGCACCGTCGCCTTGGGTGCGGATGCCGTGGTCCCGGTCGCGTCGAAACTGACCAGGGACCGGGTCAGCAGGTTCACCGCGTAGAGCGTCGAGCCGTCTTCCGACAGGGTCAGGCCGCCGATGCTCTCCTTGCCGGGCGCATTGGTGAACCCGGCGTCTTTGATCATGTTGGTGGCGTCGTGCGGCGTTACCGTGGCGCCCGGCACCTTTGCGAACAGGGTCGGCGCCCCACCGTTGGTCGGCGTGGTGTAGATCGCGTTACCGCCGCCCGGCCCGTACGGGGCGTACCGGCGGGCGAACGCGCCCTGGAAGATCCGCTTCTGGTACTTGTCGTAGGCCAGCGCGAAGGTCGTGCCCACCTGGTCCTGCGTGTTGAGCGCGGTCGGGCACGACACATCGCCAGGACACGTGCCTCGGGCCTTCGTCCCGAAGGCCACGAGTGCCCGGTTGTCATTCCCGCCGGCGCCATTCTGGACCGGCACGAAATACCGCGTGTCCGGCAGCGTGTAATCGGCCGGGTTCCAGACCCCGGTGATGACCGAGTCGTCCTTACCGCCCGACACGTCCACGAACGTCGTGAAGCTGTCGAAGTGGTTTTCCGCCGTGGAGGCCGGAGCCGCCTGAAGGTACTTGTCGTACGGCGCCGGGACGGTGACGTCGACGCGGTACTGGCCGCCGGTCAGCTCGGTCGACTTCGAGATCACCACCTTTCCGGTGGCATCCGTGGTGCCGGTGACCCGATGGCCGTCAGGGTCCGACACCTCGACCTTCATGCCCCGTTGTGGCACATCCATGGTCGTGTTGATCACGCCGGTGCCGAAGAAATCCCGAAGCACCTCGACGGTCAGGGTGCCGTCGCCAGTGGAAGCGGTGGCCGTCCCGGCCGTCGCGCCCATGGCGCCACCCGACAGCAAGAGAACGGACAAGCCCACTCGCATCAGCGGACCCGTACGCTTCCCGGCTGTCCGGTTTAATCTTGCATGCACGCTTCGCACAGCCATCACTCTCCCCTCGTGATGTGAACCGAACACCCGATTTCAGCCGTACATCCGCTTACCGGCCCGGGTGACACTTCGGTCATGAAAAGGGCCCACCGCTGTTTCGGTGGACCCGGTTGTTCTTGGTCGTCTTTGCGGATGTGGCGAATTCAGGGATTCGGGAGTGCCTCCCCCGGACCAGTTGCACTCGTCCTCGCTTCCCACACGGAAACAGCACAAGAGTCTGAATTGTCATCCTGAACCGCCCTACCAGCGACGATACTGTAGCGGGTGGCCGCCAAGATCGGGTGGAGCAGAGGATGCATGAGCGGAACAAGTTATCAATGCGTCACGTGCGGCGTATGAGCACAAAACAAGGTCCCTCACAGCGCACAGTCGGCCGGCGCCGATGGCTGCGGCCGCGCTGGGTGGCGGCCGTCATCGGCGGTGTGGCCGTCGCGGTGACCGCGTTCCTGTTCGTCGACAGCGGCTCAGCCCCGGCCGGTCCCAGGGCGTTGAGCTCGGATGAGGCCAACCGTCTGGCGGTCACGCGGTTCCGCAACTACCAGGCGGGCGGGCGCGCCGTGACGATCAATGTGCCGGGCACCGCCGGCGGGCTGACCATCACCGGTTCCATCGACTACCGCGGCGAGGTCGGTTACGGCGTGGTGCGCGGCACCGGGCGCGATACGTCCAGCGACGGGCTGATCGAGTGGTCGGCCACCACCGTGTCCGTCCATCCGATGACGAACCCTCCGGAGAAGGCACCGGCACGGCCACCGGAGTCGGGTTGGTACAGCCGTCCGCTGCAAAAGTACGGCAGTTCGCTGGACAGTTCGCTGGCCATCGCGCTGAAGCTCGGCAACGACCGGCCGGACAATGCCGAACTGCTGCCACAGAACGGTGCCGCCTGGGCCGGCGAGGACCGGTTGGACGGCCATGAGGTGGACATCATGACCGGGCCGAGCGCCCGTACCAAGTCCGGTACGGCGGGGGCGGGTGTCGTGCGCTACTGGATCGGCTCGGACGGCACGATGTACCGGGTTCGCGTCGCCGTGGCTTCCGCATCGGAGCCGGTGGTCATCGATTTCGACACCCAGAAGTACGTTCCGGTCCGGCCGGTGCCCGGGGTCACCCCGGAGCGGTAGCCGCCGCTCAGGACGTCAGCACCCGAGCGCCCGAGGCGAGCAGTGACACCGAGGGCAGCCGGATGTCCGCCGTGTCCGGGAGCGCCGGAACGGCCGGAACAGCGGTGGCGCCGGTGGTGGTGGCGTTCGGGAACTGCGGCTGTCGCTTGGGCGCCGCCACATCGGTGAACGGGATGCCGCCAGGTGCCGTCGGATTCACCCACGTGCCGGAGGGCGAGGAGGACCGGGCGGGGCGCGGGCAGGACGCGGTGGTCGCGAGCCGGGCGGGCACCGTCTTCCGCAGCTCGTTGCCGCGCAGGCAGTTGCCCCGCCCCTTGGTGGCGGTGGGGAACGTCCAGCCGACGTCAACGTTGTTGGCGGCGAAGGTGTTGTCCAGGATCTGGTTGCCGTTCGGCTGTATGTCGGCGTTCGCGGTGATCACCAGCCCTGCGTTGCTGTTGTCGGCGATCCGGTTGCGGATGAACTGGTTGTCGGTGCCGCCGTCGACGCCGATGCCGATGCCCCACCCGCCGTCGGCCTGCTCGGGGGTGGCCGTCTGCTGGTTGGCCGCGATCAGGTTGCCCGCGATGACGGCGTCCTGCTGCGGGAGCAACTTCTCCTGGTGGTCGGAGTTGGTGGTGAGCCCGACCCGGTTGCCGACAAGGCGGTTACCGACCACGTACATGTCGCCACTGGCATTGGTGCCTTCGTAGCCGACCGCGTTGAGCTCGGCGATGTTGTCCCGCACCACGATGCGGCAGGGCTTGCACTGTCCGACATAGATCCCCGAGTCGGCCGAGCCCGACGTGTACGAGTGCTCGATGACACCGTTCTGCGCGGAGAACGCGTAGATGCCGTACAGCCCGTTGCGGGTCGCGGTCACGTGGGAGACCGCGAATGCCTTCAGGAAGGTGACGGGCTCGTCGCCGGTGTCGTAGCCGCCGGACTGCCCCGGCATTCCGGCAGCCGCCTTCGCCGAGCCGGTGACCAGAACCCCGTTCTGGGTGTTGTTCCGCACCGTCAGGTTCTGCACGGCCACCCCGGGAGCGGCGACGACGACGCCGTTCGGCTGCTGCAACCGCCCGTCGATGACGACCTTCTCCCGGGACTCGCCCCGCAGAGTGATGCGAGCCTTGGTTATCTTCACCGACTCGTGGTAGACGCCCGGCGCGACCAGCACGAGATCGCCGGCCCGGGCCAGGGACACCGCATCCGAGATCGTCGGGGCGTCGGCCGGCACCTTGATCGTCACGTGCTCACCGGACGGCCGTCGGCCGTCCTTCGACCCGTCATCGTCCGAGCCGCAGCCGACCAGTAGGGGTGCCAGTGTTCCGAGCACCGTGGCCACCAGGCGAAGACGGAGACGAGGCATGGCCTCATCCTGGCACGGACGTCGGCCAAGTCGCATGCGCCGATGGGGATATGGCACAGTTCACACCGTGCGCCAAGCCGACTCCCGACCGTCACGCCGCGCGTTTCTCGGTGCCACCGGCACGGTGACCGCCGCCGGCCTCTCCGCCGGGTGCCAATCGAGTTCCGCCCGGCCGGACCGTTCCGACCGGTCCGATGCCCCCGCGCCGACCCCGCCGGTGTCACCAACGGGCCGGTACCAGGCCGGCATCACGCTTCCGCAACCAGCTCAGCGGAACCTGCTGGCCTTGGTGGCCGACCTCGACGATGCCGGGTCCGCCCGTCCGTTGCTGGCCGAACTCGGCGAGGCCATCGGCAAACTCACCGCGGGGACCGACGCACGGCTGATGGGCCTGCCGCCGGGCAATCTGACCGTGACGATCGGGGTGGGCCCCCGGCTGGTGCGCAAGGTCGATCCTGCCCTGCCCGGCGCGAAGGACCTCCCACGGTTCTCCCGCGAACAGATCGCCCCCCGGGCACGCGGCGGCGACCTGCTGATCCAGATCTGCGCCGACGACGCCTTGGTGATACCAGTCGTGGCCGCCGCGCTTCTGGAGCAGGCCGGTGACCGGATACGCGAACGCTGGCGGCAGTCCGGAATCCGTGGCTCGAACGTGCCGGTGGATGCGGACAAGGGCCTTGCCGCGCCACGAAACCTGTTCGGTTTCGTCGACGGCATCGTGGGCCCCCACACGAAGGACGAACAACAGCGCGACCTGTGGCTGGCCGGGCCGGCTCCGGTCGCCGGCGGCACCCTTGCCGTACTCCGGCGCATGGAACTCGACCTGCCGCGGTTCGCCAAGCTGTCCGTCGCCGAACAGGAAGCGGTCTTCGGCCGGCGCCGAGCCAGTGGCGTGCCCCTCTCCGGCGGCACCATCGCCTCGGGCCCGGACCTCGGCGCCAAAACGCCCGACGGACGCTACCTCGTCCCGGCAGACGCCCACGCCCGCAGAGCGCACGCCACCGCGGTCGGCGTCGGCCTCATGCTCCGTCGCTCCTACAGCATCGACGGGCCCGCACCCGGCCTGCTCTTCATGAGCTTCCAGAACGACATACGGACCTTCACCAGCACCCTCACCCGTATGGACAATTCCGACGCCCTGCTCGACTACACGACCACGACCGCCAGCGCGAGCTTCCTGATACTTCCCGGTTTCGGCGAACAACGCCCGCTGGGTTCCCAGCTCTTCCGCTGAACAGCCTGAACAGCCCGGCCGCCCCGGCACGATCCCGCCGCTAGCCCGCTGGATCCGGGGCGGACTCGTACAGCTCGTACCAGATGCACTTGCCGTCGCCCCGCGGGTCCACTCCCCACGCGTCGGCGAGCACCTCCATCAGCAGCAGCCCGCGCCCGGAGGAGGCCAGCTCGCCGGGGCGGCGGCGATGGGGGAGTTCGTCGCTGCCGTCGGCGACGTCGAGGCGCAGCCGCCGGGCGCCGAGCCGGCCGCTGACCTCCGCGACCAGCAGGGCGTCGCCGTCGGTGTGCACCAGGACGTTGGTGACCATCTCGGAGAGCATCAGCACCGCCGACTCCACCTGGTCACAGTCGGTCCAGTCGTGGAGCATGTCGCGCAGCTGCTGCCGGGCCTCCGCTATGCGCTCGGGCTCGGCCTGGGCGACCGTGACGGCCGTGCGCCGCACCGGGGCCGTGCCGGGGCCGACCAGGCACACCTCGGCGTCGCGCCGGATCAGCAGCAGGGCTATGTCGTCCTCGCGACGGTCGGCGAGATGGCCGGTGGTGTGGTGGGAGGGCGGCCCGTGCACCGCCTGGACCAGGGACTCGGCGAGCGCGTCGAGGTCGTCGGCGTCCACGGCGGCGTCCGCGGTCCGTTCGAAGACGGCCCGGATCCGGTCCCAGCCCGTCTCCATGTCGTGGCCGCCGGTCTCGATCAGCCCGTCCGTGCACATCAGCAGCGTCTCGCCGGGCTCGAGCACCACCCGGGTGGTGGGGTAGTCGGTGTCCGGGTCGACGCCCAGCGGCAGCCCGCCCGCGGTGGGGCGGATCATCATGGTGCCGTCGGCGAGCCGGACCGCCGGGTCGGGGTGGCCCGCGCGGGCGATGTCCAGCGTGCCGGCGACCGGGTCCACCTCCATATAGAGGCAGGTCGCGAAGCGCGGGTCGTAGCCGCCCTCGCCGCCGGGGCCCGGCGGCTCGGCGAGCCCGGCCAGAAAGCGGGAGGCGCGGGAGAGGACCGCGTCGGGGTGGTGGCCCTCCGAGGCGTAGGCGCGCACCGCGATCCGGAGCTGCCCCATGATCCCCGCGGCGCGTACGTCGTGGCCCTGGACATCGCCGATGACCAGGGCGGTACGCCCCGAGGGCAGCCCGATCACGTCGTACCAGTCGCCGCCCACCTGGAGCCCGCCGCCGGTCGGCACATACCGCGCGGCCACCGTGAGCCCCGGGATGTCCGGCTTGTCGGCGGGCAGCATCGAGCGCTGGAGACCGTCCGTCAGCTCGCGCTCCGTCTCCTGGAGCGAGGCGCGGGACAGCGCCTGGGCGAGCATCCGCGCGACCGTGGTGAGCACCGAGCGCTCGTCGGGCGAGAAGGTCACCGGGTGCGCGAAGCTCGCCATCCACGCGCCGATCGTGCGGCCCGCGACGATCAGCGGCAGAAAGGCCCAGGCCCGGCGGCTGACCGGCCGGGTGAGCGCCCAGGAGACGGGGAACCGGTCCCGGTAGTCCTCCGGGCCGGGCAGATAGATCGCCCGGCCGGTGCGGACCACCTCGGCGGCCGGGCAGTCGGCGTCGAGCGGCTGGTCGGTGAAGGGGTGCTGGTCGCCCACCGGGTCCCCGTGCCGGCCGATCAGCGAGACCCGGTCGCCCTTGACCCCGAAGATCGCCAGCCCGTCCGGCGAGAAGCCCGGCATCGACAGGCCCGCCGCGACCCGCAGCACCTCGGCGGTCGAGGGCGCCTCGGCGAGCGCCCGCCCCGCGTCCAGCAGAAACGCCTCGCGGCCGCGCCGCCAGTCGCCGGTGACCGGGGCCAGGGCGGCCGCGGAGGTGCCGGGCAGCGGCTCGGGGACCTCCTGGAGGGTGCCGACCAGGTCGTAGCTGTTCTCCGCGCCCCGTCTGCCGGGGGCGCCGCCGCTTATCACGGGCCGGCACCGGCTGCGTACGGTGCGCTGCACCCGGCCCTTCTCGTCCACGACCCGCACCCGGGCCTCGGCGAGGGTGCCCTCGGCCACCGCGAGATTCACGATCGCTTTGATCTCCACCCAGTCCACCGGGTGGAAGCAGGCACGGGCGGCGGATTCGGGGAGGGTGACGGGCTCCGCGGGCAGCCCCACCAGCCGGGCCGCCTCCGCGTCGTAGCTCACGGCACCCGAGACACAGTCCCAGCGCCATAGGCCGGTCGCGATCGCGGCCAGCAGGTCCTCGGTGCGCATTGGCCCACCATATGGGGATATGCAGCGCCCTTACCAGTGAGGGGTGCGGCGCCGGTAGGCTTGCCCAGAAGCTTCTCGAGGGTACGTACGCCTTCCCGCCCAAACGACCGACCAGACGACTTGGATGAACGATGCATCGGTACCGGTCCCACACCTGCGGCGAGCTCCGCGCCGCTGACGTCGACACCGACGTGCGGCTCTCCGGCTGGCTGCACAATCGGCGGAACCTGGGCGGCATCCTCTTCATCGATCTCCGTGACCACTACGGCCTGGTGCAGCTGGTCGTCCGCCCGGACACCGCTGCCAACGACGCGCTGAGCTCCCTGTCCAAGGAGAGCGTCGTCCGGGTGGACGGCAGGGTCATCGCCCGCGGCGCGGAGAACGTCAACCCCGAGCTGCCCACCGGTGAGATCGAGGTCGAGGTCACCGCGGTCGAGGTGCTCGGCGGCGCCGACCCGCTGCCCTTCACCGTCTTCCCCGAGGACGGGGTGAACGAGGAGCGGCGCCTGGAGTACCGCTTCCTTGACCTGCGCCGCGAGCGCATGCACCGGAACATCATGCTGCGCTCCGCCGTGATCTCCGCGATCCGGCAGAAGATGACCGCGCAGGGCTTCAACGAGCTGGCGACCCCGATCCTGTCCGCCACCTCGCCCGAGGGCGCCCGGGACTTCCTGGTGCCCTCCCGGCTGCACGCGGGCAAGTTCTACGCGCTGCCGCAGGCCCCGCAGCAGTTCAAGCAGCTCCTGATGATCGCGGGCTTCGACCGCTACTTCCAGATCGCGCCCTGCTTCCGCGACGAGGACGCCCGCGCCGACCGCTCCCCGGGCGAGTTCTACCAGCTCGACGTCGAGATGAGCTTCGTCGAGCAGGAGGACGTCTTCCAGGTCATCGAGAAGGTGATGACCGAGCTCTTCGAGGAGTTCGGCGGCGGCCGCCACGTCACCTCGCCGTTCCTGCGGATCCCGTTCCGCGAGGCCATGCTGAAGTACGGCTCCGACAAGCCGGACCTGCGCGCCCAGCTCGAGCTGGTGGACGTCAGCCAGGTCTTCGCGGACTCCGGCTTCAAGGCGTTCGCGGGCAAGCATGTGCGCGCGCTGGCCGTGCCGGACACCGCCGACCAGCCGCGGAAGTTCTTCGACCAGATGGGCGAGTTCGCCGTCGAGCAGGGTGCGAAGGGGCTGGCCTGGGTCCGGATCGGCGAGGACGCCAAGCTGACCGGGCCGATCGCGAAGTTCCTCACCGACGAGGACGTCGAGAAGCTGATCGCCGAGGTCGGGGGCAAGCCGGGCACGGCGATCTTCTTCGGCGCGGGCGAGTTCGACGAGGTCTCCAAGATCATGGGCGCGGTGCGGGTCGAGGCCGCGCGCCGGGCCGGGCACTTCGAGGACAACGTCTTCCGCTTCTGCTGGATCGTCGACTTCCCGATGTTCGAGCGGAACGAGGACACCGGGCAGATCGAGTTCTCGCACAACCCGTTCTCCATGCCGCAGGGCGGCCTGGAGGCGCTGCGGACCAAGGACCCGCTGGACATCCTGGCCTGGCAGTACGACATCGTCTGCAACGGCGTGGAGCTGTCCTCGGGCGCCATCCGGAACCACGAGCCGGATGTGATGTACGAGGCGTTCGAGATCGCGGGCTACTCCAGGGAAGAGGTGGAGCGCGAGTTCGGCGGCATGTTGCGCGCGTTCCACTTCGGCGCTCCGCCGCACGGCGGTATCGCCCCGGGCGTGGACCGCATCGTGATGCTGCTGGCCGACGAGCCGAACATCCGCGAGACCATCGCCTTCCCGCTCAACGGCAACGCGCAGGACCTGCTGATGGGCGCGCCCAGCGAGGTGGACGAGACGCGGCTGCGCGAGCTGCACCTGTCGATCCGCAAGCCGCAGGTCAAGCAGGCGGACAAAGGCGCGGCGGACAAGGGCGCGGCGGACAAGGGTGCGGAGAAGCCGGCTGCCGAATCCGGCAAGTAGCGCCGGGCCCTTTCGCCGGGCCTTTCCGGGCCCATCTGAGCCCCGCTTCCGCTTCCGGCGGAACGCGGGGCAACCAGGCCCCCGTCCCAACGGGTTCCTTGAATGTGAATGAAAATATGACTGTCGTACCGGTACGCGCGGCCCGGGCCTCCCGGAGGGGTGTGGCCCTGGCGGCCGCGGCCCTCGCCGTCGCCGCGCTCACCGGATGCGCGGCCTCGGCGGGTACGCCGTCCGGCGGATCCGAGCCCAGGGCCGGAGCCGCCGACGCCGCCGCGGAAAAGGACGGTCCGGCCCGGCGGCCCGCCACCGCCGTGCTGCGGAAGGGCCTGCCCGGGCTCGGCCCCCTCACCCTCGCCGAGGTGCCCGCGAACGCCCGCCAGGTGGTGGTCGTGACCGGCGAGGGCCGCGACTCCTCCGACTCGACGGTGGTCGTCTACCAGCGGCGGAACCCCGACGGCGACCCGGACATGGCCGCGGGCGCCGACTGGCGGGCCGTCACCACCTGGGACGCGCACAACGCCCGGAACGGCTGGACCGACCGCCACGTCACCGGCGATCTGCGCTCCCCGGTCGGCGTCTTCGGCCTCACCGACGCGGGCGGCCGCCTCCCGGACCCCGGCACCGAGCTGCCGTACGACCAGTCCACCGGCGGCTTCACCATCGGCGGCACCGGCTTCGAGGGCGAGCCGCTCGCCGGGTCCTTCGACTACGTCGTGGCCATCAACTACAACCGCAAGCCGGGCACCTCCCCGCGCGACTGGACCAGGCCGCTGGGCCAGAAGCGGGGCGGCGGCATCTGGTTCCATGTGGACCACGGCGGCCCCACGCAGGGCTGCGTCAGCGTCTCCAAGAAGCACATGAAGAAGCTGCTGCGCACCCTGGACCCACAGCTGCACCCCGTTGTGGTGATGGGCGACGCGGCCTCGCTGGCCCGCTGACCGGGCCGGCTTTCCGCAGCCCTGATCAGCAGGTTTCATCACTGGTGTTGGTCTTGGTGTTGGTCTTGGTTTCAGCGGGTTTGTCGGGTACGAGGACGAGGCTGAGGATGTGGCGGGTGCGGCCGTCGTCCGGGGTGGTGTGGGTGCGGCGGGCGACGACGGCTTCGATCTCTTCGACGAGTTCGGCGAACTCTTCGTCGGTCAGACATACCGCGCCCTGCCGGTAGAGGACCCCTTCGCGGGCGGGTTCGGCGTCGTCGCGGGAGAGGTAGCGGTCGAAGTCGGCCATCAGGGCACCGGTGAAGACGGCGAAGGCCTGCCGGTGGTCTTCCCTGGTCATGGTGGTGCGGGCGTCGGCGTCGACGAGGGCTTTGTCCTGGCGGACCCGGTAGCTGCGTTCGACGGTGCCGCGGATCGGTCTTTCGCGGACAACTTCCAGGATCCCGGCCTGGGTGAGGGTGGCGACGTGCCGGTACATGGTGGCCGGGGGGATGTCGGGTAGCTGGTCGCGCAGCTGGGCGGTGGTCAGCTCGTCGGCGCCGAGCAGGATCTGCAGGATGCGCAGCCGGACGGGGTGGAGAAGGAGGTTCGCGGTTGCCATGGCTCATGCTCTCACATCTGATAACGTTCTCGCCGTTGATAGCAATGAGAGGCGGAGCCTTGTCCGATATCGGCATGACAGTCACCGCGGACGACGGGACCCCCCTGGCCGGCGCCCTGACCCTGCCTGCCGCTTCCGGTCCGCACCCTGCCGTTCTGCTCCTGCACGGCTCCGGACCCCTGGACCGCGATGGCAATACCCGCAAGCTCCCGATGAACCTCGGCCAACCGCTGGCCGCCGCCCTCGCGGCGGAGGGCATCGCCACACTGCGCTACGACCGGCGCGGCGCCGGAGCCACCCCCGGCATCTGGCGGGCCACCGGCTTCACCGACATCTGCCACGACGCTGCCATCGCCCTGCGCGCCCTGGCCGACCATCCCTCCGTCCGCTCCGACGCCATCGGCGTCATCGGCCACAGCGAAGGCGCCCTGCACGCCATGACCCTCGCCGCGCGCCACGATGTGCGGGCGGTGGTGCTGCTGGCCGGCTATGCCCGTCCGGGGGAGGAGGCCCTGCGCTGGCAGGCCCGTTCGATCGTCCATGGCATGCCCGCCCCCGTCCGGCTCCTGCGGCGGCCCCTGGGGGCCTTGGGCAACTGGGCCCTGGCCCGGATCAAGAAGTCCCGTACGGACGTGGCGCGCATCGCCGGAATCCCGGTCAACGCCCGCTGGATGCGCGAAAACCTCGTCCACGACACCCGTGACGACCTCAGCGCCATCCACGCCCCCGTCCTGGCCGTCACCGGCGGGAAGGACATCCAGGTCGACCCCGCCGATCTGGATGAGATCCAACGACTGGTGCCGGGCAGGGCCGAGGTCCATCGCATCCCCGACCTCACCCACCTCCTGCGCCGCGACCCCGCGCACCACACCCTGCGCTCCTACCGCCGCCTTCTGCGCGATCCGATCGACCCCGACCTCCTCGCCCTCATCACCACCTGGCTCACCCGTCGACTGGACGCGGTTCCCGGGGAGATGACCGTCGAAGGCCGAACAGTCTCTTCCTGATCCCCGGCTCGCCCTGATCCCAGGGCGCTCGCCCCTGCGCACGTACGACAACCCAACGGACACCTGACAAGGAACTTTGGCATGCCCACTTCGCTGTCCGCTCCTGCCGCCGCGCCGAACAGCCGCCGAAACGACCTGATCCTGTTCATGGCCATCGCCTTTACCGTGAGTTGGGCGTCCTGGTTCACGGCGATCGGGCTCGGCGGATCGGCGATGAAGGCCCCCACGGTCCTGCCCTATCTGTTCGGTGCCTTCGGTCCGCTGGTAGGCGCCCTGGTGATCCGCGTCCGCCGCGTCCGCCGCGGTGAGCCCGTCCCCGAACACGCGGTCCGGTTCCAGCGCAAGGCCCTGCTCCAGGCGCCGCTGTTGCTGGTGCTGGCCTCGGCAACCGTGCTGTCGGCCGCGCTGCTGGGGCACGCGGCGGGTGACCCCGCGCTGAGCTGGGAGGACGCGAAGGATGTGATGAAGGATGCCGGCGGACCCGCGGCGTTTCTCGTCAGCATGGTGATCTCCGGTCCGCTGTCCGAGGAGCCGGGCTGGCGCGGCACCGCCTATCCGAGGATGCGTGCGTCGATGGGCCGCTTCCAGGTGGGCCTGGCCCTGGGCGTCATCTGGGCCGTGTGGCATCTGCCGCTGTTCTTCATCAACGGGACCGTCCAGAACGACCTGGGCCTGAACACCGCGAGCGGTGTGCTCTTCGCCGTCAGCGCCATCCCGATGGCCATGCTGACTGCCTGTGCCTACGAACGCGCCGGCGTCGTCGCGTCGATCGCGGTGCACTTTGCGGTCAACACGACGATGGTCCTGCTGGACATCAAGACCCCCGCGACACAGGCCATGATCATCGGCATTCAGGCGACCGTCGTCGTACTCCTCCTGGCCACCAGCCGCCCGGCTCCGGGGCACACCGTTCTCACAGCTTCTTGCGATGCCCCTGCCAGGTTGCGGTTCTAGTGTCCCCTGCCATGACTGAGGACTTCAGCGAAGCCCGGAACGACAACGCCCAGAACGACGACGCCCGGCGCACGGGCCCCGCGCACAAGCGCGACATGAGCAGACGACGGATGATCGTCGCGGGTGGCGCGGCGGTCGCCGCGACCGGCATCGGGGCGGCGATCGCCGCCAGTGCGTCGGCGAGCGAGACCTCCGCGAACCCGGCCTCCGCCGCTGCCACCGCGAGCTCGACGGCCACGTCGGGGGAGGTCTGTTACCGGCTCACCTCGGAGACCACCGAGGGCCCGTACTACATCGACGCGGACAAGATCCGTAAGGACATCACCGAGGACAAGGAGGGCATCCCGATGACCCTCCGGCTCAAGGTGATCGACTCCGAGACCTGCAAACCGCTGTCCAAGGCGGCGGTCGACATCTGGCACTGCGACGCCCTCGGGCTCTACTCCGGCTACGAGAGCTCCAGCACCGGTGGCGGCGGCACCCCGCCCACCGGCACCCCGCCCACCGACGCCCCGACGGGCACCCCGACCGACGCGCCCACCGACGCACCCACCGGGACCCCGCCGGGCGGCGGCGGGGGCGGCCACCAGGAGCCGACCGACGACAAGCGCTATCTGCGCGGCACCCAGCTCACCGACCGGCACGGCTACGTCGAGTTCACCACCGTCTTCCCCGGCTGGTACCGGGGCCGGTGCGTGCATGTCCACACCAAGGTCCACGTCGCCGGCACCCTCACCGACTCCGGGTACGAGGGCGGCCACACCTGCCACACCGGCCAGCTCTTCTTCGCCGAGGAGGCGGTGCTCGCCTCCGCCGAGGTGTCCCCGTACAGCACCAGCACCACGGAGCGCACGACCCTCGACGAGGACACCATCTACCCCGGCAACGGGACCCAGGGCGGGCTGCTGAACCTGAAGTACAAGAAGGGCCGGATCGGGAAGGGCGTCGTCGCCAGCCTCACCCTGGGCGTCGACCCCGACGTGACCCACGACGGCACGGACCTCTGACCGACCCGCCGGACCCCGCTAGTACACGAAGTGCTCGGTCAGCCGGTGGTCCACGCCGCACGGGTCCGTACGCTCCGCGCGGGCGGCCCGGTGGACGGCGCGCAGCAGGCGCCTCGGCGTGGCCCGGTGCTGCCACAGCACGGCCCGTACGCCGTACTCCATGACCGCCATCAGCTCCGTCTCGCGCAGCTCGCCCGTGATCAGCACCACCCGCTGCTCGCCGCCCCGCACCAGGCGGCGCAGCTCGGCCCCCGCGCGTGCGTCCAGGCGCTCGACGGACATGACGGCCACGGTGCCGCGCGGCTCGTCGCTGAACGGTCTCGGGCGGTCGATCAGTTGGACGGTGGGCTGGTGACGCAGGTGACGGACGACCCCGGCCCGCGACAGCGGGTCCGGGCCGTGGACCGTCACCGTGACACGTGGTGCGTCGGGCACTGCGCTCCTCGACCTCCTATGGATGGACTCCACAGGCTGGTCGAACGCGCTAAACGAACGGTTGTCGAGCGATCAACGATGCGAGCGACAGGAAAAACGACGTGAAGGGGTGGCGGGCCGGGCCCGCCACCCCTTCACGCTCGGGTCTGTCGTTACTCGACTGCTTACTCGACAGGCTTTCCGTTGGTCTCCAGCCCGCCGTTGGCCTGCTCAGCGCCGCCGAAACGCAGCCGGTAGGACTCCAAGTCCTCCTCGGTGATCTTCGCGAAGAGCACCGGCGGCACGGTGAAGGCCGTGCCGGCCGGGACGGAGGCCAGCGCCTTGGCCTCCTCCTGGCTCACCCACACCGCCGTGTCGTCCACCAGCGAGAACGCCGACCGCATGGCCCGCGCGGAGGCCGGGATGAACGGCTCCGAGACGACCGCGTACAGGTGGATGAGGTTCATCGCCGTACGGAGGGTGAGGGCCGCGCCCTCCTGGTCGGTCTTGATCTCCAGCCAGGGCGCCTTCTCCTCCAGGTAGGAGTTGCCCGCGCTCCACAGCGCGCGCAGCGCGGCCGCGGCCTTGCGGAACTGGAGCGTGTCCATGTGCTCCTCGTACTCCGCGAGCAGCCGCGCGATCTCCTCGCCGAGACGCGCCTCCGCCTCCCCGGCGGCCTTCCCGGCCGGGACCTCGTCGCCGAACCGCTTGCGGGAGAAGGACAGCACCCGGTTGACGAAGTTGCCCAGGGTGTCCGCCAGGTCCTTGTTGACCGTGGCCGCGAAGTGCTCCCAGGTGAAGGACGTGTCGTCCGACTCCGGGGCGTTCGCGATCAGGAAGTAGCGCCAGTAGTCGGCGGGCAGCAGCTCCAGCGCGGCGTCGGTGAACACCCCGCGCTTCTGCGAGGTCGAGAACTTGCCGCCGTAGTACGTCAGCCAGTTGAACGCCTTGACGTAGTCGACCTTCTTCCACGCGTCCCGGGTGCCCAGCAGCGTCGCCGGGAACATCACGGTGTGGAACGGGACGTTGTCCTTGGCCATGAACTCGGTGTAGCGGACCGTCTGGTCCACGTCGTACCACCACGACTTCCAGTCGCGGTTCGCCGGGTCCAGGTCCGACCACTCCTTCGTCGCGCCGATGTACTCGATCGGGGCGTCGAACCAGACGTAGAAGACCTTGCCCTCGGCCGCGAGCTCCGGCCAGGTGTCGGCCGGAACCGGCACGCCCCAGTCCAGGTCACGGGTGATCGCGCGGTCCTGAAGCCCCTCGTTCAGCCACTTGCGGGCGATCGAGGACGCGAGCGTCGGCCAGTCCTTGCCGTGCTCGTCCACCCACGCCGCGACCTCTCCCGCCAGCTTCGACTGGAGCAGGAACAGGTGCTTGGTCTCCCGCACCTCCAGGTCGCTGCTGCCGCTGATCGCCGAGCGCGGGTTGATCAGGTCCGTCGGGTCCAGCACGCGGGTGCAGTTCTCGCACTGGTCGCCGCGCGCCTTGTCGTAGCCGCAGTGCGGGCAGGTGCCCTCGATATAGCGGTCGGGGAGGAAGCGGCCGTCGGCGTTGGAGTACACCTGGCGGATCGAGCGCTCCTCGATGAAGCCATTGGCCTTCAGCTCGCGCGCGATGGTCTGGGTGATCTCCACGTTCTGCGCGGAGGAGCTGCGGCCGAAGTAGTCGAAGGCCAGGCCGAAGCCGTCGTAGACCGCCTTCTGCGCGTCATGCTGCTGCGCGCAGAACTCGTCCACCGGCAGGCCCGCCTCCTTGGCGGCCAGCTCGGCGGGGGTGCCGTGCTCGTCCGTCGCGCAGATGTACAGCACGTCGTGGCCCCGCTGGCGCATGTAGCGGGAGTACACGTCGGCCGGGAGCATGGACCCCACCATGTTGCCCAGGTGCTTGATCCCGTTGATGTAGGGAAGGGCGCTGGTGATGAGGTGTCGAGCCATCGCGGGCTGCTCCCGGGTCGATGCAGTGGGTGACATGTCGCTCTGTGAGCACTCTGTGAGCTATGTGTCGAGCTGCTCTATGAGCCGTCATTATCGTATCCGAGCGGCGGGGGCCACCCGCGCGGCGTTTTTCGCGCCGTACGGGTGGCCCCCGCGTCGTAGCCCGTCCCCGGACGGGGCGTGATCAGCTCAGCACGCCCGCCTCGCGCGCCTCCCGCAGCCACTCCGGGAACTCCACCATCAGCTGCCCGTACAGCTCCCCGTCGGACAGCGCGCGGGGGTCCTGGCCCGCGTGGAAGAACCCGGCGTTGTCCACGACCCGCTTGTCCGGCACCGCCAGCTCATCCAGCTTGCGGAGGAAGTCGAACCCCTTCGCCTCCGGGTCCCCGAACCCGACGAACTGCCAGAACAGCGGCAGCCGCGCGGCCTCGCACAGCGCCTTCTCGGCGGCCACCTTGCTGGTGGGCGCGCCGTCCGTCTGGAAGATCACGAACGCGGGGGCGGTGGAGCCGGACTTCTTGTAGTGGTCGATGACCGCGTTGATCGCGTGGTGGTAATTCGTACGCCCCATGTGGCCGAGCGAGGAGTGCAGCTCGTTGACGCGGCCGCTGTAGTTGGTCAGGTCGATGTCGGCCGTGCCGTCGATGTCGGTGGAGAAGAACACGACCGGGACGGTGCCGTCGTCGTCGAGGTTCGCGGAGAGGGCCAGCGCCTGCTCCGCGAAGTGCTGGACGGTGCCGTCCTTGTAGTAGTTCCGCATCGACCCCGACCGGTCCAGCACGAGATAGACGGCGGCCCGGTCGCCCGCCAGCCCCTTCTGCGCCAGGGTCTCGGCGGCGGTCTTGTACAGGCTGACCAGCCCGGGCGCGCGGTTCTCCACGTCGGCGAGCGCGATGGCGGCGTCGGCCTTGGCCTCTGCCTTGGTCTCGGCCTTTTCCGCGACCGGCTCGGCGGGCTTGGCCGCGTCTTCCGTTTCCGTGTCGGCGACGGCGACGGCGACGGCGACGGCGACGGCGCTGACCGGGGTGGCCTCGGCCTTGGCCGGGGCGTCCGCCGCGTCGGCTTCGCCGCTCGGCGTGGAGGTGGTCTCGGCCTCCGCCACCACCGGCTCGGCGGGCTTCTCTTCGGCGGCCGCCTGCTCCGGCTCCGCCTCGGCGGCGGGCTTCGGGGCGGGCTCGGGCGTGGTCTCCTGCTTCGGCTCGACCGGGTCGACCGCTGCGGGGGTGGCCTCGGCCGGGGTGTCCGCGTCAGCGCTCGGCGCGGGGGTGGTCTCGGCCTCGGGCTCGGTCTCGGCCGGCTTGGTGGGCTCAGCCGCGGCTTCCGCCTCGGCGGCGGGCTTGTCATCGTCGGCGGCGTCGGCGGTCTCCGCCGCCACCGGCTCGGCGGGGGCTTCGGCCTCTGGCTTCGGCTCGGCGGCCGGGGCGGGGTCCCCGGCGGTGACCGGCCCGGCGGGCTTGGCCGCCTCTTCTGCGTCCGCGACGGCGACGGCGCTGGCCGGGGTGGCCTTGGCCCGGGCGTCCGCCGCGTCGGCTTCGCCGCTCGGCGTGGAGGCGGCCTCGGCCTCCGCTGCCACCGGCTCGGCGGCGGGCTCCTCGGCGTCTGCCGCAGCCGCGACCGGCTCGGCGGGCTTCTCTTCGGCGGCCGCCTGCTCCGGCTCGGCCTCGGCGGCGGGCTTCGGGGCCGTCTCGGGCTCGGGCTCTGCCGCTTCGGCGGGCTCGGGCGCGGTCTCCTGCTTCGGCTCGACCGGGGCGACCGGGTCGGCCGCTGCGGGGGTGCTCTCGGCCTTGGCCTCGGGCTCGGCCGGGGTGTCCGCGTCGGCGCTCGGCGCGGGGGCGGCCTCGGGCGTGGCCTCCTGCTTCGGCTCGGCCGCTGCGGCGGTGGTCTCGGCCTTGGCCTTGGCCTTGGCCTTGGCCTCGGGCTCGGCCGGGGTGTCCGCGTCGGCGCTCGGCGCGGGGGTGCTCTCGGCCTCGGCCTCGGGCTCGGCCGGCTTGGCGGGCTCCGTTGCCGCTTCCGCCTTCTTGTCGTCGGCCGGCTCGGCAGCGGCTTCGGGCTTGGGCTCGGGGTCGGCCTTCGGCTGGTCCTTCGCCGGCGCCTCCGGGGCGGAGGACTCCAGGATCTCGTCGAGAGTCTTCAGCGGTTCGGCCAGAGACGGGTGGTGGGCTGCCGTCTCCTCATCCCCCGTCTGAGCCGCAGGAGTAGTCGCGGGCTTGGGCTCGGGCTTCGCCTCGGGCTCAGGCTTCGCCTCGGCCTCGGGCTCAGGCTTGGCGGGGGCGGTGGCGGCGGCGGGCGGTTCTTGGGCGTCCGGGACAACTGCCGCCTCCGGCACAGCCGAAGCGTCGACCCGCGGCGTGCGGGAGCGTCCGAAAACTTTGCGCAGTAGGTCCCGTATGGCCATGGGAGATACCTCATCACGTGTCGAGTCCGGGGCATGGCGGTACATGTCCGTGGTGCGGAAAGGCTAGCGGGCCCTTCAGCCGTACTCAGCTGCCGATTCCGGTTACCCGCCGTTCACTCGTGATTCAGACGACGGTCGCCGGTCCGCGGCTCTACGCCCATAGCTTCGCCCCGGATGGGGTCCCGACACCGTGGCGGCGTGGGTTGCGCGCCGGACGGTCCACGCGCAATCGACGCGTGCAATCCGTACGGAGGGTAAGACGTGCGCAAGCTTCTGCCGCTCATCAGCTCACACCCGGGCGGTCGTTCCGCGCTCACATGCCGGTACCGCTGTGGTGACGCCTGTTTCCACGAGGTGCCGAACACGAGCGACAACGGCTACATCGGTGACGTCATAGCCGGTGCGCTGTCCCGCCGTTCGGTGCTGCGCGCCGGCGCCGTGGTCTCGGTCGCGGCCGCGGCCGGGGTGACCGCGGTGGGGCGGGCGCCGGAGGCCGCGGCGGCTGACGGGGCAGCAGTGGCCCAGGCCGCCGACAAGGGCGCGGGCAAGGCCGCCCGCGGGCTCCGCTTCTCTCCCGTGGCGCCCAACACCACCGACGCCGTCGTGGTCGCCGAGGGGCACGACCAGAACGTGGTGATCCGCTGGGGCGACCCGATCCTGCGCGGCGCGCCGGCGTTCGACCCGGCCAACCAGTCCGCGAAGGCGCAGGCGGGCCAGTTCGGCTACAACAACGACTACATGGCCGTGCTGGACATCCCGCACGAGCGCGACCGCCAGCTGCTCGTGGTCAACCACGAGTACACCGACGAGGTGCTGATGTTCGCCGGGTACGACGCGGCGAACCCGACCCGCGAGCAGGCCGAGATCGCCTGGGCCGCGCACGGCCTGTCGGTGGTGGCGACGCAGGAGGACCGCAAGCTCGGCAAGCTGACCGCCGTGTCGCGCCACCGCCTGAACCGCCGGATCACCGCGACCACGCCGTTCGAGGTGACGGGCCCGGCCGCGGGCAGCGAGCTGCTGCGGACCTCGGCGGACCCGACGGGCAAGCGGATCCTGGGCACGCTGAACAACTGCGGCGGCGGTATCACCCCGTGGGGCACGGTCCTGTCGGGCGAGGAGAACTTCAACCAGTACTTCGCCAACGCCGGTTCGGTGACCGACCCGACCACCGCCGCGCGTCTCAAGCGCTACGGCCTGGCGGGCGCGGCCACCGAGCGCAAGTGGGAGCGTTTCGACAAGCGCTTCGACGTGGCGCAGGAGCCGAACGAGACCAACCGCTTCGGCTGGGTCATCGAGATCGACCCGTACGACCCGGAGTCGACGCCGCGCAAGCTGACCGCGCTGGGCCGGTTCAAGCACGAGGCCGCCGAGCCCCGGCTGACCGACGACGGCCGTCCGGTCCTCTACATGGGCGACGACGAAAGGTTCGACTACTTCTACAAGTTCGTCTCGTCCAAGCGGATGATGAAGGGCACCAGCCGGGCCGCGCGTGAGCACAACCGCACGCTGCTCGACGAGGGCACGCTGTACGTCGCCAAGTTCACCGGGGACAGCCCGGCCGCCGAGATCGACGGCACCGGGAAGCTTCCGAAGGACGGCGAGTTCGACGGCTCCGGCGAGTGGATCGCGCTGGTGAGCGGCACCACCTCGTATGTCGAGGGGATGACGGCCGAGGAGGTCTACGTCTTCACGCGGCTGGCCGCCGACAAGGTGGGCGCGACGAAGATGGACCGCCCGGAGGACGTGGAGCCCAGCCCGCGCACCGGCAAGGTGTACGTCGCCCTCACCAACAACAGCGACCGCGGCAAGGCGGGCAAGGCCCCGGCCGACGAGGCGAACCCGCGCAACAGCAACAAGCACGGCCAGATCCTGGAGCTGACCGAGCGCTGGGGCGACCCGGCGGCCCGCCGCTTCAGCTGGCGGCTGTTCCTGGTCTGCGGCGACCCGGCGGACCCGAGCACGTACTTCGGCGGCTTCCCGAAGGACCAGGTCTCGCCGATCTCCTGCCCGGACAACATCACCTTCGACGCGTACGGCAACCTGTGGATCTCCACCGACGGCAACGCGCTGGGCAGCCACGACGGGCTGTTCGGGGTGGCGACGTCCGGCCCCAGGAGCGGTGAGGTCAAGCAGTTCCTGACCGTTCCGACCGGGGCCGAGACCTGCGGTCCGATCGTCCAGGACCGGCGGGTCATGGTGGCGGTGCAGCACCCGGGTGAGGTCGACGGGGCGAGCGTGGAGAAGCCCGCGTCCACCTGGCCCGACGGCCAGGGCAAGCTGACCCGTCCGTCGGTGATCAGCGTGTGGCGGCGCGACGGCGGCGACATCGGAGCCTGATCCGGCCGGAGAATTATTCGTAATTCTCGGCGTTCTCGACTGCGGCGGAATTGTCCCGGAGATCAATTCAACTGACATGCGGGTCAGTTGTGGTCCGGGATAATTCCGCCGCTCGGCGTAGCGGGGCGCGCGGCGTATGGCCGCCGTACGCGCATAGGGACGGTAAAGTCCGCGCTTATCCGAAATGGGGCGTCAATCGGTCGCGATGTGCGGCCAATGGGTCGCCAATGAGCCGCAACCGACTTCCGAAAGCCACGTGATCAAGCATCCCGGGGCTAAACTCGACAGTCCATAAATCGGGCAGAGTTGGGAAGCGAGACGGATTCATGGCCATTCCCGGGCCGCTCGGACCACCGACGGCCAACGGGCGAAGCAGGCTGCTGCAGAGCCCACTCGCGCTCATGGACACCACGATGGACCAGCTCCGCACGTTGATCGTGGTGCATGAGACAGGTACCGCGTTGGGCGCCGCCAGGGTGCTCGGCCGGGAACAGTCGAGCGTGCAAAAGCAGCTGGACACGATGAACCGCAACTTCCGGGATCTGTGCGGCGAGCCGCTCGTCCTCAAGCAGGGCCGCGGCAAGGACGTGCTGTTCACCGGCACCGGCGAGGCCCTGGTCAATTTGGCGCGCGACACGCTCGGCGACTGGCTGGAGGGCATCCATGAATCCCGCCGCCGGCTCGGCAAAACCCTGATGGTGGGCACCACGCGCTTCACCCTCGGCTATCTCGCGGGCGCCGGTGAGCGGGTGGCCGAGGAGTTCGAGCAGCGCGGCATCGAGCTGAAGGTCGGGCATGTCCGCACCCGGGACGTGCTGGGCAAGCTGCGCGCCAAGGACGTGGACCTGGTCTGCGGCTCCGTGGTGACCACCCCCCAGGCGAACGACGTCGACAACGAGCTCAACGCGTTCGATGTGATGGAGTGGCGCCGCAGCGGGGTGTCGCTGCTGACGAATCTGCCGCATTCCCGGCTGCCCGGCCCGACCGCCCCCAGCAGCGAGCTGCGCACGCTGCCGCTCGTCATCTCGGCCAGCGGGCTGATGGCGGGCGTGCTGCACAGCTGGTTCGGCGCCGACTACCGCAACAAGCTGCACATAGCCGCCGAGATCGACACCGTCACCTACGGCTTCGAGCTGCTGCGCTCGGGCCTGCTGCGCGGCTGCATGCTGGTCACCAAGGGCGTCGCCGACGCGGCCGGGGACCCGCGGGTCGCGTACGGGCGCGGGATGCGGGCCGTCGAGCTGGTCAATGACACCGGGCCGCGGCTGGAGGTGCTGCTCGGCGCCTTCACCCGGCGCGGGGAGCGCGCCCACTACGATCCGAGCCATCCGCTCAATCTGCTGTGGGACGCGCTGGCGCTGGAGAACGAGCAGTGGCGGCGGGAGCAGCGCTGGCCGACGGAGGGCCTGGAGCCGGACCCCTTCGAGGTGGCCAACTCCTACAACCCGAGCGAGAGCTGAGTCGCCTGCGGGGGGGCGTCAGTGCAGGTCGAGGTCGACCAGCAGCGCCCGGTGGTCGGTGTTCGGCAGATCGAGGAAGCGGGCGGCGCGGGGCCGCAGCGCCTCGCTGACCAGGACGTGGTCGATCTGGGCGCCGAGCGCCGGGGCCGTCACGCTCGGCCAGCTGGGCGTCCGGGCCCTGCCCACCGCCGGTGCGCTGTCCCGCATCCCGGTGTCCAGGAGGGACCGGAAGGCGGCGTGGTCCTGGGTGGCGTTGAAGTCCCCCGCGATGAGGGTGGGTTCGTCGCCCCGGTCGGCGGCGTACGCGCGCAGCCGCCCCAGCTCGGTGCGCCAGACGTCCAGCCGGCCCGGCATCGGCGGCATCGGGTGGGCCACCTGCACATGGACCGGCCGCCCGGCGATCCGTACGACGGCCCCCGGCATCGCCAGCTTGCCGGACACCCCGGCCTCGGGGGTGAGCGGGTACTTGCTGAGGATCGCCGAGCCGTGCGCGGCGTCGCCGGGGACGGCGATGACCTTCCGGTACGGGTAGGTCTCGCGCATGGCGGGCGCGTCGAGCGCGGCCGCGCAGCGGGTGTCGCACTCCTGGACTGAGACGAGGTCGGGGTCCTCCCGCCGCACCGCGCCGACCAGCCCCTTCGTGGCCCCGCCGAACTCCAGATTGGCGGTCAGCACCCGCACCTGAGCCACCACCGGGCCGCGCGGACGGGGCGCCGGGCCGGCGGCGGGGTCGTATGGCTGGATGAACCACCCGGTCACCGCGGCCGCGGCCAGCGCCCACGCGCACCCCAGCGGCCAGCGCGCCGCCGCCGCGAGCACCAGGCCGAGCAGCGCGGGGACCAGCAGCCAGGGCAGGAAGGCCAGGAGCTGGGGCACGGGCGTGATCCCGTCGCTGTCCGCGGCCCGGCAGCCCAGCACCACGCTCACCACGGCCAGCGGCAGCGCCGCGCACCAGGCCGCCACCTGCCGGGCCCGCCCGCGCGGGGGGCGTGCGAAGCGGCGTACGGGCCGTACCAAGCGGCGTACGGGATGTACGGGCTCGGCGGCTCGGTCCTCCGCGACTGTCGTCTCCACACTGACCCTCTCGATCGGGCGAGCTCTCATTCTCGCGCGGGCCCTTGGGAGCGCGGTGGTGGAACCGGCCGGAGGTCACTGATGGTGTGCCCGCCCTTACTTTGTGAGCATTGACACGTCGTCAGGTCCACTGGCATGTGCCAAAATTCCTCCTCATGGCAGTGGTTGAGCAGACGGTCGCACCCGAGCGCCTCCTGGCGGTCGAGCAGGCGATCGACGCGTTCGCCGAGGGCGGCTTCGTCATCGTCTTCGACGACACGTCCGAGGATCGCCGGGGCGCTCTGCTGCTGGCCGCCGAGCACGCCCACGAGGGCGCGCTGAAGCAGCTCCTGGACCACACCTCCGGCATGGTCTGCGTGGCGCTGCCCCATGGGCGCGCCGAGCATCTGCGGCTGCCGCGGATCGTGGTGGACGAGGAGCACACCGGGCTGCTCAGCACCGCCTTCACCGTCTCCGTCGACCTGTTGGGGCCCACGACCACGGGCCTGTCCGCCCGGGACCGCTCGCGGACCGTCCAGGCGCTGGCCGACCCCCAGACCGCCCCCGCGCAGCTGGGGCGCCCGGGGCATGTGTTCCCGGTGTGCGCGGTGCCCGGCGGGGTGCTGGAGCGGGACGGCCACGCCGAGGCGGCGGTCGACCTGTCGCGGCTGGCGGGGCTCTCCGGGGTGACCGCGATCTGCGCGGTCGTCACGCCGGACTGGGAGCCGGCGGACTACGAGGACCTCAGCCGGCTCGCGGCCAGCAGGCTGCTGCCGCTGATCTCGGTGGCCGACCTGGTCGCCTACCGGCTGGCCCGCAAGGCCCTGGGGCGGTAGCGCGCCCGCGGTCGGCAGTCGGCGACCGGCCCCGGTCAGGCCCCGTCCGGCGGACCTTGACGCCTGCGGCGGACTCGTCCCCCGCCCTGCCGCTTCCCGGCCCCTGCCGATGTGCGGCGCCGCCGCGTGGGGGACTCTGTCCCAGACCCGCGGGGTCCAGTGGCGAAGCCCATGGTTGCGGGAAGGGGCGGGGTGGGGAACAGCACCGATGTGCGGCTCCGCCGCGTGGCCGCCGGACACGCCCCGTACGGCCCTCACCCGCCGCGCAGCGTCAGCACCGTCTCGACCGTGTCCGCCTCCGCCGCCGGCTTGTCCTCGCGGTAGCGCAGCACCCGCGCGAAGCGCAGCGTCACCCCCGCCGGATAGCGGGAGGACCGCTGGAGCGAGTCGAAGGCGACCTCCACGACCAGCTCGGGCCGCACCCGCACCACCCAGCCGTCGTCGCTGACCGCCAGCCGCAGCAGCGCCTCCGTCTGCCAGCCGAGCAGCTTGTCGGTCAGGCCCTTGAAGGTCTTGCCGAGCATGGCGAAGGTGCCGTCCGGCCGCCGGGCGCCGAGGTGGAGGTTGGACAGCTTGCCGGTGCGGCGGCCGTGGCCCCACTCGGCGGCGAGCACGACCAGGTCGAGCGTGTGCACCGGCTTGACCTTCAGCCAGGACGCGCCGCGCCGGCCCGCGCTGTACGGGGCGTCGAGGGACTTGGCCATGACGCCCTCGTGCCCGCGGGCCAGGACGTCGGCGGCGAACTCCCGCGCCGCCCGCCGGGTCGCCTCGTCCCGCGGCTCCTCGGCCACCAGCCTGCGGACCCGGCGGGGGCCGGGGGCCACCCGGGCCAGCTCGGCGTGGCGGTCGCGGGCGGGCAGGTCGAGCAGGTCCCGGTCGTCGACGGAGAGCAGGTCGAAGAAGACGGGGTACAGCGGCAGCGAGGCGCGCGCGCCGGCCACGTCCAGCCGTGACCCGACCCGGCCGGAGATCTCCTGGAACGGCCGGGGCCGGCCGTCGGCGTCCAGGGCGATCACCTCGCCGTCGAGGACCGCCCGCTCCACCGCCAGCTCGCGGGCGGCCGCGACCACCTCCGGCAGCCGGTCGGTGATCTCGTCGAGGGTGCGGGTGTAGACGCGTACGGTCTCCCCGTCCCGGTGCACCTGCACCCGGATGCCGTCCAGCTTCTCCTCGACCGCGCAGGGGCCGAGCCGGTCCATGGCCTCGTCCAGGTCCCGGGCGCTGTGGGCGAGCATCGGCAGCACCGGGCGCCCCACCTCCAGCCGGAACCCGGTCAGCGCCGGCGGCCCGTGTTCGACCAGCGCCCGGGCGACCGCGCCCAGCGAGCCGCCCAGCATCACCGCGCGGCGCACCTCGGCGGAGGGCGCGCCGACCGCGGCCGAAAGCCCCTCGACGGCGAGCGCGTCCAGCGCGCCCTGGCGCGGCTCCCCGCCGATCAGGCCGAGCAGAAAGCGCTGCTCCTCCTCGGTGGCGTCGGACATCAGCCGGGACACCAGCCGCTTGCGCTCGCCGGCGGCGCCGGTGCCGGAGACGGCCGCGACCCGGTCCAGGGCCTGGTGTACGTCGAGCACGCCGAGCCGGGGCCCCGCGGCCGGTTCCGGGCGCATCCGCAGCCCGGCCCAGCCCACCCCGATGCGGCGCTGCGGCAGCCTGCCCGCGAGATAGGTGATCACCACGGGCGCCTCGGCGGGCTCCACGCGGCTGAGCAGCCGGGCCAGGGCGGCGACCTTCTCCGAGCGGGCGGAGGTGGCCGCGACCTCGCGGGAGGTACGCGCGACATCGGCCAGCAGCATGGCTTCAGCCTCGCTCTTCCCGCCTCCCACCGCACCCCGGCCGCGTGCCCGGCCGCGTGCGGTCGGCGCGGAGCCGCCATAGATTGGGCATAAGCACGCGGCTCCCACCGCGGCGCGGCGTGGCAGGGCACGAGCAGGGAGCAGGCCACGGGACAGCAGATCGACTACGAGGCTCTTTTCGAGGCCACTCCGAGTCCGAATCTGGTGGTGGGTCCCGATCTGGTCATCGTCGCGGTCAACGAGGCGTATCTGAGGGCCACCCGGACCCGGCGCGGGGACCTGCTCGGCCGCCATATCTTCGACGCCTTCCCCGACAACCCGGCGGACCCGCAGGCCACCGGGACCCGCAATCTGGGCGCCTCCCTGAAACGGGTCCTGGCGACCGGGGAGCGCGACAGCATGGCGCTCCAGAAGTACGACATCCCCGTACCCGGCGACGAGGGCGGGGGCACGCGGGGCGAGGGGCCGTTCGAGGAGCGGTACTGGAGCCCGATCAACACCCCGGTCATGGGCCCGGACGGCTCGGTGCAGATGGTCATCCACCGGGTGGAGGACGTGACGGACTTCGTCCTGGGGCGGGCGCAGGCGCCGTTCGAGCGCACCGCGGAGATCGACGCCGACCTCCACACCCGGGCGCGGGAGCTCCAGGAGCTCAACGAGCGGCTGCGGGCGGCGCACGCCCGGGAGCGGGCGACGGCGCTGGCCCTCCAGCAGGCCATGCTGCCCGCGCTGGTCGCCGGGCTGCATCTGCGGGTGGCGGTGCGCTACCGGCCCGCCATCGGGTCGCTCAACGTGTGCGGCGACTGGTACGAGGTGACCGAGCTGCCGGACGGCCGGATCGCGGCGGCGGTGGGCGATGTGGTCGGACAGGGGCTGGGGGCGGCCTGTGTGATGGGGCAGCTGCGGAGCGCGCTGAGCGCGGCGATCCGGGCCGTCGGCGGGCCTGCCAGGGCGCTGGAGGCGCTCGGCCTGTACGCGCGCTCCCTGGAGGGGGCGCTGGCCGCGACCGCCGTGCAGGCCGTCATCGACCGGTCCGAGCGGACCATCGCCTACAGCTGCGCCGGCCATCCGCCGCCGCTGCTGCTGCGGGCCGACCGCCGCGTCGTACAGCTCGACCAGGCCACCGACCCTCCGCTGGGCGCCCGCCCGGAGCATGTGGAGCGGCCCGAGGCCGTCCTCCCGTACACCCCGGGCGGCATTCTGGTGCTGTACACCGACGGGCTGATCGAACGCCGGGACGAGGACATCGACGCCGGGATCGGCCGGCTCGCCGAGAGCCTGTCCCGGAACGGGGAGCTGGACCCCGAGGCCCTGGCCGACGCGCTGCTGATCGACCTGGGCGTCACGGGCGGGACCGTGGCGGACGACACGGCGCTGGTCGTCATCGCCCTGTGACCCGCGGGCCCGGCCGCTGCCTACGGCTGTCCCTGCGGCCCCTGCGGCCCCTGCGGTCCCTGTGCCTGCGGGCCCGGCCCCTGCGGCCCCTGCGGCCCCTGCTGCCCCCATGACGACTGTGACTGTGCCTGTCCCTGCGGGCCCCGCGGTCCCTGCCGTGCTTCCCACATCTGTGCCTGGGCCGCGCGCTCGGCCGAGGCAGGCCCCGCGCACAGCGCCCAGATGACGAGGGCGTCCAGGATGAGCAGCGTGACGGCCCAGACCGGGTAGTAGGGCAGCCACAGGAAGTTGGCGATCAGGCTGAGCCCCGCCAGCACCACGCCGGTCACCCGAGCCCACATGGCACCGGTGAACACGGCCGCACCGGCGATCACGGCGACGGCGCCGACGATCGCGTGGACCCAGCCCCACCCGGTGAGGTCGAACGCGAAGGCGTAGTGATGCGTGACCACGAACACCTGGTCGTTGCGGATGGCCGAGATCCCCTGGCCGAGGGCCAGCAGCCCCGCGAAGATCAACATGATGCCCCCGAAGACGAGCCATCCGCTCGCCTCCGCCCGGTGGTGCGCACTCGGCGCGGCCTGCGGCTGAACTCCACCGACGTGACTGGCCATGGTGGGCTCCTTCGTCCCTGCCGACAGTCGGCCGGATGGCCGATGATTTGCGGCATATGTAGCTAATTACACCTTTTCAGGTTTGCATAGCCAGCCCGGGTCGGCACTTTCAGGGCGCGAGGTGGCTCGCCTTCCGGGGGGACCCGGTGTAGATGTAGGGGTATGGCCCGGTTTATGGGCCGATCGTGGGCACTGTCTGCCCGCATGTTCCCCGGTCGGCGCCCACGGAGTCGGCGGCGTGAGCGCCCAGAGGCGGCAGGGCGGCGCCCTGGAACCTGGCTGAGCGCGCGGAGCGTCGCCGGCCAGGTCTTTCTGCTGCAACTCGTGGTCGTCCTGCTGCTGGTCGCCGCCGCGTCCATCGCGCTGGTGCTCCAGGTCCGGCACGACGCCACCAACGAGGCGCGCCACCGCTCCCTCGCCGTCGCCGAGACTTTCGCCGACTCACCCGGCATCGCCCCCGCGCTGCGCTCCGCCAACCCCACCGCGGTGCTCCAGCCGCGGGCCGAAGCGGCGCGCAAGGACGCCGACGTCGACTTCATCGTGGTCCTGAACACGAAGGGGATCCGCTACACCCACCCCAACACCGCGAAGATCGGCCAGCACTTCCTCGGGAACTACCGCGCCGCCGTCCAGGGCCACACCATCACGGAGACGTACACCGGCACCCTCGGCCCCTCCGTACGGGCCGTGGTGCCCGTCACCGACAGCCACGGCAAGGTCATCGGCCTGGTGGCCTCGGGCATCACGGTCAGCAAGGTGAGCGGCCTGGCCAACCGGCAGATCCCGATCCTCGTCGGCGCGGCCGGCGCCTCGCTCGCCCTGGCCACCGGCGGCACGGCACTGGTCAGCGGGCGGCTGCGGCGGCAGACGCGCGGCCTGGACCCGGCCGAGATGACGCGCATGTACGAGCACCACGACGCGGTGCTGCACTCCGTGCGGGAGGGTGTGCTGATCGTCGACGGGGACGGCCGGCTGCTGCTGGCCAACGACGAGGCCCGCCGGCTGCTGGCCCTGCCCGAACACCCGGAGGGCCGGCCCGTCACCGAACTCGGGATGGAGCCGCAGATGGCCGAGGTGCTGGCGTCGGGACAGATCGTCTCCGACGAGGTGCTGGTGGCCGGGGACCGGCTGCTGGCGGTCAACAACCGCCCCACGGACCGGGACGGCGGCCCGCCCGGCAGCGTGACCACCCTGCGGGACTCCACCGAGCTGCGCGCGCTGTCGGGGCGGGCCGAGGAGGCCCAGATCCACCTCAAGCTGCTCTACGACGCCAGCGTGGAGATCGGCACCACGCTCGACGTGGGCCGGACCGCCGAGGAGCTGGCCCAGGTCGCGGTGGACCGCTTCGCCGACTTCGTCACCGTCGACCTGGCCGGGCCCGTGCTGCGCGGCGAGGAGCCGCTGGCGGTGGGCGGCATCGAGATGTGCCGCGCGGCGGTCCACGGCATCCGCGACGACCACCCCTTCTACCCGGTGGACACCCGCTTCTCGTTCGTCGCCTCCACCCCGCAGGCCTGGGGGTTCGGCAGCGGGCAGGCGGTGGTCGAGCCGGACCTGCGGGAGGCCGACGGATGGCGGGCCCAGGACCCCGGGCGGACCGGCCTGGTCGTCGACTACGGCGTGAGGTCGCTGGTGACGGTGCCGCTGCGGGCCCGGGGCGTCATGCTGGGCATGGTCAGCTTCTGGCGGACGGAGAAGCGCGACCCCTTCGAGGAGGACGAGATCTCCCTCGCCGAGGAACTGGCCGCCCACGCCGCCGTCTGCATCGACAACGCCCGCCGCTACACCCGCGAGCACACCATGGCGGTGACGCTCCAGCACAGCCTGCTGCCCCGCGCCCTGCCCGAGCAGAGCGCGCTGGATGTGGCGTATCGCTATCTGCCCGCGGAGTCGGGGGTGGGGGGTGACTGGTTCGACGTCATTCCGCTGCCGGGGGCGCGGGTGGCGCTGGTGGTGGGCGATGTGGTGGGGCACGGGCTGCACGCGGCGGCCACGATGGGGCGGCTGCGTACCGCGGTGCACAACTTCTCCACCCTCGACCTGCCGCCCGACGAGATCCTCTCCCACCTCGACGACCTGGTCGCCCGGATCGACCAGGACGAGGGCGACCCGCCCCCGGAGGGGACCGAGGGCGGCGGCGCGGGCATCACCGGCGCCTCCTGCCTGTACGCGATCTACGACCCGGTGACCCGGCGCTTCACCATGGCCCGCGCCGGACATCCGCCGCCCGCGGTGGTCTCCCCGGACGGCGTGGTGGAGTTCCCCGAGGTGCCCGCCGGGCCGCCGCTCGGCGTGGGCGGCCTGCCCTTCGAGACGGCCGAGCTGAAGCCGGCCGAGGGCAGCCAACTGGTGCTCTACACCGACGGGCTCATCGAGGACCGCAGCCGGGAGATCGACGCCGGGTTCGCACTGCTCCGTGACGCCCTCGCCCACTCCGGCCGCACCCCCGACGAGACCTGCGCGGCCGTACTGGACGCGGTGCTGCCCCCGCGCCCCACCGACGACATAGCGCTGATCGTGGCCCGCACCCGGGTGCTGGCCGCCGACCGGGTGGCGAGCTGGGACGTCCCCTGCGAGCCGGCGGCGGTGGCCGAGGTGCGCGCCGAGGTCATCCGCAGGCTGGCGGACTGGGGCTTGGATGACGTGGCGTTCACGGCGGAGCTGGTCCTCAGCGAACTGATCACAAATGCGATCCGCTACGCCGCGGGCCCGATCCGGGTGCAGCTGCTGCGCGATCGCAATCTCATCTGCGAGGTCTCGGACACCAGCAGCACCTCGCCGCATCTGCGGTACGCGGCGACGACGGACGAGGGGGGCCGCGGGCTGTTCCTGGTCGCGCAGTTCGCGGAGCGCTGGGGCACCCGCTACACGGCCGACGGCAAGGTCATCTGGGCGGAACTGGCGCTGCCCTGACGGCCCCTTCGTCCTGACCGCTGGTCAGTACCGCGGGTCAGCCCGTCTCCGGGGCGAACTTCTCCACCAGGAGGTCAAGTCGTGCCCCCTGGTACTCGGCCGGCATCCGCGCCCCGTGCACCAGGACGGCGATGCCGTGCAGCGAGCCCCAGAACACCTCGGCGTACAGCCCCTCGCCCTCGCGCGGCCCGACCACGGCGACGATCTCGGCGAAGGCGGCGCGCAGCGCGGAGGGCGTCTCGCTGCTGGCGAAGGGCAGGTCGGTCGGCATGATGAACATGGCCTCGTACAGCGCGGGCCGGTCGGCGGCGAAGTCGAGGTAGGCCCGGCCCACCGCGCGCAGCGCCTCCTTCGGGGAGATCTCGGCCAGCCGCGCCCGCCGCAGCTGGGCGGCGAGGTCGTCGAAGCCCTCGAGGGCCACCGCGCGGACGATGGCGTCCTTGCCCTTGAAATGGCTGTAGAGGACGGGCTGGCTGTACTCGACGCGCTCGGCCAGCCGGCGCGTGGTGACCGCGTCCCAGCCCTCGGTCTCGGCCAGCTCGCGGGCGGAGGTGATGATCAGTTGATGGCGGAGTGCTCGTTCGCGTTCGCGACGCTCGGTGGATGACATCCCCTGATTCTGGCAATGCTAGGCGCACTAGCGGCGGCAGGAACACGCCGCGGGGGTGGACGTGCGGACCCGGAACGGCTCATTCTGGTTTGCGGCGTTCGGCGAGGGTTCAGTGGTCGCCATGAGGGGGCCAACCGGGGTTTACTTCTCGGTGCTGACGGGATGTCAAGGTCCCGATTGGCGAACGGGCCGGTCAAAAG
The DNA here is from genome assembly GCF_040302705.1 of Streptomyces sp. NPDC097640. Lineage (NCBI taxonomy): Bacteria > Bacillati > Actinomycetota > Actinomycetes > Kitasatosporales > Streptomycetaceae > Streptomyces > Streptomyces sp. NPDC097640. Next base: position 251,843 of record NZ_JBEOSB010000011.1, read on the forward strand.
CGTGTGTGCGGTACTACGATGTGCCGCCCATGGCTTGAAACCGACCTCGTCCCTCGATCACGCCCCTGAGGACCTGAGAGATGTCAGCACATATATCCAGCCAACCCGTCAAAGGGCTCCCCATGACGCGGCAGGCCCTGACCGTACCGCTGCTGGCGGCCGTCGTTCTCGGAGGCATCGGGGCTTGGGTGACGGCCGAAGTGCCGACCGAGAGCCGGGCGTCCGTCGGACTGTTCTCCGCGGTGGTCGTCATCGTGTCCTGCGTGGCCGGCGCGCTCGCCGCCGCCCGCGCCCAGGACGTACGGCGGCTCCGGGAGCGCGTGGCGGCCGTGGAGGCCGAGGCCGCGCGGCGTACGGCGGTGATGGAGGCCGAGACCACCAGGCTCGCCGACGAAACGATTCCCCAGGCGGTGAACCGGCTGCGCGAAGGGGACACGGTGGACACCGTGATCGCCTCGCTGGGCTCGCCCGCCAACCAGGCGCACGGCCGGGTCCTGAACACGCTGGTGCGGGAGGTGGCCACCGGAGAGCGCATGCGCGCCTCGGCCATGGCCGCCTGCGCCAACGCCGCCGGCCGGGTGCAGGCGCTGGCCACCAGCATGCTCGCCGACCTCCGCGAGATGGAGCACCGGCACGACGAGGCCGTCCTCGGCGACCTGCTGAAGCTCGATCACACCACCGCGCAGGCCGGGCGCATCGCGGACAGCATCGCGGTCCTCACCGGCGCCCGCTCAGGGCGCCGCTGGACCAAGCCGATCGTCATGGAGAGCGTGCTGCGCGGCGCGGTCGGCCGGATCAGCGCCTACCAGCGGGTCCGGATCCACTCGGCCAGCACCGCCGCGGTCGCCGGATACGCGGCCGAGGGCGTCATGCACGCCCTCGCCGAACTCATGGACAACGCCGCCACGTTCTCGCCTCCCACCGAGGAGGTGCATGTGTACGTCCAGGAGACGCACACCGGCGTCGTGGTGACGATCGAGGACGGCGGTCTGGTCATGGGACCGGCCGCGCTGACCCGCGCCGAGAAGGCCGTCTCCTCCGAGACCCTGGACCTGACCACGCTCTCCGGCACCCGGCTCGGGCTCGCGGTCGTCGGGCAGTTGGCCCGTAAGCACAACCTGACGGTCTCCTTCCGGCCCTCCTCGCGCGGCGGTACCGGCGTGGTCGTCCTGATCCCGCAGCAGCTGATCACCCACGCGAGCCAGGACTCCGTGACGGGCCGCACCGCGGGAGCCCGCCCGGCCGCCGCCCAGACCGCCACCCGGTCCGCGAGCCCCTCCGGCGCCATCGCCTCCGCCCGCTCCACCCGGACCGCCGCCCCGGCCCGTAACACCGCCCCGGCCGCCGCTCCGGCCGCCGCCCCGCGCGGCGCGACGGGCGAGATGAACGGCGAGGCGACCGGCGATACGGTCGGTGAGATGAACGGCATACTGCCCAAGCGCCGCCGCGGCGAGACGCTGGCCGCCGCCGCCCGGCCCGCCCCCACCGAGGCCAAGGAGCCCTGCGACCGGCCGCGCCCCGACGCCACCCGCTTCGGCGCCTTCCGCCAGGCCACCCGCGGCGGCTCCGCCGCCACCCCCGCCTCCGACGCCTGCCCCCTCCCCGAAACGTCTCCCGAGAACGACCAGCCGTGACAGAAGGAACCCCGATGAACACCACAGATCGCAGCTTGGACTGGTTGCTGGAGAACCTGCTGAAGAAGACCCCCGGCGCCCGGCACGCGCTGGTGCTCTCCAGAGACGGTCTCAAGCTGTGTCTCACCTCCGGCCTGTCCCTCGACCAGGCCGACCAACTGGCGGCCATCGCCTCGGGTATCCAGAGCCTGTCCCACGGCGCCTCCATCGAGTTCGGTGACGGCAGCGGCGGCGTCCGGCAGTCGATGACGGAGTTCCACGGCGGAATCCTGTTCATCGTGGAGGCCGGCGAGGGCGCCCACCTCGCGGTCATCGCGGAGGACGAGGCCGACGTCGGCGTCATCGGCCACAACATGAACGAGCTGGTCGAGCAGATCGGCGACCATCTGCGCGCCGCGCCCCGCGTGGCCGCGAGCGGCAGCGGAGGGGCCACCGCATGATCCGAGGGGCCGTCGACAGCGAGGATCCGGACCGGCTGTACATCGTCACCGGCGGCCGCAGCCGCGTGGACGAGAGCGTGTTCGACATGGTCACGCTCATCGTCAGCGAGAGCGAGCCCAGCCCCGGCATGCAGTCGGAGCACGCCAGGATCCTCCGGATGTGCCACCGTCCGCTGGCGGTCGTGGAGATCTCCTCCTATCTGGGGTTGCCGGTCAGCGTCGTGAAGATCCTGCTCTGCGATCTGCTCGACATGGGAAAGATCACCGCTCGCCATCCTCAGGTGGTCCGCGCCGATACGCGGCTGCCCGAACCCGAGATGCTGAAGAAGGTGCTCGTTGCACTCCAGAACCTCTGACCGCCCCGAGGGCGCGCAGCCGGGCCAGGACGCACAGCTGAGCCAGAGCGCGAGCGACGGTCTCAAGATCGTGGTCGTCGGGGGCTTCGGAGTCGGCAAGACGACCATGGTCCGGTCGGTCAGCGAGATCCGCCCGCTGAGCACCGAAGAGACCATGACCCAGGCGGGCGTGGGGATCGACGACGCCTCGCAGGTGCGGGAGAAGACCACCACGACCGTCGCCTTCGACTTCGGCCGCATCAGCCTGGACGAGCAGATGGTGCTCTATCTGTTCGGCGCCCCCGGCCAGGAGCGGTTCTGGTTCCTGTGGGACCGGCTGTTCATGGGCACCCTGGGCGCGGTCGTGCTGGTGGACACCAACCGGGTGTCCGACTCCTGGTACGCCATCGACCGGCTGGAACACCACGGCACGCCGTTCATCGTGGCGCGCAACAACTTCGGCGAGCCGAAGCACACCCTGGAAGAGGTGCGGGCGGCCCTCGACCTGTCGCCCGACATCCCGATGGTCGACTGCGACGCCCGGGATCGCGAGTCGAGCAAGGCCGTGCTGATCGCCCTGGTGCGCCATCTCTACTCCCTGTCCACCACCTCTGTTCCCCGGGAGAGCACCGCGTGACCACCCCGGACCCCACGCCCGAACCCGAGGACCCCTTCGCCGCCGGGTCGCAGCAGGGCTGGCCGGAGCAGCCGGACGCCGTGGTGCTGGACGCCGACGCCTTCCGGCACAGCCAGGACGACCTCTACCGGCGGCTCCGCCGGGACCACGGCCCCGTCGTACCCGTCCTGCTCGAGCGGCAGATCCCCGTCTGGCTGGTGCTCGGCTACCGGGAGATGGTGCGGGTCACCACCGACCCCAAGACCTTCGCCCGCGACTCGCGCCGCTGGCACTCCTGGGACAAGGTCCCGGACGACTGGGAGCTGATGACGTTCGTCGGCTACCGGCCCACCATGCTGTTCACCGAGGGCGCCGAGCACGAGCGGCGGGCCAAGGCGATCATCGACAGCATGGAGGTCGTGGACCCGTTCGAGCTGCGCGCGCTGTGCGAGCGCGTCGCGGACGGTCTGATCGACGACTTCGCGGGCAGCGGCAGCGCCGACCTGATCGCCGACTACGCCTGCCGGATCCCGCTGCGCGTGCTGAGCCGCATGTACGGCCTGGACGGGGCCGATTCCGAGGAACTCCAGCAGATCACGGTCGACCTGGTCAGCGGGGTCGGCGGACCGGCCGCGCACCAGAAGATGGTCGACCGGATGGTGAGCCTGCTGGGGCAGGCCCGCGCCAACCCGGACCGCAAGAACATCTCCACCGTCCTGGCGTTCCACCCGGCGGGGCTCACCGACGACGAGATCATCAACGACCTGCTGGGCAACGTCTACGCCGCCCACCAGCCCACCACCGACCTGATCGGCAACGCGCTGCGGCTGATGCTCACCGACGAGCGGTTCGCGGTCACCATGTCCGGCGGGCGGCGCAGCGTCGGCCAGGCGCTCAACGAGGTGCTCTGGGAGGCCACCCCGGTCCCCAACTGGATCGGCCGCTGGGCCGCCGAGGACACCATGCTCGGCAACCGCCGCATCAGGAAGGGCGACTGCCTGATGCTGGGCCTCGCCGCGGCCAACGCCGACCCCGACGTACGCCCCGACTTCCGGGCGGGCGCGGCCGGCAACCAGGCCCACATGGCCTTCAGCCACGGCACCCACGGCTGCCCCCCGGTCGCCCGTGAGCTGGCCGAGGCCATCGCCATGGCCGCGATCGAGGTCCTGATCGACCGGCTCCCGGATGTGTCCCTGGCCATCGCCCCCGAGGAACTGGAGTGGCGCTCGGGGCTGATGATGCGCGGTGTGTCCGCCATGCCGGTCGAGTTCAGCGCCACCTCCCACTGACCCGCCGACGAGTCGGGCCCGCGCGGCCCGCTTCCGTACCGCCGCCCCTCGCCTGGCCCGCGGGCCGGGCGGGGCGGTTCGGCCATGGCCGGCCTCAGCCCACCGCCTTCTTCTGCTCCTGCGCGTGCTCCTTCATCGCGGCCCGCTCCTCGGCGGTGAATCCGTTGTACTGCTCGGCCGACGACGTCGTGTGCTCCATGGCGGGTTTCCTCTCGTACGGGGATGAGGCGGGTCGGGGCGGGAGTGCGGGGCCGGCAGTCAGGAGGCGGTCTCCCAGGCGAATCCGTCCGGGTCGGTGAAGGGGCCGGCGGCGCAGCCGAGGACGACGCGGTGCGAGCCGGTGCCGTCGGCGGGCACGCCGAGGTCCTTGGCCAGGCCGCGGCGCTTGTACAGCGCCAGCTTGACGGGGCTGGACTCGTCGGAGGCGAACTCGGCGTACTTGCCACCGAAGCTCTTGGCCACGGTCAGGCCCCGGCCGACGTAGAACTGCTTGCTGCCCTTCACGTCCTCGACGCCGAGCAGGAGGACCATCTCGTCGATCTCGCGGGTGGCCGGGCCGGTGTCCTTCTTCGCCGAGGTCGCGATCTTCCAGATCGTCCCGTCCGGGGCCTGGACGACGCCGCCGTAGCCCCACAGCGACTTCGCGGCGGGCTTCAGCACGGTGGCGCCGGCGTCCACGGCGGCGCCGACGAAGCCGTCGACGGTGGCCGGCCCGGACACCGTGAGAGCCAGGGTGAAGCCGCGGAATCCGGTGGAGTGGGCCTCGGACGCCCGCAGACGTATGCGCGTGTCCACTCCGAAGGCGGTGTAGAAGCGGCGGGCGGCCTCGGGGTCGGCCACCTCAAGGGTGACGGATGCGATGGATGTGACGGATGCGCTGGATGCGGTGGAAGTGGTGTTCGCCATGACCATCACGCTACGGGGCCACCCGGCGACCGGGCTTCTCGATTCCTGACCGGTCTTGCCCCCCCCTCGCGGGCAAGCGCAAGGCGCCCCTCCCGGAGGGAGGAGCGCCTCAAGAGGTGACGCGCGGGGGCGCCCGAGAAGCGGGCTACGACACGGGTTTGGCGCCGCGCTTCTTCAGCATGTCGTTCATCAGCTGGATCTCCGACTGCTGGCCGTCGACCATGCCCTGCGCCAGGCGCTTGACCGTCGGGTCCTTCGCCAGTTTGACCGCTCCCTCGGCCATGTCGATCCCGCCCTTGTGGTGGGCGATCATCAACCGCAGATACATCACCTCGGCGGTCTTCCCCTTGGCCTTCCTCAGCTCGTCCAGCTGGGTGTTGGTGGCCATGCCGGGCATGAGGGACCCGTCGTGCGGCTTGTAGGCGCCGTCCTTGCCCATCGAGCCGTGGTCCATGGAGCCCATCGAGTCATGGTCCATGGACTCGTCCGACGAGAGGTCCTTCATCCAGGTCATCGGGGGGTCTTCGGAGGTCTTGGAGAGCCCCCACAGATCCAGCCAGCCCAGCATCATCCCGCGCTGGTTGGCCTGGGTGTTGATGATGTCGTACGCGAGGCGGCGCACATCCTCGTCGTCGGTGCTGTCGCGCACGATGAACGACATCTCCACCGCCTGCTGGTGGTGGATGGACATGTCCCGGGCGAACCCCGCCTCCGCGGAGGTGTCGCTCGGCTTCGACGGTCCGGTCGTGCCGTCCGAGCTGTCCGCGGTGAGCCACAGGACGCCCACCGTCACCAGCACCAGCAGCGCCAGCGCGGCGGAGACGCCCGCGATCAGCGGCTGCCGTCCCGCGCGGCCGGTGGTCGTCACCTGGCCGGTGTCCGTCATTCCGACTTACCTCCGGTGCAGGCGGCGCCCGGCTCGGGGGTCTGCTTGCCCTGCACGTAGTCCTTGAAGAACTTCTCCACGCGTGGGTCGGTCGCCGAGTCGACCTGGAGCTGGGTGCCCCAGGCGGTGAGGGTGATCGGGGCGTCCTGGTCCTGGTAGGGGCTCATCAGCGAGTACGGGGTCTGCTTCACGCGCTTCTCGAGCTCGGTGACGTCCTTGGCGTCCGCCTTGTCGGTGTAGGTGACCCACACGGATCCGTGCTCCAGGGCGTGCACCGCGTTCTCGTTGGCTATCGGCTTCTCGTAGACATCGCCGTTGCAGTTCTGCCAGACCTGGTTGTGGTTTCCGCCGGCCGGCGGCGACATCGCGTACTTGACGGAGCCCTCGACGTGCGTACGGCCGAGGTTCTTCCAGGTCTTCATGCCCTTGAAGGTCCCGGTCTTGACGGTCGACATCGTCACCGCCTGGGCCTTCTCCTTCTTCTCCTTGCTGGCGTCGATCATGAAGTAGCCGCCGACGACCAGCCCGACGACGATCACCGTGCACGAGACGATCGTGATGATGCGGTAGCGGCGGTCGCGCGCCTTCTCGGCGCGGCGCAACTCCTCGATCTTCTCGCGGCGCGCGGCCGCCGCGTTCTTCGTCTTCGATCCCTTGGAAGCCATGGCTTGTCCTTGTCCTTGCACTGGAGGAATAAGTGATGTGCGGATGTGGATACCGGCGGCCTAGGTGCGAAGCACTTGGAGCTGGTGGAGGCCGGGGGCGCGGATGGCGCGGCCGGGCGGGGCCCGGGTGGCATCCGTGTCGTGCGGGCGGTCGCGCGGCGGGAAGTCGGCGAGCGCGGGCGGGGGGACGGGCGCGGGCACCAGGCCCTGGCTCACCCCCCGGGGGCCGGCGACGCAGTTGTCGCCGGCGCCGCCCGCGCTGTGCGCCCCGGTCGCCCGGGTCGTCCCGGTCGGGGGTCCGACGGAGGCGGGGTCCGGGCATGCGCGGCCGGGCGCGGCGGCACGGATGGGTGCGGCGGCACGGATGGGCGCGGCCACGGGGGCCGTCACGGGGCGGGACTCGGGGCCGGACGGGGGGCGTGCCGAGACGGAGGCGTGCCGCACGGCGGACGTGTGTTCCACGGCCGGGTGGAGGAACGAGGGTGCCAGCCAGAACGCGATGGTGCACAGCAGGACGGCACGCCGAAGGACCGAGGGCACGGTGGCTCGCACCGTGCCGCCCGGTATTCGGGCCGCGTCGCGCTGTCTACTCATCGCGCCAGATCGTAACCACTGGGCCTGCCGCGGCTGAATGGGCAAAGGCCCGGCGGGGTGCCGGTGCCTTCGCCCATCGACCGTCAGCTGTGGGCCGGCCCGCGGGTCAGCCCTTGCCGAGGAGCTTGTTCATCTGCGTGATCTCCTCGTTCTGGGTCTTGATGATGGCGTCGGCCATCGTCTTGGCGGGTCCGTACGAGCCCTGCTTCTTCTCGGTGCGGGCCATGTCCACGGCGCCCTTGTGGTGCTCGACCATCATGGTCAGGAACGCGGTGTCGAAGGCCGCGCCGGAGGCCTTCTTGAGCTCCTCCATGTCCTTGGAGCTCATCATGCCGGGCATGCCCTCGTGCTGGGAGTGATCCATGCCGGGCATCGCCTCGGGGACCTTCTCGCCCCACGCCTCGAGCCAGCCGGACATGGTGCGGATCTCCGGGTCCTGCGCCTTCTTGACCTGGGCGGCGAGCTCCTTGACCGCGCCGGAGGAGGCCCGGGTGGCGGCCAGGTCGGCCATTTCCACGGCCTGGCGGTGGTGGGGGATCATCCCCTGCGCGAAGCTCACATCGGCGTCGTTGTGCTTGCCGGACGGGGCGGACGCGCTCGCGCTCGCGGTGGTCTTGGTCGAGTCGTGGCCGGAGCCGGAGTGGTCCTTGCCGCCGCCGTCGCTGCCGCAGGCGGTCAGGGTCAGGGACAGCGCGGCCGTGGCGGCGGCCGCGGCGAGGGCGGTACGGCGGGTGAGGGAACGCATGGGGGGACTCCTGAGGAATTTTTCGGTGGTTTTCGGGACATGCCGGTGCGGGGTGCCCGGCCCGCCCCGAGTGGGGGTGGGCGGCGCCGCGAGGGCGGGTCCTATATCCGCAGGAGCTGGAGCTCGGCCAGGCTGGGCGGCGCGCGCCCGTCGGCCGGGGAGGGTGCCGTGCCGAGCCGGGCCGCCGTGAGGTCGCGGCCGCAGACGGCGACAGGGGCCGCCGGGGGAGCGGACAGCGTGGGTCCGCCGCCGACCGCGGGTGAGGCACAGGTCGGATCGGCGTGGTGGATGTGCGGGCCGCCGCACGCGCCGTCGCAGCCGCTGTGGACCGTGGCGCTGGTCGCGACGGTCGTCATGGCGGTCATGGCCGTCGTCGTGGTGGCCGTCGTGGCGGTCGTCGTGGTGGCCGTCATCGCGGCGGCGGGGCGCTCATGCGCACGCGGCATCAGCCCGCCGGACGGCCCGAGGGCGTGCATGCCCAGCAGCCCGGCCAGCACCCCCAGCACGAGCAGCGCGCGCCACCGCCCCGCGGGCGGCGACGGACGGTACTCGGCAGGGCTCGGCACGAGCCCATGCTAAAGGGGCGGGCGGGTCGGTTGTGGCGGGGGATGCCGCACCCTTGCCGGGGCCGGCCCGTGCGCCACCAGACGGCCCCCCCTGCTCGACGCCGAAGTGCACCTCCTTGTCGAGCCACGTCAGGCCGGTCCCAGCCACCCTGGGAGAGCAGGGCCGCGGCTCAACCGAGCTCGCGCGGCCCGTACAGTGCGCTTTCGGCTCCGGTCGCAACGGCCCAGTAGCGATCGCCGAAGGACCAGTGCCACCACTCCGTGGGGTAGTTGACCAGACCCGCGGCGGTCAGTGCGGCACCGAGTATCCGGCGGTTGGCCCGCGCTTCAGGGCCGATGTTGTCGGCGTGCGTGTAACAGGCGCCGTCGCTCTCTTCCGGGCTGGCGTTCACCCGGGTTCCCATGTCGAGTTCGCGTCCGTCGGCGGTGACGAGAGTCAGGTCCACCGCGGCGCCGGCGCTGTGCGGTGCGATCTCCGGGGGCGATACGTATCGGCTCGCCGCCTGGTGCACCTGTGTCGGCGACCAGCCCGGGTTGTCGGCTCGCAGTTCGTCGGCGTAGCTCTCGAAGTAGTGGCGCTGTAGCGCGGGCGGCCGGTACCCCTCGATGAACAGCAGGCGGATGCCGTCCGGGAGCGACTGCTGTGCCTTGAGAAGGCGGGTCAGGACCCCTTCTCGCAGATGCGCGAACGCCCCTGAGCCATCGACCTTGCGGGAGTCGACGGCGAGGGAATCATCCAGCCGGACGTCGACGAGTGGTTCGCCGCAGTCGGCTACCGGGACCGCCGCGACCTTGGGATCTGACATCAACACGATCTCGTACATGCACCGATCATCGCCGACCCGTCACTCGGTGACGGAGCTGTTAGCGTGCAATCGTCGAGCGATGGGGGCGGAGACAGCAGATGGCATCGGACACGTTCCATATCGGCGGGGACCTGGAGGTACGGCGGCTCGGGTTCGGGGCCATGCACCTGCCGACCGAGCCCGCTGCCGACCGCGAAGCCGCCCTCGCGGTCGCCCGACGAGCCGTCGAGCTGGGCGTCACACTGATCGACACCGCCCATCTGTACGGCGGGGGCGCCAACGAAGAACTCCTCGCCGAGGCCCTGCACCCGTACCCCGCCGGGCTGCTCGTCACCACCAAGGTCGGCGTCGCGCGAACGGGCCCCGGCGGCGAGTGGCGGCTGGACGGGCGTCCGGCCATCCTGCGCGACCAGGTCGACCATGCCCTCCGCCGGCTCAGGGTCGACCGGATCGAGCTGCTCCAGCTGCACCGCATCGACCCGGAGACGCCGCTCGCCGACCAGCTCGGCACGTTGCGTGAGCTCCAGTCCGAGGGCAAGGTCGGCCGGCTCGGGCTGTCCGAGGTCACCGTCGCCGAACTCGGCCGGGCCCGGGAGATGGTCGACGTCGTCAGCGTGCAGAACCGCTACAACCTGCTCGACCGCGAACACGAGCCGGTGCTCGAGGCCTGTGAGGCGGCGGGGATCGCGTTTCTGCCCTGGCGGCCCGTCGCGGCGGGGGCGTCGGGGGCGAGGGCGGAGATCGCCGCCGTCGCGGCCGAGCTGGGCGCCACCCCCACGCAGGTCTCGCTCGCGTGGCTGCTCGGCCACTCGCCCGTCATCCTCCCGATCCCCGGCACCGCCCGGATCGACCATCTGGAGGAGAACCTCGCCGCGGCCCGTCTCGCCCTGCCCCCGGCTCACCGCGCCCGCCTCGACCGCCTGGCCGAGGGGCCGCGGGTCTAGGGGGGCGTCTGGCGGATCTTCCCCACCCCGCCCCTTCCCGCAGTGTCTATTTGCGGCTCCGCCGCGTGGCAGGGGCTTCGCCCCTGGACCCCGGGGTCTGGGGCGGAGCCCCCAGTTTTGGGAAGGGGCGGGGTGGGGGACGGCCCGCCGCAGGCGTCCTGGCGATGCCTACGAGAGGGGCGGCGTACATCGACGTGGTGTCGGTGTACGCCGCCCTGGGGTGGGACGCGCTGCGGGGGGTGGCCCGCGGTCTCATGGTGGTTATTTCGGGTCGCGGTTGAAGGTGGCCTGGGACCAGCGGTAGCCGAGGGCTGTCAGGGCCAGGCACCAGGTGATGCTGATCCACCAGTTGTTGCCGATGTCGGTGCCGAGGAGCAGTCCGCGGACGGTCTCGATCGTGGGGGTGAAGGGCTGGTACTCGGCGATCGGCTGGAACCACCCCGGCATCGCGTCGATGGGGACGAAGGTGCTGGAGATGAGGGGGAGGAAGATCAGTGGCATGGCGTTGTTGCTGGCGGCTTCGGCGCTGGGGCTGACCATGCCCATGCCGACGGCGATCCAGGTGAGTGCCAGGGCGAACAGTGCGAGGAGACCGAAGGCTGCGAGCCAGTCGAGGGCGGTGGCGTTGGTGGAGCGGAAGCCGATGGCCACGCCGACGGCGCCGACGAGGGCCACGCTGGCGATGGCTTGGAGGACGCTGCCGATGACGTGGCCGATGAGTATGGAGCCGCGGTGGATGGCCATGGTGCGGAAGCGGGCGATGATGCCCTCGGTCATGTCGTTGGAGACGGAGACGGCGGTGCCGATGGTGGTGCTGCCGATGGTCATCAGCAGGAGGCCGGGGACGAGATAGGCGATGTATGCGGAGCGGTCGGCGCCGCCGCCCCCGATGCCCGCGCTCATGGTGTCGCCGAAGATGTAGACGAACAGCAGGAGCAGCATGATCGGGGTGAGCAGGAGGTTCAGGGTGAGGGAGGGGTAGCGGCGGGCGTGCAGGAGGTTGCGGCGGAGCATGGTCGCCGAGTCGCGGGCGGCGAGGGAGAGGGAGCTCATCGGACAGCCTCCTTGGGCTGGTTGGTACCGCTGGTGAGGGCGAAGAAGACGTCGTCGAGGTCGGGGGTGTGGACGGTGAGTTCGTCGGCTTCGATGCCGGCGGTGTCGAGCCAGTCGAGGATGGAGCGCAGTTCGCGTTGGCTGCCGTCGCTGGGGATCTGGAGCGACAGCGCCTCGTCGTCCCGGGCGACTTCGCGGAGCGTGGTGGCGGCGGACTGATACGCGCCGGGGTCGGTGAAGCGGAGCCGGATGTGTCCGCCGGGGATCAGTCGCTTCAGCTCTTCCGCGGTGCCTTCGGCGGCGATCTTGCCGTCGTTCAGGACGGCGATGAGGTCGGCGAGTTCGTCGGCTTCGTCGAGGTATTGGGTGGTGAGGAAGACGGTGACGCCGTCGGTGACGAGTTCGCGGATGATCTGCCACATGTTGTGGCGGGAGCGTGGGTCGAGGCCGGTGGTGGGTTCGTCGAGGAAGATGATGCGCGGGGTGCCGACCAGCGTCATGGCGATGTCGAGGCGGCGTTTCATGCCGCCGGAGTAGGTGGAGGCGGGCTTCTTCCCGGCCTCGGTCAGGTCGAAGCGCTCCAGCAGTTCGGCGGCGACCCGCCGCCCCTCCCGCTTGGACAGGTGGTGCAGGTCGGCCATGAGGAGCATGTTCTCCTCGCCGGTGATCAGCCCGTCGACGGCGGAGAACTGCCCGGTGACACCGATCGCCGCACGCACGGCCTGCGGGTCGGCGGCGAGGTCGTGGCCGCCGATGCGGGCCTGCCCGCCGTCTGCGGTGATGAGCGTGGACAGGATCTTCACGGCGGTGGTCTTGCCGGCGCCGTTCGGGCCGAGGAGGGAGAAGATCGTTCCTTCCGGGACGGCCAGGTCGACGCCGTCGAGAACGGTCTTGTCGCCGTAGGACTTGCGCAGCCCGTTCGCCGCGATGGCCAGGTCGGTCATGAGGAGTGCTCCCTTTTACAGGCTGCGGGTCAGAGGCTGCGGGCGGTGATGTCGCCGTAGGAGGTGGTGGCGCGGATGTCGAGTTCGGGGGTGCCGTCGTTCTTGAGGGCGTTGCTGATGCGGCCGTACTCGGTACCGGCGTCCAGGGCGGCCGAGACGCCGGCGGCGGCGCCGACGGTGATGTCACCGGACTGGGTGCGGAGTGTGAGGGCGCCGCGTACGGCCTCGGTGATCCGGATGTCGCCCCTGGCGGTGCTGATCTCCGCGGGGCCGCCCAGCCGGCCGACCTCGACGTCGCCGTCGAGCGCGGTGAGGCGGACGCTCGCGGCCTCGTCGATCTTGATGCGGCGGTACGCGCCGTCGAAGGCGACGTCGCCGAGGCGGCCCACGCCGCGGAGCTCGGAGCCGGACGCCTTGGCCTCGACGCGGGAGCCGACGGGCAGCTGGACGGTGACCTCCAGGGAGCCGGAACCGAGGAGCTGGTTCTTGGGCTCGGAGGTGCGGACCCGCAGGATGCCGTCGGCGTAGGCGACGGTGGTCTGCTCGGCGGTCTGGACGTCGCGGCTCTTGGAGGGATTGGCGGGCCGGATCTCGACTGTGGTGTCGGCGCGGTCGGCGGCGATGAACTGGACGCGTCCGGCGGGGATGTCCAGGTCGACGGTGACCGGGGCGGGGGTATCGAACTTCTGCATCGTGCGTTCCTTCGGCTCGTTGTTTCCGATGACCGAAACGCTACGTTGCATTCATGGATCCAGCAACGAACTCGTTGCGTGCAATCGTCATTCACGCAGGTGAGAGCCGAGAAATCGTTGCAACGGTTCAGAATCTAACGCAACAATCCCCATCAAGCTCGTTGCAATGAATGAAGGTGAACGCTATGCCGGGGCGGGCTCACGCGGTCACCTTGTCGAAGAACGCCGCGACGTTCGCCACGGTCCGCGCGATCTTCTCCTCCAGGGTCAGCGACTCCTGGATCCGGCCGTCGGCGCCCGCGCTCTTCTTGCCCCGTACGTAAAGCGAGCAGGCGAGGTCGCTACAGATGTAGGTGCCGACCGAGTTGCCCTGCTGTCCGGCCTGCCGGGCCTTGGGCGCGACCATCAGGGAGACGCCGCCCGTGTGGGAGGTCAGGCATACCGAGCACATGCCGCGCCGGATCTGCCAGGAGGCGGGGCTGGGGCAGCGCAGTTGGAGGCCTTTCGGGCGGCCGTCCAGTGCGGTGACGAGGTAGGCGCGCTCGGGGGCCTGGGGGTCTCGCCAGCCGAGGAAGTCCAGGTCGTCCCAGGGTCGCTCGGCCAGGTCGCGGGGGACGGAGAGGCGCTTGGCCTCGCCCTTGGTGCAGTTCACGAAGGCGGTTCGGATCTCTTGCTCGGTCAGTGGCTTCATAAGTCGGAGGCTAATTTGCCTAAAGTTTTTAGGCAAATGCATAATCGGTACTGTCGAGGGAGAGGAAGGGCATGCCACACGCAGGACTGACCACGGAGCGCCTGACCCGGGCGGGTGCGGAGCTGGCCGACGAGGTCGGCTTCGAGCAGGTGACCGTCTCGGAGCTGGCCAGGCGGTTCGACGTCAAGGTCGCGAGTCTCTACTCGCACCTGAAGAACTCCCAGGACCTGAAGACCAGGATCGCCCTGCTCGCCCTGGAGGAACTCGCCGACCGGGCCGCCGACGCCCTGGCCGGGCGGGCCGGCAAGGACGCCCTGGCCGCCTTCGCCAACGTCTACCGCGGCTACGCCCGGGAGCACCCCGGCCGCTACGCCGCGGCCCAGCTCAGGCTCGACCCGGAGACGGCGGCCGCCAGCGCGGGCGTCGGGCACGCGCAGATGACGCGGGCGATCCTGCGCGGCTACGACCTGACGGAGCCGGACCAGACACACGCGGTCCGGCTGCTCGGCAGCGTCTTCCACGGCTACGTCAGCCTGGAGCTGGGGGGCGGGTTCAGCCACAGCGCGCCCGATACGGAGGAGACCTGGGCGCGGATCCTGGACGCGCTCGATGCCCTGCTGCGGAACTGGCCCACGCCCTGACGGCCCCGATCCCGTCACCGCCCGACCCGGCTCAACCGGCCCCGACGCGCGCCGCCTTGGCGAGCGCCGCCCGCGCGGGCAGCACGCTCGCCGCGAGCGCCAGCACCAGGCAGCCCGCGACCGCCGCCGCGACGGGCGTGACGGGCACCACCAGCCGGACCGGGACGCCGAGGGTGCCGCTGAGGCCGGCGCGGAGGCCGAGCAGGGAGGGGAGCGCGGTCAGGGCGCCGAGGACGGAGCCGAGGGCGACCACGAAGGCGGTCTCGGCCGCGACGGTCCACAGCACCTGACGGGGCGTCGCGCCGACCAGGCGCAGCAGGCGCAGGTCGGGCAGCCGGTCGGCGGTGGACATCAGGAGGGTGTTGGCGACCGCGACGCCCGTGCACCCCGCCGACATGGCGACCAGCAGCAGCGTGAAGATCTCGACCAGCCGGTCCTCCTCGGCGTCCGCGCGGCCCGCGTAGGCGGCCACGCTCACCTCCTCCGCCCCGAGCCGCCGGAGCGCCGCGGGTGAGGGGGCCGGACCGCCGGTGCGGTAGACGACGTCGGTGAGCGCGTTCGGGTCGTGGGCGCGGACCACCTCCCGGGGGAGCAGCAAGGCGTACGGGGCGGGGGCCGTACGGTCGGACAGGACCGCCACGATCCGCAGCCGCTCCGTGCGGCCGTCCTCGAAGGTCACCCTCGTGGTGCCGGGTCCGCCCAGCGTGGCCAGCGCCGACTCGGTCACGGCCACAGTCCCGGGGCCGCGCAGCCGCGCGAGCGATCCGGAGACGGTCCGCAGCCGGTGGTGGACGTCGGCGAAGGCGGCGGGGTCGACGCCCGCGGCCCGCACGGGGGTCCGCGCCGCGCCCCCGTAGACGGTGGTGGCCAGCAGCCCCGTCCCCGGGACGGATCCGGCGGCGGCGTCGGACAGGCCCGGGGTGCCGTCGCGGGCGACGACCGCGGCCTCGGCCCGTACCGACACGGCGTCACGCGTGGCGTAGGAGTGCACGGAGGTCTGGGTGTTGCCGGTGATCAGGACGACGAACCCGACGGTCGCCAGGACCGGGGCGGTCGTCGACGCCGTACGCCGCACCGCCGTCAGCGTCCCCTCGCGCACCAGCATGCCGAGCGCGCCGCCGCCGCGGCCCAGCGGCCGGGAGACGGCGCGTACGAGCGGGGGGACCACGGCCGGGACGAGCAGGGTCACTCCGGTGACCAGCCCGACGGCCGTGCACAGGGCGAGGGTGGTCATGTCGGCCGGGTCGGCGAAGGCCGTTCCGGCGGCGGCCGCGCAGCCCAGGGCGGTGAAGGCGATGCCGGTCAGCGCGCGGGCGCGGGTCATCGGGCGGTCGTCCGCGGCGGCCTCGCGCAGCGCCTCCAGCGGCCCGGTCCTCGCGGCCCGCCGGGAGGCGGACCATACGGCGGCCAGCGCGACGGCCAGTCCGGCGGCGAACGTCGCGGCGAGCACCCACGCCTGACGGTGGACCGCGAAACCCGGCGGCAGGAAGCCCGCGTCGGTGAGCACCCCGCCCAGCGCGGGGGCCAGCGCCGCGCCGAGCAGGGCCCCGGCCGCCGCGCCTGCCGCGCCGACGGCGAGCGCCTGCCCGTACAGCAGGCGGCGCAGCTGGCGCCCGGTGGCGCCGACCGCGCGCAGCAGGCCGAGTTCGCGGCGGCCTCCGGCGACGCTGAAGGCGAACGTCGAGGCGACGACCAGGACCGTGGCGAAGGCCGAGAGCGCGCCCATGGCGGTCAGCACCTGGCCGCCGATCCAGCGTGTCCTGGCGTCCTGGACGGGGGCGAGCCCGCCGCGCGCACCGCCGCTGAGCACCTGGCCCGCGCCGTTCACGGCCGAGCGGGCCGCCGCCGCGACCGCGCCGGGGTCCGCGCCCCGCTCGGTCAGCAGCCCGATGACCCGCACCCCGCCGGACAGGGCGGCCGCGCGCTCGTCGGTCAGGTAGTAGCCGGGCCCGTCGACCGTGCCGGAGACGGTGAACCGCCCGGGCCCGGCCGCGGTCAGCAGCGTGATCCGCTCGCCCGGCCGGGCCCCGAGGGCGCGGTCGAGGGCCACCTCGTCGGCCCGCTGCGGGGCGCGGCCCGCGGTGAGCCGGTACGGGGTGAGAGCCGCGGCGGACCAGCCGTGGCCCAGCCGCTCCCCCGCCCGCTGCCGGCCCACTGGCTCGCCGCCCACGACCGCCTGCGCGGAGAAGGACCGGTCGGGCACGGCGCGCCGCACCCCGGGCAGGGCGCCCAGCGCCCGCGTCAGCTCCTCCGTCTGCCGGGCGGACCAGGGGGCCCGCTCCAGGAACACCCCGTCGGGGCCGGTGCCGCCCTGCGCGCTCCGTACGAGCACGGGGGCGCCCGCGTACCGCGCGGGCACCCCGCCGTCCCCGGACAGCAGGATCAGCGCGCTCATGGTGAGGACCGCGACGCCCAGGCACAGCGCGGCGAACGACCCCGCGAAGGCCGTGCGGCGCGCCCGTACGGTGGCGAGGGCCAGGCCGAGCATGCCGCCCCCGCCCCTGCTCTTGCTCATGCCCGCCGTCATGCCGCCGCCTCCAGCACCGACATCCGCGAGGCGATCGCCTCGGCCCCGGGCCGGTCCGCGATCTCGTCGGCGATCCGCCCGTCGGCCAGGAAGACGACCCGGTCCGCCCACGCCGCCGCGGCCGGGTCGTGGGTGACCATGACCAGCGTCTGCCGGTGGCGGTCGACCAGGCCGCGCAGCAGGCCCAGCACGGCGCGCGAGGTGGTGATGTCCAGCGCGCCGGTCGGCTCGTCGGCGAAGAGCACCGCGGGCCGGGCGATCAGCGCCCGGGCGATGGCCACGCGCTGCTGCTGGCCGCCGGAGAGCCGGTCCGGGCGGTGTCCGGCGCGGTCGGCCAGGCCGACCTCGGCGAGCGCGGCGGCCACCCGGGCGGGGTCGGGACGGCGGCCCGCCAGGCGCAGCGGGAGGGCCACGTTCTGCTCGGCGGTCAGGGCGGAGACGAGGTTGAAGGACTGGAAGACGAAGCCGATCCGGTCCCGGCGCAGCAGGGTCAGGGCGGTCTCGTCCAGCTCCCCGGTCTCCGTGCCTCCGATGACGACGCGCCCCGAGGTCGGCCGGTCGAGCCCCGCCGCGCAGTGCAGCAGCGTGGACTTGCCGGAGCCGGAGGGGCCCATCACGGCGGTCATGGTGCCCTCGGCGAAGCCGAGCGTGACCCCGTCGAGGGCGGTGACGGCCCGCTCCCCCGTCCCGTACCGCCGGGAGACGGCTCGCAGTTCGACGGGGTGGGGGACGGGGTGGGCCAAGGACGTGGTGGTGGTGGGCATGGAGCCGAGTGAACCGGCGCGGGGCGGGGCGGCACACGGGTGGCCGGGCTAGTCCCGATACTCCACCTGGCACTACTGTCCGCGGCCCGCGGCGCGGCTACGGTCGAGCGGTGATCCCCCGAGACCCCCTGGAAGCGCTGACCCGCGGGCCCGCCGGTTTCCTCCGCTCCTCCTGGCCCTGGCGGTCCGCCGGCTATCTGCTCGCGGGCGGGGTGCCGGGCGTCGCGTGCGGGGCCGCGGTGGCGGGTGTGGCCGCGTCCTGGGGGCGGATCGGCGCGGCGGCGGCCGTGGTGTGCGCGCTGCTGGTGCTGGGCTGCGCGACCGTAGCGGTGCGCCCGTGGGAACGGCGGCGGCTGCGCCTCGTCGCCCCCCACACCAAGCCGCACAGCAAGACGTACGCCAAGCCGTACGCGCGCGAGATCGGCCACGGCGCGCTGTCCGTGCTCGTGCTCGGCTGGGTCGATCTGGCGGTGGTGCTGGTGTCGTTGGGGATCCCGGGCGCGCTGCTGGCCGCGCCGCTTCAGCCCGAGGCCCCGCCCTGGGCCCGGCTCGGCGGCCCCCTCGCGGGCGCGCTGCTGCTGCCGGTGGCCGCGTATCCGATCGCCGCCTGGGCGGGGGCGCGGGCGGCGGTGTCGCTGGCCGTACTGGCCCTGGGCGACGCGGAGCTGACGGAGGTACGGCGGTCCCGGGCGCGTCTGGTGGACGCGTACGAGGCGGAGCGGCGCCGCATCGAGCGGGATCTGCACGACGGGGCCCAGCAGCGCCTGGTCGCGCTGACCATGAAGCTGGGCCTGGCGGGGCTCGACCTGCCCGCCGGGTCGCGGGCCGCGCGCGAGGTGGCGGAGGCGCACCGGATGGCCAAGGACGCGCTCGCCGAGCTGCGCGAGCTGATCCGCGGGGTGCATCCGCAGGTGCTGACCGAGCGGGGGCTGCCCGCGGCGGTGCGGGACGTGACGACGCGTTCGCCGATACCGGTGGAGTTCGATGTCGACCTGGAGCGGCGGCTGCCGCCCGCCGTGGAGGCCGCGGGCTACTTCGCGGTGTGCGAGGCGCTGGCCAACGCGGCCCGGCACAGCGGTGCGGCCCGGCTGCGGGTCGGCGGGCGGCTGCGCGGCGGGGTGCTGGTGCTCGAGGTGGCCGACGACGGGCGCGGGGGCGCGGACCCGGCCGCCGGGACGGGGCTGACCGGGCTCGCCGACCGGGTGGCGGCGGTGGACGGCAGAATGCTGCTGTCCAGCCCGGTCGGCGGGCCGACCCGGCTGCGAGTGGAGATTCCGTGCGGCGACTGAGCGTGGTGATCGGGGAGGACGCCGTGCTGCTGCGCGCGGGCCTGGTGAGCCTGCTCGAGCGGTTCGGACACCGCGTCCCGGCGGCTGTCGGGGACGGGCCCTCGCTGGTCGCGGCCGCCCTGGAGCACGAGCCGGACGTCGTCATCGCCGATGTGCGGATGCCGCCCGGCTTCTCCGACGAGGGGCTGCGCGCGGTGCGCGAACTCCAGGCGCTGCGGCCGTCCCTGGCGGTCCTGGTGCTCAGCCAGTACGTCGAGCAGACCTTCGCCGAGGAGCTGCTGGCGGCCCGCCGCGGCGCGGGCACCGGCTATCTGCTCAAGGACCGGGTCGGTGACGTCGCCGAGTTCACCGACTCGCTGGCGCGGGTGGCCGACGGCGGCACGGTGATCGACCCCGAGGTGGTGCGGCAGCTGCTGGCCCGCGGGCAGGACCCGCTGCGCCGGCTCACGCCGCGGGAGCGCGAGGTCCTGGCGCTGATGGCCGAGGGCCGCTCCAACTCGGCGGTGGCCCGGGCCCTGGTGGTCACCGAGGCGGCGGTGGCCAAGCACATCGCGAACATCCTGCTCAAGCTGGATCTGCCGCCCGCCCCCGACGACCACCGCCGGGTGCTGGCCGTCCTGGCGTACCTACGAGGCTGAGCTGTTCAGCTGGTTCAGCTGGTTCAGCTGGTCCAGGGGACGGTGGGAACGGTGTGGAGCCGCCCCGCCCCGTGCCGGCCGCGCCCCGCCGGGAGCGTCATGACGGGCGCGCTCGCGGGGACGGCGGCCGGGACCTCGCGCGCGGTGTCAGCGGTGTCCGGGGCCGGGTGCGTCTCCAGCGCCCGGAGCCGGTCCAGCATGACCCCCTCGCGCAGCGCCCAGGGGCAGACCCGCAGCCGCTCGATGCCCAGGACGTCCATCGCGGCCTCCGCGACGACGGCACCGGCCAGGGACTGGTGGGCGCGGGCGGCGGAGATACCTTGCAGCCGGGAGCGCTCGGCCGCGCTCCGGGCGGCCAGCCGGGGCACCCAGGCCGCCAGCCGGTCCCGGTCCAGGACCCGCTCCGCGTACGGGCCCGCCTTGGCCTTCGGCGCGCCGGTCAGCCGGGCCAGCTGGGCGAAGGTCCTGGAGGCGCCGACGTGGGTGCGCGGCGCGGGGCGGTCGCGCAGCCCCTCGGCCGTCTCGCCGATGACGGACCGTACGAACTGGCGCAGCGCCTTGACGTCCCGCTTCCGCACCGGCGCGGTCTCGGGCAGATGGTGGCGGGTGAGCCGGCCCGCGCCCAGCGGGACGGACAGGGCGACGGCGGGCTCGGCGCGGCCGCCGCAGGCGATCTCCAGGGAGCCGCCGCCGATGTCGAGCAGCAGCATCTCCCCGGCCGACCACCCGAACCAGCCGCGCGCCGCGAGGAAGGTGAGCCGCGCCTCCTCCTCGCCGGTCATGAACGTCAGCCGGATGCCGGTCGCGTCCTCGACCTCGGCGACCACGACCGGCCGGTTGGCGGCGTCCCGGATCGCCGAGGTGGCGAACGGGACCAGGGTGTCGACGCCGTGGGCCTCGGCGGCCGCCGCGGCCTCGGTCGCCGCGGCGACCACCCGTTTGATCGCCTCCTGCTCGATCACGCCCTGCCGGTCGGTGGCCTCCGCCAGCCGCACCGCCCGTTTGAGCGAGGTCACCGGGGCGGGGGCACCGCCCGGTGTGAGGTCGGCGATGTACAGATGGGCCGACTGTGAACCGATATCGAGCACTCCGAGACGCATGGAAGCTGACTGTCCGTTTCCTGGAATTTCACTCATCGTCGCCTTCCCGTCGGAAAGTTACCGGCCAAGCGGCCCATCATGCCGGTTGTGGTGCGGGTCGGCAGGGAGGGATCAGCAGGGCGGGTGGTGCACGGCGACCCTGTTCAGGGGCCGATGACGGCCCGTCGGACAGAACGTGGAGAGGCCGGTGTGCCGGTTGACAACGGATTCCGGCCCGGAACCAATGGGGGGATCGGGCCGGAATCACGCCGTCCCGCGACCGTCACGGCGAGAGGCAGCGAGACACAGCCATGAGCGATTCGATTTCCCCGGGTGCCCTGGCCGTGCGCTACCTGGGAGGGCCCACGGCCACCCTCGACATCGGTGGCGTACGACTGCTCACCGATCCCACCTTCGACCCGCCCGGGGACTACCCCATCGGCGAGCGCAAGCTGGTGAAGACCGCGGGCCCGGCCGTCGCGACCTCCGGCCTCGGCCCCGTCGACGCGGTGCTGCTCTCGCACGACCAGCATCCGGACAACCTCGACCGCGCGGGCCGCGCCTACCTGGACCACGCGGACCTGGTGCTGTCCACGGCGTCCGCGCGGGAGCGGCTGGGCGCGACCGTGACGGCGCTGCCGAACTGGCAGTCCTTCGAACTGTCGCGCCCGGGCGGCGGCACGCTGCGGATCACGGGCGTCCCGGCCCAGCACGGCCCGGACGGCACCGAGCACCTGGTCGGCGAGGTGACCGGGTTCGTGGTGTCGGGGGGCGGGCTGCCGACGGTCTACATCAGCGGCGACAACGCCTCGCTCGACGTGGTGCGCGCGATCGCCGCGCGGCTCGGGCCGGTGGACGTGGCCCTGCTGTTCGCGGGCGCCGCCTCGACCCCGCTGGTCCCCGGCGGCTTTCTGACCCTGGCCAGCGAGCAGGCGGCCCAGGCGGTGGAGATCCTGGGCGCGCGCCAGGTCGTCCCGCTGCACTTCGAGCACTGGGCGCACTTCACGCAGGGCGCCGACACGCTGGTCGACGCCTTCGAGGCCGCGGGTCTGACGGGGCGGCTGCACCTGCTGAAGCCGGGCGAGCGGATCGAGCTCCAGGACCTTTCCTGAGCCTTTCCGGGCATCCTGAGCGCGCTCGGCGCCTCCAGGAAATCGGTGTCTTCACGCAACGTTTGCCGATCGGCAGGCTCGGGGCCCTTGTCGGTCCATATCTACGCGCGTATTTTTGGCCCGGATTCCAAGTCGTTGCATATTCCCCGCATTTCCCCCGCTTCTTCCTCGCACCCCCAGTATCGGCAGCATTCGCAGCCTCCCCTCGCGCCAGAAAGAGCCCCATCGTGCCCGAACACATACCCCCGGCCCTGCGTGGCCGTGGTGCCAAGGCGGCCGTCCTCGTAGCGCTTCCCGTCGGTCTCGTCGGATCGCTCATCGCCCTCCCCCTCACCGCCCAGGCCACGCCGTCCCCGGACGCCGTCATCTCCGAGGTCTACGGAGGCGGCGGCAACTCGGGCGCGTCCCTCACCCATGACTTCATCGAGCTGGGCAACTCCGGCACCGGGTCGTTCGACCTCAGCGGCTGGTCCGTCCAGTACCTCAGCGGTTCGCCCAGTTCCTCCACCAAGTGGCAGGTGACCCCGCTCACCGGCGGCATCCCCGCGGGCGGCACCTACCTGGTCCAGGAGGCCAAGGGCACCGGCGGCGACACCGCCCTGCCGACGCCCGACGCCACCGGCACCATCGCCATGTCGGCGACCAGCGGCACCGTGGCGCTGGTCCACTCGACCACCGCGCTCACCTGCCTGACCGCCGAGGACTGCGCGGCGGACGGCACCATCAAGGACCTGGCCGGCTTCGGCACGGCCGTGGTCCGCGAGTCCGCCCCCGCCACCGGCGCGGGCAACACCACCTCCGTCGCGCGCGACGCCGGGTTCCACGACACCGACAACAACGCGGCCGACTTCACCGGCTCCGCCCCGAGCCCCCGCAACACCACGGGCACCGGCGGCACCCCGACGCCCGAGCCCACCCCGGAGCCCACCGACACCAACCCCGGCCCGCTCCGCGTCCACGACATCCAGGGCACCACCCGGATCTCCCCGCAGAACGGCAAGACCGTCACCAATGTGCCCGGTGTGGTGACCGGCGTCCGCTCCACCGGCTCCAAGGGCTACTGGATCCAGGACCCCGAGGGCGACGGCAACGCGGCCACCAGCGAGGGCGTGTTCGTCTTCACCGGCTCCGCCACCCCGCAGGTCAAGGTGGGCGACTCGGTGCTGGTCTCGGCCAAGGTGACCGAGTACTACCCCGGCGGCAAGAACAGCGGCACGCAGTCCGTCACCGAACTGACCGCGCCCACGGCCGTCGTGCTCTCCTCCGGCAACAAGCTGCCGGACGCGGAGGTCATCGACGCGGCCACGCTGCCCGAGGCCTACGCGCCGCAGGCCCAGGACGGCAACATCGAGTCCCTGGAGCTGAAGCCCGACGCCAACGCGCTGGACTGGCTCGAGGCGCACGAGGGCATGCGGGTGCGGATCGGCGACTCGCGCGTGGTGGGCGCCACCAACGCCTACGGCGAGACGTGGATCACCACCAAGCCGCAGCAGAACCCGACCCCGCGCGGCGGCACCGTCCTCACCGGCTACGACAACCCCAACTCCGGGCGCCTCCTGATCGCCTCGCTCACCGGCGACCAGCTCAAGGCCAACGTCGGCGACACCCTCACCGGCACCACCGAGGGCCCCGTGGACTACGCCAACTACGGCGGCTACAACGTCCAGGCGACGACCCTCGGAAAGGTCACCTCCGGCGGGCTCACCCCGGAGGTGGCGAAGAAGGGCAAGGCCAACGAGGTCTCCGTCGCCACGTACAACGTCGAGAACCTCGACCCGACGGACCCGCAGAGCAAGTTCGACCGGCTCGCCGAGGGCGTCGTCAAGAACCTGGCCACCCCGGACATCGTGAGCCTGGAGGAGATCCAGGACAACAACGGCGCCAAGGACGACGGCACGGTCGCGGCCGACAAGACCATCGCCCAGTTCATCGACGCCATCAAGGCGGCCGGAGGCCCCACCTACGACTGGCGCTCCGTCGACCCGGTCAACGACCAGGACGGCGGCGAGCCGGGTGGCAACATCCGCAACGTCTTCCTCTTCAACCCGCAGCGCGTGAGCTTCGTGGACCGTCCGGGCGGCGACTCCACCACGGCCGTCGAGGCGGTCAAGGACGGCAACAAGGGCGCCAGGCTGTCGGTCTCGCCGGGCCGGATCAACCCGACCTCCGACGCCTGGAAGAGCAGCCGCAAGCCGCTCGTCGGCGAGTTCACCTTCCGCGGCGAGAAGCTCTTCGTGGTCGGCAACCACTTCAACTCCAAGGGCGGCGACCAGCCGGTGCACGGCGCCTTCCAGCCCCCGACGCTCGGCTCCGAGACCCAGCGCACGGCCCAGGCCAAGGAGGTCAACACCTTCGTCTCCAGCCTGCTCGCCAAGGACCGGCAGGCCCGGGTCGTGGTCCTCGGTGACATGAACGACTTCCAGTTCTCCAAGCCGCTGGCCACGCTGACCGAGGGCGGGGTCCTCACCGACCTGATCAACACCCTTCCGGTCGGCGAGCGGTACAGCTACGTGTACGACGGCAACGCGCAGACGCTGGACCACATCCTGGTGTCGCCCGCCATCAAGAAGCCCGAGTACGACGTCGTCCACATCAACGCCGAGTTCTCCGACCAGAGCAGCGACCACGACCCGCAGGTGGTCCGCTTCAAGTAACCGGCCCTGACCGGGTCGACGTTTCGTGTGGCGTGCACATCATGTGCACGCCACACGTGCGTTGTGTGTGGGGCGGTGTTTTCCCCTACCCGCCCCTTCCCTCAACCGGGGCTGCGCCCCAGACCCCAGACCCCGGGGTCCAGGGGCGCAGCCCACCACGCGGCGGAGCCGCACATCGGCTGGAGCCGGGAAGGGGCGGGTAGGGGAAACGCAACGCCGCCTGCCTACCGCCTGCCTACCGCGTGTCGCAGCGGTGGCCGTTGAGCGCGAGGTCGGTGGGCGTGGCGTTTCCGGAGTCCCAGCTGCCGAGAAAGCCCACTTCGAGGGCCTCCCCGGCCCGGGCGGTCTCGTTGTACTCGGCCGGGGTGACGGTCACCTTGCTCCCACGCTGCTCGAATTCACCGTTCCACATCTGCGTGACCCGCTGCCCGCTATCGAACTCCCAGCTCAGCCGCCAGTTGTGGACCGTCTTGCGGGGCGTGAGCGTGACCTTCGCCTGGAAGCCGTCGGGCCACTCGTTGTCCAGGGTGTAGCGGGCCGTGCAGGTCGTCCCGGCGGTCTCGGGGTCCTTGGACGGATGCTTCTTGGACGGCTTGTCCGGGGACGCGTCATCGTCCGGCGAGGGCTTCCCGGTCGTCGGCTTCGACGGGTTGGACCGGTGCCCGATCTCGCTCGTGCCGGACGAGGGCGGGGCGTGCGAGTCGCTGGGGTCGCCCGGCGACGGAAGGTCCGTGGGGCCGACCGTCGGCAGCGCGCCGGGCCCGTAGTTCCCATCGGGCGGAAGCCCGTCGTCCTGGTCCGCGTCGGTGTTGGTGTAGGCGATGATGGCGATCACGGAGACCGCGGCGGCCGCCGCCAGGATCCCCGCCGCCCTCGTCTTCCGGCCCTTCCGGGGCCTGCGCCGGCGGCCTCCGCCGCCCGCGCGCCGCCGCCCGGCCTCGCCGCGGGGGCGGATCACTCCGGTGGTGGCGTAGGCACTCGTGGTGCCCGTAGCACCCGTCAGATCCGCCGTGTCGAGCGTGCCGGTGGTGTCGAACGGGTCGGTGGCGCTGGTCGCGCCGAAGGGATCGAACGCGTCGAAGGGGTCGTACCCGTCGAACCCGTCAGTCGCGTACCCCGTGTTCCTCGGCGCGGCCACCCTGCCGAACGCGTCGAACGTATGGCGCGCCTCGGCGGCCGTACGAGCAGCGGGCGCGGGCGTGCCGGCGGGCGTGCTGGTGGGCGCTCCGGCGGGCGTTCCCGTGGGCGTGCCCGCAGGTGTCCCCGCGGTCGCCGCCGTGGCAGCCGCCGCGCCGCCCGCACTGCCCGCGCGCCCCATGCGGAACCGGCCACGCCCGCCCCGCATCCCCTTGACGCGCTCCCACAGCGGCGGCCCCACGCTGCGCGCGAGCGTGCCCAGGCGGCTGCCGCCGGTGTGCTCGGCCGCGACCCTGCGCCGCCGCTCCAGGTAGGGCAGCCCGCCCCAGCCGAGGACACCCCCGGCCAGCGCCCCGGGCAGCCCGCTGCCGTGCAGATACAGACAGGCGGCCGCCTCCTTGCAGTGCATGCAGCGGGCCAGGTGCTCCCACAGGTCCTCGGGCGCGGCGGCGTCCGGCGAGCGGGTCGCCGCGTCCAGCAGCCCGGAGTAGCTGCGGCACTCCTCATCGGTGAGCGTGTCGACGTGGTTGCGCTGGCACAGCTCGCGGAAGCGGGCGCGGACCCGGCGGATCTCCTCGTCGGTGTACGCGTTGTCCCAGCCCAGCCGGCGGGCGACCGTGGTCAGGGAGTGCGACTCCACTTCGACGGACCACAGCAGCTCCGCGTCTCCCTCGGGGAGATCCCATAAGCCGCGCAGCGCGAGCGGCTGTTCCCGGCGAGGGTTGGCGTAGCGTCTGGCCCGGTCGGAGGTCAGCCAGATGCGCAGCGCCGGGTCGAGCCGCTCGCCGGCCTGTCTCGCCTGCCAGTCGGCCGCTGTCTTCCGTACGGAGCTCAGGAGCAGCGGGAGCCAGGGCAGGCGCGGCCCCCATGCCCGCGTCCGCGAGTTGCGGGTCTCCCGGATGCCGCGCCGGAACGCCTCGGTGGCCAGCCGCATTCCGTCCTGCGGGCTGATGGTGCACAGATTCGCGTAGTCGAGTACCGCGTCCCAGTATTCGGAGAGGAGAGCGGTCTCGGATATGGCGTCATGAGATGACTGGTGGGGCATGGAGGTGGTTTCCTCACTCACGAACAACGGCGCCCCCGCCGGGCAACACTCTTATCAGGCCGGGCAGCGGCTGGCCAAATAGCCAGCGTCTTTTCGGAGTTGGGGGATGTGCCTTTGCGGTGCCGCCCGAGCCTTTCACGCTTTCGACACAAGTGGCAAGACAGCCAGTCAGCTGAGTTGAGCATCTCTCTACATCCTTTGGCGGCGGCATGCGGCGAATGCCCCGGAGACGACGAAACCCCCGGCCAGGCCGGGGGTTGGTCTGTACCTGATGTGGCGTCAGGCGGACCTTGAGGTCATCGCCGGAGGGTGCGTCAGAGCGTCAGATCGACGTCGTACTGACGCAGCCAGGCGTCCAGCCCGAGGACCACCTCGATCGGCTGCCGCGCGTCCTGACTCCCCTCCTCCGCCGCGCGCCGGGCGGCATCCGTGTCGAGCAGCGGGCGGACCGGGGCGTCCGGGTCGTCCAGCAGCTCGCGCAGCTCCGCGCGCACGGCGTCGGAGTACCGGGGGTCCTGGGTGCTGGGGTACGGGCTCTTGACGCGCTGGGCGACGGACTCGGGGAGGACGTCGCGGGTGGCCGCGCGCAGCAGGGACTTCTCGCGGCCGTCGAAGGTCTTCAGCGACCAGGGCGTGTTGAAGACGTACTCGACCAGCCGGTGGTCGCAGAAGGGCACCCGCACCTCCAGGCCCACCGCCATGCTCGCGCGGTCCTTGCGGTCCAGCAGGAACTGCACGAAGCGGGTGAGGTGCAGATAGCAGATCTCCCGCATCCGCCGCTCCGCCGCCGGGTCGCCCTCGCGGTACGGGACCTCGGACAGCGCCTCGCGGTAGCGGGCGGCCTGGTAGCCGTCGAGGTCCAGCTTGGCGAGCAGCCCCGGGTGCAGCAGCGCCTCGCGGCCGCCGGTGGGGCTGCCGGTGAAGCCGAAGTCGCGGAACACCGAGAGCCAGGGGAAGGTGTCGGCGGCGACCGCCCGCGGATCGTGGAACCAGGAGTAGCCGCCGAAGACCTCGTCGGCCGACTCCCCGGACAGGGCCACCGTGGAGCGGTCGCGGATCGCCTTGAAGAGCAGATACAGCGAGGTGTCGCTCTCGCCGGAGCCGAACGGCAGATCGCGGGCGGTCAGCGTGGCGCGGCGGTGGGCCGGGTTGATGAGGGCGGCGGTGTCCAGGACGATGTCCTGGTGGTCGGCGCCCACGTGCTCGGCGAGCGCGTGGGCGTACGGGCTGTCGGGGGTGGCGCGCAGCGCGTCGGCCTTGAAGTTCTCGGTCTGGCCGACGAAGTCCACGGCGAAGGAGCGCACCGGGCCCCGCCCGGCGTCCTTCAGCCCGCGGGCGGCCAGCGCGGTGATCGCGGAGGAGTCGAGCCCGCCGGACAGCAGCGTGCACAGGGGCACGTCGGCGATCAGCTGGCGGGCCACGATGTCGTCCAGCAGCTCCCGCACCCGGTGGACGGTGGTGGCGGGTCCGTCGGTGTGGTCGCGGGCTTCCAGGGCCCAGTAGCGGTGTTCGGTCAGGCCCTGGCGGCGGACGCGGAGGACGTGGCCGGGGCGCAGCTCGTACATCCCCTTGTAGACGGCGTGGCCGGGGGTCTTGGTGAAGGCCAGCAGCTCGGCCAGGCCGTCGGTGTCGACGGCGGGGCGTACGGCGGGGTGGGCGAGGATGGCCTTCGGCTCGGAGCCGAAGAGCACGCCGTCGGGGGTGGGGTAGTAGTACAGCGGCTTGATGCCCATGCGGTCGCGGACCAGCAGGAGCTGCTGTTCGCGGGGGTCCCACAGGGCGAACGCGTACATGCCGTTGAGGTGGTGGGTGAACCCCTCGCCCCACTCCAGGTAGGCGTGCAGGGCGACCTCGGTGTCGCTGCTGGTGCGGAAGGCGTGGCCGCGGTCGATCAGCTCGGCGCGCAGCTCGCGGTAGTTGTAGATCTCGCCGCTGTAGGTGGTCACCAGCACGGTGTGGCCGTCGCGCTCGACGGACATGGGCTGTTTGCCGCCCTCGATGTCGATCACGGCCAGTCGGCGGTGGCCGAGGGCGGCGTGGGTGTCCGTCCACCGGCCTGCCGCGTCGGGGCCGCGGCAGGCCATGGTCGCGGTCATGGCGTCGAGCGTGTCGCGCTCGGTGGCGCCGGTGAGGTCGTTGTCGTACGAGATCCATCCGGTGATGCCGCACATCGCGGTGTCGCTCCCTCCGGTCGGGTCGCCCCGGCGGCCGGGGCGCGGCTCTGCCCTGTGTTGGGTGCGTCATGTGCTGCTGATCGGTCCCGCCGAGGTCCCTTGGAGGTCCCTTGGTGAGTCTCTGATCAGCTCTGATCACGGTACGCCGAAGTGATTGCACGCACCACCGGTAGCCCCAGGCAACGATAATTTCCGGCCAGTGCGGGGCCGGCGGCCCGCCTCAGCCCGCCCGGCTCTCGCGCCACTCCCGTACGACGCCGTCCACGTCGTACGGCACCAGATCCAGCGGCGGGCCCTCCGGCGGCCGGCGCAGCGCCTCGCGGATCTTGTCGTTTATGTCCGACAGGATCCGCCGCACCTCGCCCTCGGACCCGGCCCCCCGCGCCGCCGCCAGCGCGTCCTCCGCCTCCTTGCGGAGCACGAGCGCCGGGGGCAGAAAGGACAGGCCCTCGCGGGCCATTTTGTCCTTGACCCACCACATCGCGTCGTACGGCCCGTCCAGGCCCCGGAGCGGCTTGCCCCTGCCGGGCAGATCGTCGAAGTCGCCCCGCGCCTCCGCCTCGCGGATCTGCCGGTCGGCCCACGTCTCGAAGCTGACGCCGGGCGGCTTGCGCTCGGTCACGGTGTGCTCCTCCTTCGGTCAAGCGATCCGGTGACTCCCATGGTGCCGACTGCCGTGCCCCGGCGGTATCGCCCGGGAGCGGAACACCTGGCGGTAGGTCTGCGGCGAGACGCTGGTCAGCCGGCGGAAGTGATGGCGCAGATTGGGCGCGGTGCCGAAGCCGGTGCGGCGCGCCACGCTCTCGATCGGGTCGTCGGTGGTCTCCAGCAGCTCCTGCGCGAGCCGCACCCGCTCCTGGAGAATCCACTGAAGCGGTGTGGTCCCCAGGGTGTCGCGGAAGCGGCGGGCGAAAGTGCGTTCGCTCATGTGCGCGGTGGCGGCCAGCCCGGCCACCGTCAGCGGCTCGTGCAACCGCTCGCGCGCCCACTGGAGCACCGGCGCCAGGCCCTCGTCCCCGCCAGCGCGTGGCCGGGCCGGGAGCCTGGCGTACTGCGTCTGCCCGCCCTCCCGGTGCGGCGGTACGACCATGCGGCGCGCCACCTCGTTGGCCACCGCCGCGCCGTGGTCCTGGCGCACCAGATGCAGACACAGGTCGATCGCGGACGCGGTGCCGGCCGAGGTGAGGATGGTGCCGTCCTCGACGTAGAGGGCCGTGGGGTCGAGGTCGACGTCCGGGAAGCGGTGGGCGAAGTCGGCGGCGTTCATCCAGTGCGTGGTCGCCCGGCGGCCCGACAGCAGCCCGGCGGCGGCCAGGACGTACGCGCCGCTACAGATGGAGACGATCCGCCGGCCCAGCTCATGGGCCTTGCGCACGGCGGCGACCAGGCCGGGCGGCGGGGCCAGTTGGACGGCGCGGGAGCAGGCGGCCACCAACACGGTGTCCGCCTCGACGAGGTCGTCGAGGCCGTACGGGGTGGGGATGCCCAGGCCGGCCGCGGTGCGCAGCGGGCCGGGCTCGGCGGCGCACAGCCGCAGCTCGTACCACGGGTCGGCGATGTCGGAGCGGTCCAGGCCGAAGACCTCGCACGGCACGGCGAGCTCGAAGGTGGCGGCGCCGTCGGTCACCGCGACGGCCACGGTGTGCGGGGGCGCGGCGGCGGGTTCGGGCGGGGCGACGGGTTCGGGCGCGGCGGGCGAGGTGGGCAGGGCGGGCAAGGCGGGCGAGGCGGGTGCGGCGGCCATGGCGGGAATTTATCGCAGCATGACATTTCCGCCGCTGGTCGGCCGGTGATCGGCTCGGCGAGGCTGCCCGGCATGAGCGAAGCACCACCACCGTCACCCCGTCGCCCCGCCCCCGCCGGGCGGCTCACCGCGCTCCAGGGCACCGCGCTGTACGTGGGGGCGGTGCTGGGCACGGGCGTCATCGCGCTGCCCGCGCTCGCGGCCGAGACCGCGGGCCCCGCCTCGCTGCTGGCCTGGCTGGCCCTCGTCCTGGTGTCCGCGCCGCTGGCCGCCACCTTCGCCGCGCTCGGCGCCCGCTACCCCGACGCCGGGGGCGTGTCCACGTACGCCCGGCTGGCCTTCGGCGAGCGGACCGCGGCGGTGGTCGGCTGGTGCTTCTACCTCGCGGTGCCCCCGGGTGCGTCCGCGGCCGCGCTGTTCGCCGGCTCGTACACCGAGGCCGCCGTGGGCGGCGGGACCGCGACCCGCACGGTCACGGCGGTGGTGCTGATGGCCGTCGTCACGGTCGCCAACACCGCCGGGTTGCGGGTGACCGGGCGGCTCCAGCTCGCGCTCTCGGGGCTGCTGATCGCCCTGCTGCTGGCCGCCGTCGCGCTGTCCCTGCCCCAGGCGCGTACGGACCACCTGGAGCCGTTCGCCCCGCACGGCTGGGCCGCGATCGGCCCGGCGGCCGCGCTGCTGGTGTGGAGCTTCGCCGGCTGGGAGGCGATCACCCACCTGGCGGCGGAGTTCCGCGACCCGGCCCGCGACCTGCCCCGGGCCACCGCGGCCGCCGTCGTGATCGTCGGGCTGCTGTATCTGTCCGTGGCGTTCGCCGTCGTCGCGGTGCTCGGCTCGGGCGCTGCCGAGGCCGACGCCCCGCTGGGCGAGCTGATGGCCCGCGGCATGGGCGGCAACGCCCGGCTGCTCGCCGCCGCGGCCGCCCTCCTGCTGACCCTCGGCACGATGAACGCGTACTACGCGGGCGCGGCCAAGCTCGGCGCGGCCCTCGGCCGGGACGGCGCGCTGCCGGGGTGGCTGGGGCGCGGCGGCAGCGCGGGCGAGATACCGCGCCGCAGCCTCGCGGTCGTCTCGGCGCTCGGCTTCCTCAGCCTGCTCGTGGTGACCGCCACCCACGCGGACGCCCGGCCCCTGGTGCTCCTCACCACGGGCTCCTTCGTGACGGTGTACGCGATCGGCGTGGCCGCCGCGCTGCGCCTGCTGCCCCGGCGCGGGGCGATCCGCGCGGCGGCCCTGGTGGCGCTGGTGGCGGTTGTGGCGCTGCTGGTGATGTCGGGCCGGTATCTGCTGTGGTCGCTCGGCGTGGCGGGTGCGGCGCTGCTCTACCAGGGGCTGAAGGGGCGGAGGAGGCCCCAACAGGCCCCGGAGGATTCGAACAGCCCGGTCGAAGCGGCGGAAACAGGCTGAACGCACCCAGCCGCCGGGCCCCCGGTGCCCCGCGTTCCGCTTGGCGGGTACGGTGCCGATCAACGGCCGGGAGACAGGCCGCTGCGACTGTTGCACGGGGGTAACTGCGCGTGGGGATTGGTGACTTCATACCGGACGGCGTCGAGGACTGGGTCGATGACCGGGTCGAGGACGTCGGTGGGCTGGTCGATGGCGCGGGGGACTGGACGGCGGACCGGCTGGATGACGTCGGCTGGCAGAGCGGTGCGGACTGGGTCCGGGACAAGTCGGATTCGGCGGCGAACGCGCTGGGCGCGGCCGTCGATGAGATGCAACTGGGCGAGAGTGAGGATGCCAAGAAGCTGATCCACGGCAGCCCGTCGAAGCTGCGGTCGACCGCGAGTCATCTCACCGACTTCAAGACCGCGTTCAACAACGTGGGCAAGGGGCTGCGGGGGCTGAGCTCACAGTCCTTGAGGGGGAAGGCGGCGGACGCGTTCCGGGAGAGTGTGTCGGTCGAGCCGAAGAAGTGGTTCGCGGCGGCGGATGCGTGTGAGAAGGCGTCGGGGGCGCTGGAGCGGTTCGCGGGGACGGTGGAGTGGGCGCAGGGCCAGGCCGAGGAGGCGATCCGCCGGTACAAGAAGGGCAAGCAAGCCTCCGACGACGCCCGCTCGGCGCACAACGACAAGGTGTCCGCGTACAACAAGGCGGTGGACGCGTACAACGGTCTGCCTGCGGACAAGCGGGATCCGTCGAGCCTGCCGGACAAGCCAGGTGCGTTCCACGACCCGGGTGCGGCTGAGGTGAAGGCCGCGCAGGAGTTGTTGGCGGAGGCGCGGCGGCAGCGGGATGAGGCGCATGGGGTGGCGAAGGCGGCGGTGGAGGGGGCGCGGGACGCCGCGCCGAAGAAGCCGTCCTACGCCAAGCAGCTGGGCGACGGGCTGGAAGGGCTGAACCTGGACGCGAGCCATTTCCTGGGTGGCGTGGTCAAGGGGACAGC